>JAZRAH010000020.1:0-77193 GCA_045634505.1 Elusimicrobiaceae bacterium
ACTGCTTGCCTTTGTATTTACCCCATTTAATAACGTTTAAACTACCACATTTACGGCATACTTTTTTATCATACCTGACTCCAAAAATAATATTAAATCATTTCTAGGACGGTATTACCCCAAAAAAGTTCTATTAGGCCAGTTTTTCAAAAAATTACTTTTTGAAAATTTTTTTGTTTTAAATTTATTAAAAAACCGCCCCCACTTTCGCCCCCACTTGGGACCAGATTTTTCCCTGGTTTTATTTTTTCTTCGACGAGAGCATAGAAAAATAAACCGACTATATCCTTAGTCGGTATCGACGAAAAGCGCGGAAGGGGAGGGATTCGAACCCTCGGTAGAGTTGCCCCTACATCAGTTTTCAAGACTGACGCCTTAAACCACTCGGCCACCCTTCCTTGTCTATATTCTATTATTTTTACGGGGAAGTTGGCTAGTGTTACCAATAGTCCATCGTTTCTAAATCTACGGGTACTTTGATACGTACGTCAAAACCGGCAATAGCAGGTAAATCAGGGGAAGTCCATTTGACGATGGGGGTTTGTAAATCCAAATTATCTACTAGCCGTTCTAAAGGCCCTTTGACGGGTTTGGCTACCATGGTTCCCGCAAACCGGCCCTTGGGCTCATAGGCAAGACGTTGGTTGGGGTATAAGATAGCCACAAAGGGCTTTTCGGTTGAATTTGCAGCCAAGGTAAACGGGTGGTTGTACATCACATGGTCCGCTCCAGCGTAAATAATAAATAAAGCATCCGGGAAATTGGCACGGTATTGCTGAAGTGTTTTTTGCCAACGTTCATTACGCAAGCGTACCCCTTCTAAACTGGCCCATACAGATTGTTTGGCTAATACACCGTCTTCGTCTAAATAACGTACCGTGCAGTAGTCATCTACGGCCAGTGGAAGTTCTAACCCTATTACAGGAACTTGCTGTTCCAGTGCCCGATCCCATATGGCAAAATGTTGATGAAAAATCGAAGGTAAATGGTGGGTGTTGGCGCGGGGCGTCCAGGCAAAGTTTTCGGGTAAAAATTCTGTTAGCAAAATAATAGGGCGTGTGGAATGTTGGGCGCGCAACTGTCCCACTAATTGTGCCACAAATTGGTGAATTTCGGGATAGCCGTGTTCTTCGCCAATAAACAGCTGGGTAGTTTGTGGCGCAATTTGTTGCACAAGCCATTGGACTTGGTTGGTGGGCTGCTTTGTAGCGGCGGCTTCTTGCTTTAGGCGGGGTAAATTTGTTTCAATTTGGGTCCATATTTTTTTCATCCGTTTCATTTCTTGCATAAATAACCGATTATTACGGGCGGCTAAATAGCGTCCAGTTTGCTCATGTGTTTTCAGAAAAGTTTGGTCCGGGTATAATGTGGCCGGGTCTAATTCTTCGGGGTGAAAAACTTGTTGGATGGGCTCCCCCATAATAGGCGTATAACCAAGGGGAAGTTGGCTGTGAATTTGCTTCGCTTGCCGGTAGGATTGGCTCAGGCGCCTTTCCAATTGCCGGCTGATATTGATGTTTTGCAGCGCGCGGGTGCCCTGCAAGTGTTGCACGGACTCTTTGCTCCAGGGCATCCATTTGGCAGGCAATCGTTGGGCCAGTGTGGCGGGCAGACAAGCTAGCAAACAAAAACACAACACAATCTGTTTTTTCATAGTTCTCTTATTTTCTATTTTAAATAATTCTCCGCCTTTTTCCAGGGTCTTAAGGCCCATGTTCGGATAGGCCCAGTCCTAGTGCGTACAAATTGGTATAATAAAAAAGAGGTATTTTATGACTGATACATCCCCCAAAGTTGTGTATCGTTTTGGCGATAATATTTATTTGAATATTACCAACCGTTGTCCCAATTTGTGTGTATTTTGTATTAAAACAAAATGGAACATGGATTTCCACGGCAACAACTTAAATTTAGCCGGAAATGAACCCACCGCTGCGGACGTACTCCATCCCTTGGAAGCCGAAATGAAACAAGCCCCTTTTAAGGAAATTGTATTTTGCGGCTATGGGGAACCCACCATGCGCTTAGACACGCTGCTCTATGTGGCGCAGACCCTCAAAGGCTGGCAAGCGCAGGCTAAATTCCCGCCGTTTAAAATCCGTCTTAATACCAACGGGCTGGGTAACCGTATCAATCATAAAGACATTGTCCCGTTGTTGCGGCGCGCGATAGATGTGGTAAACGTCAGTGTGAATGCAGAAAATGCGGAAAAATGGCGCCAACTGGTCCGTCCGGAAGAACAATATCAAAATGCTTACCCGGATGTGCTGGAATTTTTGCGTGCATGTGTAGAAGCCCATTTTGACGAGGTTATTTTAAGTTGTGTAGATAACGTCGGGGCCGACACCGCGGCCTTGCAAAAATTAGCCCAACAGGTGGGGGCCACCTTATATGTGCGGAGTTTTTTAGATGAAAACAACTAAGCAGGCGGGGGCCTTGTTTTCGGTTTTTTTATTGCTATTTATTGGCGCCGTCTTGTGGTTGTTTACGGTGGCGGAAGATTATTATACTTACACGGTAAACACCATTGAAGGGGCGGCCCATGTGGTGCCGCTAGATAAAGAAAGTATGCGCGAGCGGTTACAACCTGCCCAGGTAGCGTACGATACCGAAGTGAAATACCGCAAGTTTTTTTTAACCGCCCCACAGGCAACCCGAGTGGAACTGCAAGGGGATTTTAACCGTTGGGGGAAAGATCCGATTGTGCTCAATGCTTATAAAAAAGGGTATTTTGAAACGTCGGTTGCCCTAGCGGGCGGGGAATACAAATATATTTTTGTAGTAGATGGCAAAGATGTGTTGGATCCCTCTAACCAGGACCGCCAAACCTTGGCGGATGGACGGGAAGTTTGCATTAAAACGGTGCGCTAATATGAATAAAACCGCTACACTTATCACCACAAGCCGCGAAGAAACCCTAGCCCTGGCCGCCCAATTTGCTAAATTACTTGGCGGGGGGGAAATTGTCTTTTTACGCGGCCCCATTGGGGCTGGCAAAACGGTTTTTGTAAAAGGCGTGGCCGCCAGTTTGGGGCTCAAAAGCTCGCCCACCAGTGCCAGTTTTAGTTTAATGAAACAGTATAAGAATAGGCACACCCGTCTGTTTCACATTGATTTATTTCGCCTGGAAGCGGGGGAAGTGTTTAATTTAGGGTTTGAAGAAATGCTAGAAGACGAACAAGCGATTATTTTAGCCGAATGGCCGGACCCGATTGCCGCCATGCTCCCGGCGGACCGGCTAGAGATGAATTTTGTGTTGGAGCAAGCCGATACGCGCCGCATTGAACTAACGTCCAACGGGCGTGTTTCGCAAGCACTTTTGGAGGGATTATGCAAAGCGGTTGCACACTAGTTATGGATACATCGTCCTCGCCGCTTTTATTAGCGCTTGAAAAGGACGGTAAAATTTACACAGCCACGCGCAAAGGAATTAAGCAGGAAAAACTGCTTTTCCCTACGCTTCAAAAACTGTTAGCCAAGGCCGGGGTAGCGTTGCCGGATATTGCGCGCGTGTTTATCATCCGCGGGCCGGGCCGTTTTACGGGGATCCGTATTGCGCTTACATTTGCCTCTATGATGCACATGCTTAACCACACGTACGTGCGCGGGGCCACGCTGTTTGAAGTGTTACGGGCCCAAGTGCTAGCCGGGCGTGCGTTTAACACGTGGAAAGAAACTCACCCCACCGGAACATTGGCGGTTATTTTGCACGCGTTTCGGGAAGAGTATTTTTTGCAGATTTTTGATAGCAAACATGCCGGGCCCCAGTGGCTCAGCCGGCAGGAACTTTTAGCGCAACTGGCGGACTATCCGTCCCCGTTATTTTTGGCGGGTACGGACAAGGAATTTGCCCCGCTAGACTCGTTGGTCGGTCCTTCGTTTACCCTGGCCCCTTACAAAGAATGTTGCGTGCAAGCCAACACGCTGGTGCGTTTAAGCCAAGACAAACGTTTTGAAACCAACGCATTAGAGCCGCTTTATCTAAAGCCTGCCCGGTTTGAACTGATTACGCCCCAATGAAGATTGTTCCCGCCGCCCTTCACGATAGTAATGCCTTGTGTGCGTTGGACCATTCCCGGGCGTTTAGTGCGCATTGGAGCTTAGCGGGGTGGCAAGCCGAGCTAGCGCAACCTGCTAGCCAGGTATGGTGTGCCCAAGAGGGGGAAAAATTAGTAGGCTTTGTGGCCATTCGCGGCGTGTGTGGGCAGTATGAGCTACTAAATTTAGCGGTGGACCCAGCGTATAGCCGCCGGGGAATTGCCCGCGCACTTCTGCGGACGGTGTTGGACGAATTGGCTAGCCAAGGGGCGGAGCAGATTTCGCTGGAAGTCAGCAGCCGCAACGCGCCTGCCCAGGGGCTTTACCGCAGTACGGGGTTTCAGGCAGTCGGTGTGCGTAAACAATTTTATCCCGACGGGGCAGATGCCCTTATTATGGAGCAAAAATTATGAAATATGGGTGGAGTGTATGTTTACTGGTACTTAGCTTACAAGCATTTAGCTTGCCGCTTAGCCAAGAGGCCCAACAAGAGGCCGCCCTGTTTAACAATTTTTTAAAAGCGGCCTATGCCCAACGCCATGCGGATAAGGACCGTTTTACGTTGCTTCGTAACGTCCTGGACCGGGCTCCGCAGTCGGCGTATCTCAAACAACAACTGGTGGCCGAGGCCTTAGCCGCTAACGCGCCGGAACTGGCCGACCCCTATGCCGATTTTATTGACGAAGAAACGTCCGATGCCCAAGCCTGGGCCGTGTACGGGGCTTATCAGTGGCAAAAAAATAATGACGCTCAAGCGGTGGAAGCCTACGAAAAAGCCCTCGCATTGGACCCGGATGATGAACTTATTTTGTATCAATACATTACCGTTTTAGCGCAGAGCAACCCACAAAAAGCCGCCCAGGAATTGGAAGCATTAGCCCGGGAACACCCGGTGGGGGCCCCGACCATTTACGGGGAGATTGGGCGTTTATATGCGTATCACCAAGATTATCCGGCGGCACTTAAGGCGTTAAGCAAATCGCTCGATCTAAACCCGGACGACGGCGCCGTGCGCCAGTTACGCGTTGGCGTGTACGAAAAAACCAATCAGTATTTTTTGATGTTGCACGACCTAGAGGAACTGGATAAACGCGGCCAAGCTACGGCGCAATCCTACGCGCAAATGGGGGCTGTGTTTGTAATGGTAAAAGATTTGCCAAAAGCCAAAACGTATTTTTTGAAAGCCAAAGAATTGGAAAACGGAAACTTGGCGGCGGGTTTCTTTTTGTCTGCCTTGGCCGAGCAACAAGGCGACTATACCCGCGCCATTTCTTACCTCAAAGAAACGGCCGACTATGCCCAAAACCCCGCCAAACAAGTGCAAGTAAGCTATTTACAACGCAAAATTAACCAACCCAAAGAGAGCTTTAAAACCATTTCAAACGCATACAAACAATTTGCCGGAAACGACGAAGTAGCCTACTTGTATGCAGTGGCTCTGTACGAGGAGCAAAAATACCGTGCTTCGGCCCGTGTGCTGGCACCCTTAGTAGCTAAACACCCCGAGCACCAAGATATCCGCTTGCAATATGCGTTTGCGCTAGAGGGGCAAAAAAAGTACGCACAACTGGAAGAACAACTGCGCACCCTGTTAGAGCAAAACCCGCAAAACGCGGCGGCTCTTAATTTGTATGCCTATTCCTTGGCGTTACGCGGGGTGCGGTTGGACGAAGCCCAGCAATATGTAGCGCGGGCGTTGGCGATTATGCAAGATGCGTCTTTCATAGACACGCAAGCCTGGATTTTTTATAAACAGGGCCACTATGCCCAAGCGTTAGATATCCTGCGTGCCTTGCCCGAGGAAATTTTACAAACCAGCCCCGAAATTGCCTACCACGCCGGGATGATTTACGCCGCCAACAGCCAAGCAGCGCAAGCCAAAAAATACCTGCAACTAGCCGCTGACGGCGGTTGGAAAGACGCTCAAAAAGCCCTCAAAAAGTTTGAATAAATAATCAGCTAATTAATTAGGTAATGTGTACCTACGGGTCCTAAGCCGGTATCTGTTTCTAAAGTTGCGCCAACGATCGTTTTGCATATATTTTGTTGGTTTTCATTGGTTCCTATGCACCAATGTTTTCCACGCCAATAAGGCACGTCAGCCGAGTGCACAAATTCAAACTCAAATCTAGGTAGCCATGTATCATTGTTTGGGTTTGCATACACATAGCGCCCTTCATTTTTTACTTCATTCCACTTGATACCATACTCATATAAATCGGAATTTCTAATGGAAATATCCAATTCATTGAAATTTTCGGCATAAGTGCCATTGGCCAAATAATATATTTCTTGGGCAGTTGCTACTGCTTTAAGAGAAGTGACAGCATCTACAGCCTTGGCTTTATAAACTGCCTTTTGGTATTGCGGCAACGTGACGGCCGCCAAAATACCGATAATTAGTACCACGACTAACAGTTCAATCAGCGTAAAGCCCCCGTTATTTAATAAAGGTGTCATTCCAAACTTGATTTGGAATCTCACCTCTTTGAATATTTGAACAACGAGATCCTGAATCAAGTTCACGATGACGTGATTTGTTTGCGTGAGTCCCCGCCGGGTGTGTTTGTATGTCATTTTTCGTTCTCCTTACTCTTTTCTTTTTTCAATTTTCCTGCCTGGAAAAACGCATACAAAAACGGCTGCAAAGCCTGAGCCTGTTGAATGAACCCATACAAAACAGCCGTGGTTTGCCCATACAGGCAAACGCTCGGCACAAAACAAAGGGTTTGCAATTCCGTTTATTTTGTGCCTAATTAGGCTGTTTTTGGAGTTCAACAGCACCTACTTACGCAGGCTCTACGTTTCTTAAACGCTTCCAAAAACAGATAAAATTGTATTTACATTATAGCAAAAACCCGCTCCGTATGAGCGGGTAAAAGTTGGGTAGGTCAGGTTTTACCTGACATTCACAAAGTGTCGTCATCCCCGAAAGTCTTTATCGGGGATCTCCACCTTGTATGTAGATAAACACCATATCGCTCAGGTGTAAGGACGAAATAGAAAATTGTCGGGTTAAATCATTACACTTCGTAATACACCAGTAGCGTGCCGCGCGTAAAAGATACGCTAAACTGTGTGCCTGCTGTCTCGTTGCTTAGCGTGCGCGTCGTACCCGGCGTGAGCCGTACGTTGGTAAGCGGGTATTTTAGCCCCGTAAGCGTTACCCCCGTACACGTTTTTAGGGGAATGATGCTTACGCGTTTATTTTTTTTGCATGTAAACGCGGCCCCGCGCACCAAAGGTATTATGCGCCAACGGTTGCCGGCTACGCAAATTTCCAGCGTGCGTGCAAAGCGCGCCAAAGCCAGTAAATTGCCCACCGAGAAGTCCCACCGGTCTCCCACAAAGCCCGCCAGGGTTACGTGCGTAAAATGGTGTTTTTTTAGCCACAAAAGAGCTTTTTCCAAGTCTGTATTTTCTTGCGTAGGTACGTGTAAAATGCGGTCTTTTAATAATTGTTGGGTACGGGGGGAAACCGAATCCAAATCCCCTATTACGCCGTTTGGCATTACGCCGCACGCCAGGGCTTTGTCGGCCCCGCCGTCCGCGGCTAAAATATAGTCGGCCTGTTTAGCCAGGTTTTGGAGTACACGGGGAGCAAGCTGTTCCCCGTTACCAATCAGTAACGCCCGATAAGTCTGCATGTTTGGGTTTCCTAAATATCAGTAAAATAATAAGGCTGGTAAGTACCCCAATATAAAAAGGGTCCACAATGGCCGTAAAATCGTTCTTGGGCAATATGCGCCAGGCGGTCATGGCAATGGCACTGGTAAGCACGGAGTTTACAAATAGCCGGTCGCTAATGCGGTTGGGGGACAAATACCCCAGTAATAGCGGGCAGAGCAAACAGGCCGAAAAATACGACCCAAGCACTAGCCAAATTTCCTTAAAACTCTCGTCAAAAAACTGGGCCATGGCAATCGAAAACGCCCCCACAATAAAAATGGAAATCCGGTTGGAAACCACAATGTTTTTAAAGCGGCTACGCAAGAGGTCAAAGCTTAGCGTATTGGACGCAATAAATAAAAACGAATTTAAAGTTGATAAGATGATAGATAAAATCCCGGCTACAAAAAATCCCCGCAGTCCCACAGGCAGTAACTGGATAGCATAAAAGAAATACGCCTGGCCCGGCTCGGCCTGGGGCAGTACAGCGCGCGCGTACAAAGACCCTGCCGTGGTGCAAAAATCAAACAAAAACCAAATGACGGTGGAAATTAAAATCCCTTTTTTAACGACGCGGGGGGACTTGGCCGCAAAACAGCGTTGGTAGAAACTGGGGTCAATGAGCGTGGAAAGCGCAATAAAGCCCCAAATCAGCGTAGCTAACCACGAGTTCCCGCCCGTCAGCGTAAAATGCCCGGCCGGTAAATGGGCTTTTAAAAAGCTAAGCCCGCCAAAACTATGCACGGAAAATACCACCACCATGGCTACGGCACTGCACATCACAAAAAATTGCACAAGGTCCGAAAATACGACGGAGCGCAACCCGCCCCATGCACTGTATAAGCATACAAACAGCGTTCCCCATACCATGCCGGACAGTACACCCATGCCAAACACCATGTGCAAAAATAACCCTAAAGACAGCACATACGCCACCGGCGCAATATAGCAAAGCACCAACAACGCCGATATTTTAGCCGCCTTAGGCCCAAACATTTTGCTAGTTAAATCGGGCAACGTAAACGAGGAATAGCGCGCCAGTCGCTCGGCCACAAAAAAGGCAAAAATCAAGTAAGCAATGTACCAAAAAAATCCCTGGGTTACAAAGTTAAAAATACCGTAGTTAAACGTAATTTCATTGACGCCAAAAATACCGCCGTACCAGGTAGCTACTAGGGTAGCCACAAACAGGGGGAGCGTAAGTTGCCGGCCCATGAGCAGGTAATCTAGGGCGGAGGGCTTATTTTTATTTTTTTTGAGCCGCCACGAGCCGTAAAACGCCGCGCACGCCGTAGCAACAAGCACTCCGGCAAACACAGCCCAGTCTAGCGGTTGAAAATAAGAAACGGTTTTTAACTGCGGCAACATACACTTTATTGTAGCATATACGGCGGGGGTTGTATGTGATTAAATGCCGTCATTCCCAAAGGTTGTAATTGGGAATCTCCACCACTGTAAAGTGCACAAGGTGGGGATCCCCGATAGAAACTTTCGGGGATGACAACCTTATCTAATTTTATTATACTATGAGTACAATTTATTCTGTTTTTGGAACCGTTTAAGAAACGGAGCGCTTTTGAAAAAACAAAGGCATATCACAAGTCCAAAGATGGCCGTACTTAGGTAGCAATGGGTCTGCAGCCCCATTGTTGCCGAATGTTTCCTTTTGTGTTTACACAAAGGGGGATTACGGCTGTTTGTATAGGTTACTTGTGATAGCTTAGACAAGTGGCCGTTTTTGTTGGCTCCGTGGCAGAAAAATTGAAAATTAAACATATAGGTCAGGTGTAAGCCTGACGTAAAAAGGAGCAAACAAATGACATACAAACACACCCGGCGGGGTTTCACGCAAAAAAATCACGTCATCCTGAACTTGATTCAGGATCTCGTTGTTCAAATATTCAAAGAGGTGAGATTCCAAATCAAGTTTGGAATGACACCTTTATTAAATAACGGGGGTTTCACGCGTAGTCGTCATCCTGAACTTGTTTCAGGATCTAGTTGTTTTATTAAGGGTTTTACCTTAATAGAATTGTTGGTGGTTGTACTAATTATCGGTATTTTAGCGGCTATTGCCGTGCCACAATATCAAGTGGCGGTAACCAAAAGCCGCTACGCTACACTTAAAAATTTAACGGAAAGTATTTTACAAGCAGAAGAATTGTACTATTTAGCCAATGGCTATTATACCAACAATTTTGAAGAATTGGATTTAGATATGCCTAGTGGAGAGACAGAGAGATATACATACAAAAAAAGCCAAGGTAAATATGCATATAATTGGGGACATTGTTTTTTATATACGGATGCCAGTGTTTATTTTAATTGTTATAATTCGGCTATAGGTATGGCTTACCAAGTACGGCCTATTCATTCAGCTTCTTATCCAGGCCAAAAACTATGTGTTGTGGAGACTACGGATAATAATTCTGTACAGGCTAAAGTATGTAAGTCGGAAACGGGAAAAAATATAGACATGTCTGCCTGGAAATTTTGGGAGTATTAAAATGAACGCCGGGCTATTTAAGCCCGGCGCTAACTTTTACCACAAATAATACGCAGGTATCAGCAGCAGCAGTGATAGCCCGACAAGTATTACCTCTAACTTAATAAACCACCTAAGCCACATGGGGTACGAAATCCCGGCCAAGGCCAAGGCCCCCATGGTAACCGGGGCCGTGGGCAAAATGGGGTTGCCCCACCCATCGCCAAATTGGAAAGCCAAAATGACCGTCTGGCGCGAGACGTGCACCAGGTCCCCTAGCGGAATCATAATGGGCATGGTAAGTACGGCTTGCCCGGAGCCCGAGGGTACAAAAAAGTTCAGCAGTGTCTGCGTTAAAAACATAGCCCACGAGGCCACAATCGGGTGTAAATGCCCTACAATTTGGCTCATGGCGTTTAAGAACGTGTCCAAAATGTGGCCTTGCGTGGCAATAATCACAATGGAGCGCGCTAGCGCCATTAAAATACACACGCTGACCATGGACTTGGCCCCGTCAATAAAGGCGTCACTCGTTTCATCCACGGTAAGTCCGCCAAAATACGCACTGGCAATGGAAACGCCCACAAACACGGCGGCAATTTCCACCATGTACCATTGGTAGCGGATGACCCCGTAAAACAGGGCTACCATCCCCACCGCAAACGAGGCAATTACCAACTTGTGGGAACGGGTCAGCTTAAAGGATTTTTCGGGCGTAACGTCGTTAATAATTTGCAGTTCGGCACGTTTATCCAGGTCCATTTTATAAGTTAAACTTTTGGTCGGGTTTTTGCGCACGCGCTCGCCATACCAACTAAAAAACCCGGCTACTACCGATGTAAACACAAACCATACCACCAAGCGGTATTCCCAGCCGGAATACATGGGCAGCTGCGCAATACTTTGCGCAATCCCCACCGTAAAGGGGTTCACAAACGCGGCCGAAAAGCCCGTAAACGCGCCGATAAACGGCAGGCTCATACCCACTACCGTGTCGTAGCCCAGGGAAAGGGCCAGCGGGATAAAAATAGGAATAAAAATAAGCGTTTCCTCTTCCATACCAAACATAGCCCCGCAGATAGAGAACAGAAAAATACACACGGGGATAAACAGCCTGGTCCACTTGGGGTGGGTAGAAAAGAAAGCACTGATTTTTTTGATTACCGTGTGCACGGCTCCGGTGCGTTCAATAATGGTAAACAGCGCGCCTACTACTAAAATAAACGCGATAATTTCCGCACACTGGGTAAACCCTTTGACAGGGGCGGCTAAGATGTCGCCCAGCCCTTGGGGGGCTTTTGCTACGGGGTGGAAGGAACCGGCTACCGCCATGGTGCGCCCGGCTTCTTCAATACGGTCATACTGCCCGGTGGGTAAAACCCACGTTAACATGGCCACGGTGGCCATGATTGCAAACACCAAAAAATAGGTGTTGCACAACATCCGTTTCGCTCTTGTAAACGAATGAACTACGGCTTGTTTCATTTCCTTTTGTTTTCCTCTTTTTATGGTATGCGGTGCCTTTTTGGGTGCACAGCACACTTAGTTTTATTTAAAACCCTTGCCCTGGCTCAAACAAAATAAATGCAGGGTAGGGTAAAATCTTGTTTCTGTTGGCTTACCACCCCGTAAAATACGGGGGGATTAAAAACCCAAAACTTAGTACGTACATCAAAATCAGTAGTGGCAAAATCCACTTGAGCCACCGCCCAAAACTAATGCGCGCAAACCCAATAGCGGCAATCGTTACGGGGTCGGTCGGCATACTCAAATTGAGCCAACTGCCGCCTAATTGGAACGCCAATACCATGGTTTGGCGCGTAATGCCAATTAAATCGGCGAGTGGGGCCAGTACGGGCATGGTCAGCACGGCTTTGCCGGAGCCGGAGGGGATAAAAAAGTCAATCACCGTCTGCAACATCATAGCCGCCCACGAAGCACAAATAGGGTGCAAATGCTTAATCGCTCCGCTCATCCACTCTAGCAGGGTGTCTAAAATGTGCCCGTTATTGGCAATAATTACAATCGCTTGTGCAAAACACAACAGCATGGCAATTTCGGCCATTCCGCGCACACCGTCAAAAAAAGCGTCGTTAAATTGTTGCATACTCATTTTGCCCAAAATACCACACGCAAAGCCAACCCCCAAAAACAGGGCGGCAATTTCGGTAATGTACCAACCGGTTTGCTCCAGGTGTAGCATTTCCATTAGGTCAATGCTCCAAGTATTGTTGATAAACGCGCAAATTTGTGGTTTCAGTACACCCACTACCAGGGTCAATAATCCCAGTGCAAACGCCGTAAGCACCCATTTTTGGCGACGGGTCATTTTAGCGGGGACTTGGGTGAGTTTAAGCTCTTTGCGTTTCATTTCGTCAAATTCGTAAGTTAAACTGGCTTGCGGATTTTTACGGATTTTGCGCGCATATAAGCTCATCCACGTAATCACAACGGCCGTGCATACCATCCAAATTACAAAGCGGTACCCAATGCCCGAATAGAGCGGCACTTGCGCAATTCCCTGGGCAATCCCCACGGTAAAGGGGTTGGTAAAAGCGGCGGCAAACCCTACGCCCGCGCCCACAAACGGAATCGCCGTGCCCAGGGCCGAGTCATACCCCAAAGACAAGGCAAGCGGAATAAAAATGGGGATAAAAATCAGGGCCTCTTCGCACATGCCAAACGTGGCCCCGCAGAGGGAAAACACAATAATCCCCAGCGGAATAAACAAAAAGCGCAGTTTCGGGTTTTTCTGGAAAAACTGGCTAGCCGCCCCAATGCCGGCGGTAATGGCCCCCGTTTTTTCTACCACGGACAGTACCCCGCCAATGACTAATAAAAATACAATAACTTCGGCCGTATTGGCAAAGCCTAAAATGGGGGCTTTGAGTACATCAAAAATACCTTGCGGGGCGCGCGCTACGGCGTGATACGTGCCGGACACTACCATCATGCGTCCGTCCTGTTCCACGCGCTCGTAACTGCCGCTGGGCACCACCCAGGTCATCATAGTTACGGCGGCAATAATGCCCAAAATCATGGCAAAAGTATTAAGTTTTATTTTTTTCAAAATGCGTGACATGTTTGCGTTCGTCCTTTTACAGAATGAATGATAAAGATCTATTATATAAAAATTACAGACATATGTAAAAAACCCGGCCTCTTAAGGCCGGGTCAACATTTAAGCTAAAGGATGTTTATTGGTGAGCAATCGTCCAATCTTCACCCATGCCCAAGATTATGTCATTGGATAATTTAATCTGTTCTGACCCGATGACAAAGTATGCTTCTTTGACAGGTGCTCCTTTGAGCATTTTCTTAAAGTCTGCAACATTGGAATATACCTCAGAGCCTATCATAAAAGCAGGAGACTGCTTGGTTATAACAGTGGGATTGGATTTCATTTCTTTCGTTTTTCTATCCATAGTTGTTCTGCTGCCATCAAAAGTCAGCTCTAACATTCCCCATTTCATTGGAAGAGACTGGGCTGCCTTGTTTGAGAAAAATCCATACATGCTGACTGGGCCTACCCTCCAAAATACAGGGGAAAGGGATTGGCTTTTAGCGCCATTTGCGGTAAACGAAACGTCTGTCAAGAAGAAAGTTCCACCTCTAAAATTTTTTGGGTAAACGCAAGTTATCTTAGTAATCACACCACCAGGGACCAGAAGCCCTTTGTCGCACTGGGTGGTCTGCGTTACTAATTCATTGCGTCCGTTGTTATAGCGAGGCAAGGACCAAGTAAGTTTAAGAGTTCCAACCATCGCTTTGGACACGGCTTTATTGACTTGAGAGTCCAGCTTGTCCGTGGAACGCTGAGCAAAAGTCATGTGCGGGATAGCTAACAGCGCCCCTAAAACTGCGGTCATAAGAACACTTTTCATAATATTCTCCTTTTTATTCACAAGATGATACTAAAGTATAGACAATTTTCCCCAAAAAAACAAGGGTTGCTTTTTGCTATACTATACATATGTTATATGTGGTTCCTACCCCTATCGGCAATTTGCGTGATATCACATTGCGCGCGCTGGACGTGCTTCAAACGTGCGACGCGGTCTTGTGCGAAGATACCCGCCGTACCCAAACGCTACTTTCTCACTTTCAAATTCATAAACCGCTTTACCGTTACAACGAAAATGAGGAACGTTCCGTCGCGCGTTGTTTAGAGGCGTTGCAAGCGGGCAAAAATTGCGCTTTAGTGAGCGATTGCGGCACACCGTGTATTTCCGACCCGGGGTGGAAACTGGTCAAAGCTGCCGTGGCGGCCGGGGTAGCGGTAACAGCACTGCCGGGGCCGACCGCTATGGCGTGCGCGCTTTCCGGCGCGGGGCTGACGGGCGGGGCGTTTACGTTTTTAGGCTTTTTGCCGCGTAAACCGGGCAAGGCGGCTAAACTGCTAGCCGGTGCGGCGGCGTTAAAGCATCCGGTTATTGTATATGAATCCCCGTACCGTGTGATGAAGATGTTGGAGCTCATTGCCAAGACCTTAGGGGAAAATACCCCGGTGGTGGCGGCGCGTGAAATTTCAAAAGTATATGAAGAATACGCCCGCGGTACAGCGCGTGAACTGGTAACGCAACTTAGCCAAAAAAACAAAATACAGGGGGAGTTTGTGCTTGTGATTGACTGTTTTGACGGCGCAGCCCCGCACGAAGAAGATGAAGACACAGATTTTGAAAAATAAAGTGGACGTAGCCGCCCTGGCCCACGCCTTGGATGAGGGGGCTGTAGCGGTGTTTGCGACGGACACGGTATATGGCATAGGAACGGGGGCGTTTTGTGAGCGTGCCATCCAACGAATTTGTGCGCTTAAAAACCGTCCGCTTACCCAACCGTTGCAAATTTTAGTGTCCACTGTGGCGCGGGCGGAGCAAATTGCCCAATTTACACCGGGTGCGCTGCGCGTAGCACAAACGTATTGGCCCGGCGGGCTGACGCTCATTTTACCGCCCACCGAAAAGGGCCGCGCGCTGCTACGCGGGGCGGCGGGGTTAGGTATCCGGGTGCCGGCGTATGAGCCGCTTTGCAAGGCGCTTGCCTGCATGCAACACCCGCTTTGTTCCACCAGTGCCAACCTGCACGGGCAACCCGTACTTACGGACGAAGCCCGCGTGCTAGAAACCTTTGAGGGCCGGGTGGACTATATTTGGTTGGGGGGCACATTAAGCCCTACGGCCTCTAGCGTATTAGACGTAACTGCCACGCCCGCGCGGATCCTGCGGGAAGGGAGCATTTTAAAAAACGATTTACAGCGCGCACTGGGCGCGCCCATTGTATAGGAGGCGTATGACTACTTACCAACTTTTACTTTCTTATTCTCTGCTGATTGTGGCGGTAATTGCCCTGGGGACTTACTGGATTACGCGCAAGTTTGTGCTTCGTAAAATGAACCGTACTATTATGAAGGCGGAGCACAACTACCAACAACAAATTGCCAATTTGCAAATGCAACTTTCCGGCAAAGTAAATATGCTGGAAAGTATGGTGGAAAAACTACAGCTTTCCAACCAAGAGTTAAACCGCCTGAACGATATTCGCGCTAAATTTATGTCCATTGCCGCGCACGATTTGCGCCAGCCGCTCTCGGCCATTCAGGGGTTTACCTCGGTACTTATGATGGACCGCAATACCACCAATAACGCCGCGGGGGGGGACTCCGACCAACGCGCGCTTAATAACATTTTAAAAGCTACCGACAATATGAATATGCTCATGGCTGATTTAATTGACATTTCGCGCATAGAATCGGGCCAGTTTAGTATGGACAAGCAACCCTTTAATTTTAACGCATTACTGACCGACGTGGTAGCCTTGCAAAACGTCAACGCGCAGAAAAAAGGGATTTTTTTACAGATGTATGAATACCCCGAAGAAGTTACCGTAGTGGCGGACCGCTTCCGCATTTCGCAGGTAGTCAATAATTTAATGGGAAACGCCATTAAATTTTCCCCGCAGGGCGGGCGCATTGAGGCGCGTTTTTATGTGCAAGACGATCAATTACACTTTAAGCTGATTGACAACGGCCCCGGCGTACTGCATAGCGAAAAAGACAAAATCTTCCAAAAATTCCACCAGTCCGACATTGACCGCACCGCCAAGAAACAAGGTTGGGGCTTAGGTCTTTCCATTGCGCAGGAAATTATCCAAGCGCACAAGGGGGAGATTGGCGTAGAGAGTGCGGGGCTGGGGCAAGGGAGTACCTTCTGGTTTACCATCCCGCTTAATTAACAACTTTCCGGTGATGTTACATTTTTAACGGCAGGGCTTCAAAGACATAAAGTCTTTGAAGCCCTGTCCGTTTTCCGGGCAACCATTTGCCACATTTGGGCACCTTGAAACCGACTTGCCAACTCGACGTAGCGCTGCTACGCCTTCGGGCAACTTGTCCGCCAAACTGCCCTCGGTTTTGAAAAATCATCTTATCCTCTATATTACCCGGTGATGTTGTTTCTCTCCCCCCTGGAGGGGGAGAACGAGTGCGCTAGCACCGCAGAGAGGGGGGGCACACTACCCCTATCTCTTCCTGCAAGCCATAGCGCGCCCATCTCGCCATGATAGGTCAGGTGTAAGCCTGACATTATGAGTCGTCATCCCCGCGTGTCTCTGTCGGGGATCTTCCACGCATTTTTTCACGCTGTTTGTTACACAAGCCCTTGGTCAATCATACTGTCGGCCACTTTTAAAAATCCCGCAATGTTCGCTCCGGCTACATAGTCGCCGGCGGTGGCAAACTGGGCCGCATGGGTCAAGCAACTTTCGTGAATGTTGCGCATAATGCGTTTTAAGTAATCGTCCACTTCTTGCGCCGTCCAGTAAATGCGCATGCTGTTTTGGGTCATTTCAAGCCCGCTAACCGCTACGCCGCCTGCGTTAGAGGCTTTGCCGGGGGAATAGAGAATATGCGCCTGTTTAAATTGTTCCACCGCCTGTGGGGTAGAGGGCATATTGGCCCCTTCGCACACCAGGTTACATCCGTTTTCCAGTAGGGTTTTGGCGTCCTCGCCGTTGAGTTCATTTTCACACGCAGTAGGGAACGCGCAATCACACGGGATATCCCACGTTTTTTGGCCCGGGCGGAACTGGGCCTGCGGAAATTTTTGCGCATATTCTTTAATGCTGCCGCGGCGTTTAAACACTAAATCTTTTAGATAGGCCAGTTTTTCTTCGTTTACCCCGTCTTTGTCATAGATACTGCCGTCATAGTCCATAAACCCTACTACCTTGGCCCCCAGTTCGGTCAGTTTTTCTATGGTGTAAATGCCCACGTTGCCCGCCCCGGAAATAAGACAAGTTTTCCCTTCTAGGCCGTCATTTTTCGTGGCGAGCATATTTTGTGCAAAGTACGCCACACCGTAGCCGGTAGCTTGCGGGCGCAAGAGGCTGCCGCCCCAGTTAGGTTTTTTACCGGTAAACGCGCCGGTAAAATCGTTGGTTAGTTTTTTGTATTGGCCAAACATATACCCAATTTCCCGCGCGCCGCACCCCAGGTCCCCGGCGGGGATATCGGTGTGATAGCCAATATGGTGGTACAGTTCGTCAATAAAGGCATGGCAAAAGCGCATGACTTCGTTGTCGCTCTTACCGCGGGTGTCAAAGTCGCTGCCGCCTTTCCCGCCGCCTAAAGGCAAGGTGGTAAGGCTGTTTTTAAAGGTTTGTTCAAACGCCAAAAATTTGAGCGAGTCCGCCGTTACCGAACTGTGAAAGCGGATGCCCCCTTTGTAGGGCCCCAACGCACTGTTAAATTGCACCCGAAAACCGCGGTTGACGTGTATTTCGCCCTTATCATCACGCCACGGCACCCGAAATACAATCGTGCGTTCCGGCTCGGTAATGCGTTCCAAGATGCGTTCTTTTACGTAGTGCGGGTTTTGTTCTAAAACGGGCCCTAGGGTGTGTACAACCTCATTAACGGCTTGTAAAAATACGTGTTGCCCTGAATTGCGGGTGTGTAGATTTTCTAAAAACTGGCTCAGATACGTTTGTGTGTTCATAGTTTCTCCTATGTCCTTACTCTAACACTCTTTCCGCAAAATTGCAAGGCCCTTTTTAGGCCAAAATATGTTACACTACAACTATGAAGCTAACCGCGAATATGGAAGATTATTTAGAAGCCGTTTCGTTCTGTGCCGACGAAAACGGCATGGCCCGTGTGAGTGATATCCGCGACATGTTGGGGGTTAAAACCCCTAGTGTAACCGGTGCTATGAAAGCCCTGGCGCAAGAGGGGTACGTCACGCACGCCCCGTATAGCGGCATTACGCTCACAGCCAAAGGCCGCCGTGCGGCAGAAGATGTTAAAAAACGCCACGCTATTTTCAAGCGGTTTTTAGAGCAAGTGTTGGGCGTGAACCCCAAAACGGCCGAAGAAGACGCCTGCAAAATGGAACATACGGTGAGCAAAGAAACCCTTAGTAAACTTCACGCCTATCTGCACAAAATAGCCGGGGAATAGGGACCCACTTTTCCGCTAATAGGACGTTCTGGTCATTTAAATTTGTAAAATCAGCCTTCCGGGGGCAGTGTATCTACGCCCAATTGCCAACGCATTTGGTCTATGGCGTCGTGTAAGCCCTCAAAATGCTCGCGCGCTTGGAGGGGAACCCCAAAATAGCACGTCGTTGGGGTGTTGCCAATTTCGTATAAGCGGCGCTCACATTTTTTTAATTCACGTTCTACCTGGTCTAGCTTACGCAGGATTTGCTTGACATTTTCATCCATAAAAACGGCTCTTATATTGAGTGTCAAGTGATGTGCCCAACATAACAGCCGTAGCCCTCCACGTGCGTGGAAAGCGTTCGGTGTAGTTGGGGCAGCTGACCCCGGCTAAACCTCAAGTCCGGTTTTGGATTCACTTGACAACTCGTCTATCCAAAAACATAAAATTCTACCTACATTATAGCATAAGTACGGCACTCAAGCACAAAACGGACGGGCCAAAATTTTCTATACACGGGCCCCTAAAAAATGTAAAATAAGCGTATATGCCGCGCTATTACTATACGCACAAAAAAACAAAAAAGAAATCCACCCCAAAGCAAAATTACGCTTGGTTGCGCACGGCCCTCTATATTTTAGTGGGTACGCTGTGTGTGTGGCTGTGCGCTATTTTGTGGTTTCACGCCTCTAGCGGCAAATTAGGCGGGTCTATTGCCAAAGAACTACGCCAACTCTTAGGTGCGTCTGCCGGGCTGTTGCCGTTATTCTTAGGCTATTGGCTGGTGCAGACCATTCGCAATAAAAGTGCGTCGTTTTTATTCTTTTTACTGGGCACCGTAATTACGCTGAGCGGGTTTTCCAGTGTATGCACGTGCTTGCGCCAAATTTTTACCGATTCGCTCATTTCCGGCGGCCTGGTGGGGGAAAAAGTCTTTTTTGCGTTGAAGGGAGTGGTCGGCTCTGTAGGGGCGGCCTTATTTTCCTTGGCGTTTATCCTAGTGGGGATACACATTTTAGTAGCGATTCCGTGGTCGGTAGTACTTAAAAAACTGGCGCAACTGGTACAAAACGATTTTAACGGGTGGATGGAATCGCGCGCCGAGCTAAAACAAAAAGTGGCCGAGGGCAAACAGGAGATCAAGCAAAAAGCCGAGCAGGCCGAAAACCGCCCGGTGGCCGAAGAAGTGCACGAACTGCCGGAAATCCGCCGCCCGGTAGCCGAACCTATTACCGAACTGCCCCGCAGCGAAGCGAAACCCTCCAAAAAAGCCGTAAAAGAAGAATCCGCGCCGGAGCAAAACACGTCTAACGAAGTTAAAAAATTTGACCCGGCCACCTTTGAGCTCCCTTCCCTTTCCCTGCTTAATGACCCCGTGGGGGACGGCTTAGTGGGCCCGTCAGACGCGGAAATTGCCAAAGCTACTAAACGCTTGGAAGACACCTTAAAAAGTTTTGAAATTGGCGCACATGTGACAGGGGTGTCGCCGGGCCCGGTTGTTACCCGTTACGAAATTCAGCCCGATTCCGGCGTCAAAATGTCCTCCATTACCGCCCTTACGCAGGATATCCAGGCCAGTATGCAAGCGCGTTCTATCCGCGTGCAAGCACCGATTCCGGGTAAAAGCACCGTCGGGTTTGAAATCCCGAACGATAAATCCGTCATGGTAACCATGAAAGAAATTTTGCAATCCCCCATGTATGCCCACTCAAAAGCGGTATTACCGATTGCCTTGGGCCGCTTTGCCAATGGGGACCCGGCCGCTACCGTAGCCGAAAAATGGCCGCACATTTTAATTGCAGGGGCTACCAACAGCGGTAAATCCATTTGTTTGCATACAATTATCATGTCCCTGCTCTTTAAGCATAAGCCCGATGAAGTCAAATTTTTGATGATTGACCCCAAGCGTGTAGAGCTTACCTTATACGAGGGAATCCCCTATTTGTATGACCCCAAAACCTCGTGCGACGACGCCGACATTATCACCAAACCCAACGACGCGGCTAAATCCTTGCAAATGCTCGTAAAAGTCATGGAAAAACGCTTGGATATGTGCCAACTGGCCAAGGTTAAAAACATTGAGGGGTATAACGATTGGGCCACCGCCAATAACGAAGAAAAAATGTTCTATGTTTTTGTAATCATTGACGAAATGGCCGATTTAATGCTGCAAACCAAAGCGTCCATTGAAGACTCCGTTCAGCGTTTGGCGCAAATGGGCCGCGCGATGGGGATTCACCTCATTTTATGTACCCAGCGCCCGTCTGTTAAGGTAGTTACGGGTATTATTAAGGCCAATATGCCCTCGCGTATTGCCCTCCAGGTGGCCTCGGGCATTGATTCCAAGGTAATTTTGGACTCGGTCGGGGCGGAAAATCTGTTGGGCCGCGGGGATATGCTGCTGTTGGACTCGTCCACGCAAACGCCGCTACGTATCCAAGGGGCGTACGTGTCGCCGGAAGAAATTACCGCGGTTGCCAACTTTTTGCGTGCCCAGGGCGGGCCGGATTATCCCGTGCAAATTGTGCAGGAACAACAGCCCGGTATGCGCCCGCAAGACGGGCTAGGAACGAAGCCCGAAGAAATTTTGCAAGCGTTGGAACTGATTAAAGAGCGCCGCCGCGTATCGCAAGATTTGCTCAAAGCGCACTTTGGCTCCTCGGCCCGTGCTACCAATATGCTTAGCGTGCTGGAAATGCGCGGCTTTATTACCAAACCCGAAGGCTCCAACCGGTGGGAAATTCACTACGATTTAATTGATAGCGGCATTGAGGAAATGAATAGCTTGCCCTATCAAAAGGATTATAAAGAACCCGAATATGAAACCGTTTATAAGTAAACTATCTGTTATGTTGGGGGGGTGCATGTTGTTTGTTGCGTGCAACTCCCAAGAAGAAACTCCCGCCTCAGATCCTGTGGCAGAGCCGGAAATAGTGGAAGAAATTGCTGTGTCGGCCCCGCTTACGGCCCCGCAACCTAGCGCGGCTCCTGCTCCCGCTAAGGCAGCTGCTAAGCCGGCCCCCGCTAAAACGCTGTATCCGGGCGAGGTTGTCAACCGCGTAAAAGCGTGGGATAAAAAGCTCCAGTTTTTAAAAACCAATTTTACGCAAACGGCTCAGTATGACGGAGTCCCCGTGAGCAAATCCGTGGGCGTTTTGTATTACGATAAAGACAAAAACCTCTTGCGTTTAGATACGGGCGACGGGGAAGGCCATCTAGACCAGTCGGCCGTTACGGACAAGCAAAAAATCTTGATTTTGGACGGCCAAGGCCGCGAAATTACCACGGTGTCTTGGGCAGAGTGGCAACAAGGCCAACCCAACCAGGCATTGTTTGATTTTGGCAATTATACCGCCCTTTTGGCGCGGCACAATGCGGTATTAAAAGAGCCGTACTTGTTGGAATTGACTCCTAAGGAGGGGGAAAACTATACGCTTTATTTGACATTGGACCCAGCGGACTATTTCCCCACAAAAATTAAAATCGTAGCGGACTTAATGCAAACGGAAGCGGTGCTAAGTGGCACGCAAAAAAACCAACCGCTTGCGTTTGATACCTTCCGCGCCGGAGGACTTTTTAAATGATGACCTTAGCTAATAAAATTACGTTGCTGCGTGCGGGGCTGGCCCTGGTGATGTTTGGGTTTATTTTACTGCCGTTTTGGTGGGCGCGTTTTATTGCCACGGCTATTTTTATTTTAGCCGCCAGTACCGACTGGGTGGACGGAAAAATTGCGCGCGAAACGAACACCATTACTCCTTTCGGTGCGATTGTGGACCCGTTTGTGGATAAAATTTTAGTGATTGCGGCGTTTTTTGCCTTTGTAGCCATTAAACCCTTAAACGTGCCGATCTGGGCCGTGTTTTTGATTTTACTGCGCGAGCTGATGGTTTCCAACTTGCGTGCTATTGCCGCTTTAGACGGTAAAGTAATGGCCGCCGAACGTTGGGGCAAGTTCAAAACCGTGGTGCAAATGTCAGCTATTGGGGTCATTTTCTTTGTCATTGTGCTCATGCACTTGTGTACGCTGCTGCACGGTCCGGCCCAAAAAGTATGCTGTGTGTTATTTATTACGCTTATCAAATTCCCTTATACGGTTACCGCTATTGCCGCGGTAATTACGTGGATCAGTGCCATTTCTTACTTGCGTAATAACTGGGATTTACTTAAAAAATCGTGGAGTTTGCCATGCAAGTAATTTGGCAAGCCTTGGCTACCGGGCTGTTTATTAGTTATCTGCCCACCAAGGTTATCAAATTTAAAAAAAATACAGGGGCGGGCTTTTTAGGCACTTTGTGGGGCATCCCACTGGTGCTGCTTGCACCGCAAGACCCTGTATTGTATTTAATCTATATGTTACTTTTTTGGGTACTTGCTGTATGGGTATGCAAAAAAGTAAAATTTAAGGGTTACACGGGCCATGATAATCCTAAGATTGTCATTGATGAAATGGCCGGGTATATTACGGCCATGGCTTTTTTACCCCGTCAGGGGACGTATTTACTGGCGGCGTTTGTGCTGTTTCGTACTTTTGACACGCTTAAACCCGCCCCGGTAAAGACCTTTGACAAAATGGAAAATGTTTTTGGGGTCGTGTTTGACGACGTAACGGCCGGGTTACTGGCCAACATTGTAGTACAGATTTGTATTATTTTACTAAAAGGGTAAGGAGAAACTTATGGACTTTTCAAACATTTCAAACGTGCGGGAGCTGTTAGCAGCCGGGGGACCGATTTTAATTATTTTAATTTTGCTTTCGGTCTATTCTATTTCGGTTATTTTGGAACGCTACTTCCGCTTGCGCCGTGCTATCAACTATTCCCGTCGTTTAATTGCGTATTGCCGCCAAGCCTTGCAAACCGGCAATTTTGCCAAGGTGGAAGACGCCTGCCGCAAGGAAGCCGTTAAAAACACCCCGGCCGCCGTACTGCTGATGCGTTTGTGCAAAGAACGCAACCGCTCGCGCGAAGATATTGAGAAAATTGCCACTAGTATTATTGATTTTGAAACGGCCAAACTCCAACGTCGTCTGTCTATTTTAGGTACCCTGGGAAGCATTACGCCGTTTATCGGGTTGTTTGGTACGGTAATCGGGGTGATGCACGCATTTAAAGATTTGGCAGCCAATACGGCCGCCGCGGGGGGAGCTTCCGTCGTAGCAGCCGGTATTGCCGAAGCCTTGGTCAATACGGCCGCGGGTTTGTTTGTGGCTATCCCGGCCGTTATTGCGTACAACTATTTCCTGTCCAAAACTACGTATTTTGCCCAAGAATTAGACAGTGTTGCCCAAGATTTTATCTATAGCCACTCTTCGCAAGGCGGGTTTTAAGTATGGCTCACAAAAGGCAACGCCGTATTATGGCGGATATCAATATGGTGCCGTTTATAGATATTACGCTTATTTTGCTCATTATTTTTATGGTAATGAGCCCGCTGTTGGTACAAATGCAATTAACGGTCGATTTGCCCAAATCCAATGCCATTAACACGCAAGCAGATGATGATGTAGTGCGTATTGAAATCCAAAAAAACGGAACTATTACCGTACTTAACAAAAAAGTAACCGTCCAAAATTTAGAGCGGGAGCTGATTTTGCGTTTAGGGAAAGCAAACAAAAAAACAATTTTAGTGGAAGCAGATAAAAACGTACCGGTCCAACAAGTGGTAGATGTGTTTGATATTGCAAAAAAATTAGGGGCTGCCAAGTTGGGCATTGGTGTATTGTCTAAAAACTGATGAATTGGTATTTAGTTTATTCCGGCGGATTGCATGCGTTAGCCGCCTTATGTGTGTTCTTACTCTTAGCACCGGGTGTTAAAAAACCGAGTGCTACCTACACGATTGACTTTATCGGCACGGGCAAAGTGCAGGCGGTTACTGCTCCGGCAGCTCCCGCTAAAACGCAGGTAAAAGCCCCGGCCCCGGCGGATGAAGCAGTAGTAAAGCCTGCCCCGGAAAAGACTAGTAAGAAAGCCTACGTTTCCAAAACAGAAATTTCTACTAAAAAGCAGGAAAAAAAGAAAGCCCCTGTGGCCGCTCCTTTAGAAGCCCCTAGCGTACTAGCGGATGAAGAAGAGGCCCCGTCTGCCTCTACGGAGGGGGAATTTAACGGGGGCAATATTACTACGGATTTTGCCAATTTCCCGTATCCGTGGTATATTACGCAAGTGCGTAACTCGTTGTGGGTAGAGTGGGAAAAACGCCGCCCGGCGGGTAATGAACTTTCCGCTTTAGTGTCTTTTGCGATTGCGCGGGACGGTAAGATAAAAGATTTACAAGTGGAACGATCTTCTAAGGATGATTCCTTTGATTTTGCGGCCACCTCAGCTGTTATTAACGCGGGGCCGTTTGCACCGTTGCCCATGTATTACGAAAAAGATGAACTGACGGTTAGTGTAGAATTTAAACAGGAGAAATGATTATGTTAGGAATTAGTCGTTTTTTTATGCTTCTTTTGTGTGTGGTACTGGTTATGATTTGTTTCCCGGATTATGGAGTGGCCGGATGGACCTTTGCGGGGACGATTGTGTTAGTATGGGCTGCCGTTATTTTGATTATGTCCATGGTAGGCAGTATTTTTGGTTTGTACCGTTATGAAGGGATTAACCGCTTTTTAAGTTTTGTGCTTTTTGTGGGGATTATGGCTTCGTTATTGTGGTATTTCCCGCAAGAGTCAAAAGTGTCTCCCATCAATCAACTTAAATATGGGGACTTTCCTACCGGGGCAGATATTGAGCGCGGGTTAGATAAATTTACCTTTAATTTTGCTTTTGATAAACGTAATGCCCGCAGTGAACAGAACTTTATTCACCAGCAAGATCCTAAACAAGCGGCTGAAGAAGCTGCCAAAAAACAGGCGGCCCAGGCCGCTAAGAAAGCCGCCCAAAAAGCCCGTCAAAAATTAGAAGTGGTGGTGGAAGAAGAATGAAACCAACTATTTTAATTACCGGGGGAAATGGATTTATTGGCCGTGCCTTGACCGACCGTTTAGTGCGGGAAGGGTACCAAGTACGCATTTTAACGCGCCGCACTCCCAAAAAACAACCGGCCAACCCAAATGTGGTACTGATGCAGGCCGATTATAACGATATGCACTCCATCCGCAAAGCCATGCTAGATTGTGAGGGCGTATTTAATCTGGCCGGTACGCTCTTTGGCTTTAACTATAAAGATTTTGAAAAAGGCAACGTCAAAGCGGTGCAAAACGTAGTCACCGCGGCCAATAAAACGCGCAGTGTGCAGACGTTTGTGCATGTTTCCAGTTTGGCGGCCAGCGGATACGCTAAAAGCGTAAAGCGTCCCCGCCGGGAAGGAAATGCGCCTCTCCCAGTGTCCGATTATGGACGCACCAAGTTATTGGGGGAAAAGGCCGTACGTCAGTTGCGTCCCCGCATAAAGCGCACCATTATCCGCCCGCCGATTGTGTATGGAAAGAATGATTCGGGCGTATCTAAAATTGCATCGTGGGTCAAACGCGGTTTTATGGTGAATGCCTCCGGGAAAGGGTACTTTAGTTTTGTGTATGTAGAAGATTTAGTGGATGCACTTTATCAGGCTTATATCCGCCCGGAAACCAACCGCCAAACTTATTTTGTGGCGGAACCGCACGTATATAAGTGGGACTATTTTATTGCGCAAATGGCTAAGGCCATGCACGTGAGTAAACCCTATATGCCGGCGGCCCCGGTGTGGCTGATGCGCACAGCGGCGTTTGGGTATGAACTAGTGGCGCGTCTGAGTGGCATTACCCCGGCGTTAAATTATGATAAAGTAGCCGAGGCCATTATCCCGGGGCATTGGATCTGTTCCAGTGATAAATGGATTGCCTTGACGGGCCAAAAATTCACGCCTTTAAAAAAAGGGCTTGAGCAAAGTTTTTAAAATTTGTTATAATAGACGTAGTTATTGGAGAGGTGGCTGAGAGGCCGAAAGCGGCGGTTTGCTAAACCGTTATACGGGTTAAATCCCGTATCGAGGGTTCGAATCCCTCCCTCTCCGATAAATTTTACTAGCCTGTAAGGGTGGTAAAATTTATCGAAGAGTGGAGTGACACAAACTGCTTTGTGTCACGTCGGGATTCGAAAGGCGCAGCGATGTTTTTGTTTGCGCAGCAAGGCAAAAACCGCGAGCCCGGCCTGCAGGAAAAATCCGTCAGGATTTTTACCGGAAGGCGATTCCTCCCTCTGGGGGTAAATTTTACTAGCCTGTAAGGGTGGTAAAATTTATCATAAGCATCACGATTCATTGGCGTTACGCCAGTAACAGATATATTAAGTAAATTAAGGAGTGTAGTACCATGAAAAAATTAATTGCAGTAGTCGGTGCTTTGTTGTTTGCCGGTAGCACTTTTGCGGTAGCGGCTGTTCCTAGCTTAACTGCTACCAAAATTAAAAATTCCAAGTTGGCACAAGGCCCGGTTGTTGTCAATATGGACGGAACAAGAATTTCTGTGCCTCAAGGCCAAACCGTAATTATTGGTAAACGCGACAATGGCTCTATTGTAGTACGTGGTTTAAACCTGAACAATGTAAAAATCAATGATGCTTCCGTCTATACGAAAGGTTACACCGTTATGTCTTATCGGCCCGGTGCCCAAGTGGCTTTCTTAAATAAAGGCGAAGCGTTGACGGTTGTGGATGCGGCCGGTCGTAGTTCCACGGTAGGACAAGGCGGCGCAATTTCTGCTAAGAATGCAGAAGTAAATTCCAACATAGCTACTGAAATGAAAGAAATGGCTAAAGAAGAAGCCAAAGCCGCTGTAGAAGAAGGTATCATCACGGAAGAAGACGTAGTTCCGGCGTTTGTAGCGGCCACCGCTACTTCCCCGGCTGCCGTTGAACAAGCTGTACAAAACGTGGAGGATACGTTAAGCCCGTCCGCTCCGCGCAATTAGGCTACTCTGGGGTAGCTTAAATTACCTTTTTTAGTGTAACAAACTAATAAGGAGTTCATTGCAAATGAAGAAAATAGCTGTATGTATTATTGGTATGTTGTGTTTGGGGGCTACGTTTGTAGCAGCTCAGGCCGCCAATAAAGTTACTAACACGCGTATTCTGCAAGCTACCAAAGACACCACGATTACATACGCAGGGGTTAAAATATTCGTTCCCGCCGGGCAGACCGTTGTAGTAGGTCAAACCACGAGTGGGAACATTATCCTAAGAGGTCAAAACCTTCAAGGGGTACAAGTAGGCGAAGGAACCTTATCCGCACGCGGTCCGGTCCTGTTAACGGTACAACCTGATACGCAAGTGATCCGTGTTGTACAAGGAAACAATGTGCAGGTCAAGGATGGCAATGGGCGCGTGGCAGAAATTTCTGCCGGTGCTGCGGTATCTGCTAAAGATATACGTGCTGATGTGGGTTCTATGTTGCCAGCTACTGTTGTAACGGTAGCGGCGCAAGAAGAAGTAGTAACTGTGCCGCAACAAACGGCTGCCAAGCCGGTAGTAGTGGCTGAACAGGTAGAAGAGGACGATTCCTTTGAATTGCCTGCTTTTGTAGCAGCTACCAGTACTTCTCAAGCCGCCGCCGAACAAGCAGTGCAAAACGTGGAAGATACGTTAAGTCCTTCTGCGCCGCGTTAGATGTTCCGGTTTTAAAAATAGCCCCCGTAACTGGGGGCTATTTTTTGTGGTCTAATGGTCAAAAAAGTTGATATGTTAGGGCCGTTATTATTTGTCCCCCTTGTGGGGAAAATGTCGCGGTAGCGACAAAAGGGGGTTGTAAAATAAGCAAATTCCCTTGGATAACCCCCCATCCCGGCTACGCCGTACTTCCCCCACACGGGGGGGAAGCAAACGACTTGGAATGTGTTTAAATCATTTGTCAGACGGTATTATCAACTTTTTTGACCATTAGGCCTTTTTTGTTATGTATATAGCAATCCCCCGGCTATGCGGGGGATAAGAGTTGTCATCCCCGCGTATGTATTAGCGTCATCCCCGCGTGTCTCTATCGGGGATCTCCACCCTTTTTTCCGTCATTGCGGGGAGTTATGCGACGAAGCAATCTTCGTGGTTGGTTTTAATAGAGTCCATGTTAAGCTCTTATTTTTTTAAAATCCACACCGAATAAGCCGGCATTTTTTTGGTTTTTTCCTGTCCGTAGAGGCTTTGGTAAGCCGGTTGTAGTAACGCGGCCGGTACTTTGCGCGGTTTGTCGTCTATATTCATCAGCATACTATAGGTGTGCCCTTCATATTGCCATGTTTTTAGGCGCAGCGGGGAGCGCACGCGCACCGGGTTTTCCACTTCTTCGCCCTTTTCTATAATGGTTTTAAACTGGGCCAACTCCCCTAAAACGGTTTGCACGCGTTGCCAGTATTCAGGCGCACTTTGCGGGAGGGGCTTTTGCAGGTGATCAAAGGTGAAAAAGAACAACCCCGTGGCTCCGTTGTAAATTCCGTCGTAACTCATAAAACGGATTTCTTCCACTGTGGGGAAGCGTCCAATGCGGTCATTGTCGGGGCGGTACTGCTTGAAATTTTTCCAATCAAAAATCTGTACCACGCCCCAGGCAGGGCGGTCGGCCACGTTGCGCGTAGCCATTTCTTCACGCATGTAGCCTACTTGGTCCCCAAATGTTTCAAGCGGGTAGTGGGGGACCGGGTACCAATCCACCATCATAATGTCCGGGATGTCATAATAAGGCGTAGCGGTGCGGCCTTGCCCAATGACTAAAGCGGTTGAATGGTTGGGAAAAGCTTTTTTAGCGGCTTGATGTTTGGCTTGTACTTGCTCCCGGGTCAGGCGGGCCACGTCCGGCTCATCTACCAAATACCACGCTAAAATGGGCCATTTGCGGGCTTTTTTTTCATATTTTGTGCCCAAGATAGCATCTGGGTAAAACACCACGCTAAGGCCTTGTTTAGCGGCCGCTTTAGCTAAGCGCGCTAAAGTATCGGCCTTTTGGGCGTAGGTTTGCACGCACGTAAACCCCGCGGCTTTAATGGCAGGCAAGTCCTCCGGGTTAGTAACCCCATACAGGCACAGCGGAAATTCCCGCGCCGGCAATAAACACGTGCTACATAGTAGGAGTAACAGTACGGTAATTTTTTTCATAGGTTTGATGTTAGCTAGCCACTTGAGAATCTTTAATAAACATGCGTAGCCCTGTTTTGATGAGAATATCAATATCCAGCATAATGGAGTGATTTTTAATATACCATACGTCGTAAGACAAACGCATAAATGCGGCATCAAAAGCATGCGGATCTAGCGCAGCGGGGTCTTCGTTGCGGAAATTGAAATAAGTAGGCGGAGCCTTAAAGTTCAGTTGCGCCCAACCCGTAATACCCGGTTTAACAATGGTACGGATATTATGGTTAGGAACATATTTGTTTAAAAATTCATATTCATTTCCCCAAATAGGACGTGGACCGACAAACGATATATCCCCTTTAAGCACGTTCCATACTTGCGGAATTTCATCCCATCTAAAACGACGTAAAATCTTTCCGCACTTGGTGATGTTTTCTTCAGTCCCGCCTGGTTTTATGGTACGGAATTTGTAGATGTAGATGGGCTTTTCCAAATATCCGACGCGTTTTTGAATAAACAAAGGCGGGTATCCGTCTATCACGCGCACAAATAACCACACAAAACAACCTAAAGGAATCAACACGGGGAGCAATAACAAAGCCAGGGTTACATCCATCACTCTTTTTAACATGGTGTACATGCTGTGCTGCTGCCGGTTTCCAATGCCGCGCAGTAACCACATACTGTCCTCTATACTTTCGCGGGACACACGCTGTGATACATATTCGTAGGCATTAAAATCAGTATCTACACAAGCCCCGCGGGCAATAAATTGGCGGGTTACTGTGTCCCACGCTTGTGGGTTTTCCCGAAATAACTTACTACCCACAATCACCATATCTATTTGCTTTAAATTATATTTTTTGTCTGACGGAGGAACCGTTTCTTTTTCTTTAATGCGGTACCCGCGGCTTTGGCGCATCAGTTTAACAAGCTCTGTAATGGTGGGGCTGCTTCCAAAGATGAGTACGTTTGTTTTAGCCGCATCCAGTTTGAAATAATTGCGCCGTAGTATATACACGTAAGCAAAGTACAGTAGCAAAATTAAAATTAAGATACGCCGGGGGGTGGGTAATTGGAGCGGAATAGCGGTCGCAAAATAAATCACACTGGCAGACCCTAATAACGTAAGGAACCACACGATTATAATGCGCTTATAGGCAATAATTTTTTTGCGCATGAGTTTAACGTCATAAAACGAGAACAACCACAATAAGAAGGTTGCCCATAAAAATATGGGGAGATAGACGTAGAGTTGGTCTCTAAATTCGTGCCAGGCAAGTCCGCCATGGCGGGCGTTTAGCACTCCCCACGTGATACAAAAAAAAGCAACCGCGTCAATAAAAAGAAATAACCTACTTGTCATATTATTTTACTTCCGTTTGTTCTTGCCACATTTCACGTAGTCCCTCTTCCAAGGTAACCGTAGGAGCATAACCTATGTTGCAAATTTTGGTAATATCGGCCGAAGACTCATGCACGTCTCCGGGGCGTTTGGGACGGCTGACACGTTCTAGTTTGCGGCCGGATACTTTTTCAATAGTATCGGCTAATTCCAACAGCGTATAGGTGCGTCCGCTAGCCACGTTATAAATTTCCCCGGGAACGCCTTTTGTAGCGGCTAATAAATTGGCTTGTACGACGTCTTTAACGCTGACAAAATCGCGGCTTTGCAGTCCGTCCCAGTCAATCCCCAACGGTTTATTTTCAACCGCTAGTTGCATAAATTTGGCAATTACCGCTGCGTAAGCAGAATTGGGGTTTTGCCCGGTCCCAAATACATTAAAATAGCGTAAGGCCACGGCTTCTAACCCATAGGCTTTGGTATAAAGTTGGCACAGTTCGGCTCCTGCTTGTTTGCTCCAGGCATACGGGGATTGGCAATCAATGGGGGTATTTTCGTTATAGGGCAGTTCTGGGCGGGTGCCATATACGGCAGCGGAAGAGGAAAATACAACGCGTTTTACACCGCATTGCCGTGCGGCTTCCAACACATTTACCGTGCCTTGCACGTTGATTTGGGACGTTTCTTGCGGTTTGGCCATGGATTCGGCCACAGAAATTAAGGCCGCCAAATGCAGTACATAATGCATATGACGGCAGGCGTCTTTTACCGTTTCAAAATTACAAATATCACCCTGAATAAATTTGATTTTCTCTTTAATAGGTGCTAAATTTTCCAATTTTCCGCCCGAAAGATTATCTAATACGACTACTTGCTGCCCTTGACGGACCAATTCTTTTACAAGATGAGACCCAATAAAACCCGCCCCACCCGTCACTAGCCAATTAAATTTTTCTTGTAACATAATATCCCCCGTATTCAATGACTATTTTATATTATACTTTATTTTGAATCATATAAAATGGTATAATCTAAAAAACAATGTTTTGCGTACCCGCGCAAACATGCAACAATTTAATCTGTTTTTGGAAGTTCCGTTGGAACTGCTCTTTTGCCAGTGGCAAAAGGCACCTAAAACCAAAAATAGCGCGTTATAGCCTTTTGTAATGGGAAGTCATGAGCCCGTTACATCAGGTTCCATTTTCACCGCCCTATGCGGTGATAGCGGCTGTTTATGTATGGGTTTAGGTTCCTATGGATGAACGGCTATTTTTTCGTTTCCTAGGAACTTACCTATCTGTTTTCAGCTGTAAAGGGTTGTTTCACGCCTCTATTTTGTCCATTTGGGTTCCATAAACACAGTAAGTAAAGGGTGGTTATGCAACCTCATTTTTCTGTTTTGATGTCTGTTTACGCCAAAGATCGCCCCTCCTGGGTGCGCCAGGCGTTGGATAGTGTGCTGACAAATACCGTCAAACCCACCGAAGTGGTTACGGTTATAGATGGTCCTATTCCGCCAGAATTGCAAGCGGTTTTAACGGACTTTTCCGCAAAATATCCGCAAGTAAAACTTTTTCCGCTGGAAAAAAACGGCGGGCTAGGCCCGGCTTTGGCATACGGGATAGCGCAGTGCACGCATGAATTAGTAGCCCGTATGGATGCGGACGATATTTCCTTACCGGATCGTTTTGAAAAACAGTTGGCTTATTTTGCCGCCCACCCCGAAACGGCCGTGCTAGGCGGACAAATCCAAGAAATAGACGGGGAAAGTTTGCAACCCGTGGCAATCCGCACGGTGCCGCAAACGGACCGTGAAATTAAAATGTACTTGCGTATGCGTTGTCCGTTTAACCACATGACGGTAATGTATAAGAAAGCGGCTGTAGTAGCGGCAGGGAATTATCAACCTTTTCATCTCATGGAAGACTATTATTTATGGGCGCGTATGGCGGCAAAAGGGTACCAAATGGGTAATTTGCCGGATATTGTGCTTAATGCCCGCGTGGACAGTGCCATGTATGGCCGGCGCGGTGGGTGGAAGTATTTTAAAAGCAACTACGCTATGAGCAAAAAATTGCGTGAACTCCATTTGATTCCGCTTACCACGCACTCATTTAACGCGTGCATACGCTTTTGTGTACAGGTTTTAATGCCCAATTGGCTACGCAGTTATTTTTATCGGCAGGCTCTAAGGTAATTTATGCAACAAACCTATAAATATATTATTTTTTCTCCTTATTTTGGTAAATTGCCAGAAATGTTTGACTTGTGGGCACAGTCTTGTGGGAATAATTCTCAGTTTTTATTTATCGTTTTTACGGATGATAACTACAAGGGCAACTTGCCTAAAAACGTGCAAATCAAACAAATGCCTTTTCAGGCGCTGCGGCAATTGATACAATCTAAATTTAATTTTCCGATTTCGTTAGAGTCCCCATATAAATTATGCGATTATAAACCGGCTTTTGGTTATATTTTTGAGGAGTATTTGCAAGGGTGTGTTTATTGGGGATACTGTGATATGGACTTGATTTTTGGAGACCTTTCCAAATTTTTACCGACCGAAAATTATGATAAAATTTCACACTTAGGGCATTTATGCTTATATAAAAACACACCGGAAATAACAAAAGCGTTTATGCTCCCTTCAAAACATAAAATTACTTATAAAGATATATTTTCTTCCGCAACGCATTTTGCTTTTGATGAAAATGAGGCCTTTGGAATCAATTCTATTTTTAGGAAAAATCAATTACGTATTTATTCATTTGAACAGAAGGTTGCGGATATAAGTCCACAGCACGTTAATTTTGTTCTTTCGCATTATCAAAACTCTGGGTTTAATCTGGAAGCCGGAGAACGTATTTTTGAAATTGAAAACGGACGGGTGTGGGCACATACGATTGTCGGCGATAATATAGAAAAAAAAGAATATGCTTACGTACATATCCAAAAACGGCGTATGATACGTAAATTTGAGGGAATGCCCTCAAAGTATTTGATTTCTCCTATGGGTTTTGAATCTTGGCAACAGCCGATTACGGCGGAGTTTATTAAATCGCGGCAGAAAAATGTCAACCCCTGGGAGCAACTATTACATAAATTGTCCGTAAAACGCACCAGTTTTCCGCGTGCTTTGCGTCGTAAATGGGGGATATGGAAAATTTGCTGCCTTAGCCGGTTGAAAGAAAAAAAACATTTATGAAAATTTTATTTACAGTTCACTCCTATTATCCGAATAAAGACGGCGTTCAAATGGTTACCCAGCGTCTTGCGGAGCAGTTAGCGGCAGCGGGGCATCAGGTGCGTGTTCTTACGAGTATATTGCCCTATACCAAACCGCAAGAAACCGTAAACGGCGTACACATTGAACGCATCCATTTGCGCACCAAATACAGTATGTACTGGGGAAATCGTAAACAGTATCTTTTACTGATGCAGCAGCTTTGTCAACATACGGATGTATTAGTAAATGTGTGTACCCAGAATGCTTTTACCGATTTGCTGTTACCTCATTTGCAAAAACTTCCGTGTAAAAAAGTTCTCTATATGCACGGTATGCATGATTTTAGATGGAAAGCGTTTCAATTTCGCTCATTACGGGCATTTGTCAATAAATTATGGAAGGATATTACATGGGGTTGGCTCTACCTAAGCAATAGAAATCATTTTAAAAAATATGATTCTATTATTCAGTTGCATCCATTGGATTATGGATACCAGTTTTTTAAAAAACATTTTCACCTAAATGGAGTTATTTTAGAAAATACAGTAGAAAATAGTTTTTGGGAAGAGAAGCCAGCTTCTGACCATAAACCTTATTTTATTTGTGTTTCTAACTATTTTATTGATAAAAACCAACAATTTTTATTGGAAGGATTTTATAAGTCAAAAGCCAGCCGAAATTATGAATTGATTTTAGTGGGTAGTCAGCCTAGCGTTTATTATCAAAAATTACTGGAATATAATAAACAATTACAAGGTAACTATGGAGTACGTAAAGTATCTTTCCGCTATGGCCTTTCCCGGCCGGAAACAATTCAACTCATCCGGGGGGCCTCTTTATATCTTTTTTCCAGTTTGCACGAAGTATATCCTTTGTCAATCATGGAAGCGATGGCCAGTGGGGTGGCATTCATTTCTACCGATGTAGGATGCGTGCGAGCCTTTCCAGGGGGATTGCTTGCTCATTCCCCGGATGATATGGCGCGTATGATTGATTTAGTGTCAGCTGATAAGGAAATGGCTGTGCAGCTGGGGAAATTGGGGTATTATTATGCACGGACACATTTTCAACTGGATAGGCAACTAGAAAAGTTTCAAAAAATTCTCCAATAATTTAATGGATATATGTTTAATACATTGAAAAATTACGAGGAAACATGCAATATTTGTGGCAGTTTTATTTGTTAATTGGTGTTATCGGCCTGCAAGGGGTTTGTTTACTGCATAGAATAAGGCCGTCCAAGGTATTTTTTGTTTTTTTATGTTTTTTAGAGTTTACTTTTATTTCCGGTTTCCGCTCTTGGAATATAGGGAATGATACTATTTCGTATGTAAATACATTTATAGCTTCCGTGCAACAGGTTGATCTTTGGAAATCTCATATGGAATATGGGTATTTATTATTCAATCAGTTCTTAGCCGTATTTACTTCTAATCCACAAATACTACTTCTTGTTACTTCTATTTTCATTATTGGAAGTTGGTTGTATAGCCTGTATAAATATAGCAATTTTATTTTCTTGTCTGTATTATTATTTACAATATCGGCATTCGGTACAACTCTTACTATGATTCGTCAAGAAATGGCAATGTGTATTATTTTATTGTCTTTGCCTTTTATTATTAGACGTCAGTTTTTCTCTTTTATTATTTGTTGGGGTATTGCAGTTTCTTTCCATACTTCCGCTTTTGTTACTATGTTTCTCTATTTTTTATATCCCCTACAATTTAAATTTAAGTATTTAGTCTGGATAATTTTGGGCACCATTTTGATATCTATCTTTTTAGCCCCCGTTTTGGATCAAATCATACACATAACAGGACGCTATTCAATTTATAAAACAGATGGCGGGTTGTTAGGAGAGGAATTAAAACTCGCAAATATTATGAATACATTAGTTCAATTGATGCTTACTGGGTTTTGTTATATATCTTATCGTTATGTCTATAAATCAACTTTCCAAAATTTCTCTCCACTACGATTATCCTTTTTATTATGGTGTAGTGTGATTTCTTTATGCTTACAATGTATATCTATTCATGCTATTCTGCTGGAGCGTCTTGTATTATATTTTTCTATGTTTAACTTTATTTCTGTGCCCTTATTTGTTCGTAGTTTTCCGCAAAAAATTCGTATATTTATAACAATAGGGATTGTTTTATGTTTTACCTTATATCAGAGTATTGTATTTGTATATCGGCCGGAATGGAATCATGTATTGCCGTTTGAGTTTTGTTTTTAGAGAGTTAATATGAATAGGGCCCCACTAATTTCCATTATTATTCCCGTCCACAACGTAGAAAAATATTTGCGTAAATGCGTGGATAGCGTGCTATTGCAAACCTATCGAAACTTGGAAATTATCCTTATAGATGATGGCTCCACCGATACTAGCAGCCAAATTTGTGATGGATATGCTCAAAAGGACGCACGTATTGTAGTGATTCATAAGCAAAATGGGGGAGTATCCTCAGCCCGTAATGCTGGGTTGGAGGTAGCAAAAGGTCGGTATATCGGGTTTGTAGATGGGGATGATTGTATTGCGTCTGATATGTTTGCCACGTTATTAAATTTATGTCAAACATATAAGACAGATATATCGGTATGTAGTGTATATAATAAACCTATTTTATTAAATGGGAAAATCAGATGTTTGTCTTCTTCAAAAGCATTGGTTCAGTTAGCAGCACAACTCTATGTATGCAATAAGTTGTTTTCCCGTGAAGTAATAGGAAACATCCGTTTCCGCACGGATTTGTATTACTGCGAAGATTTAATGTTTTGCCTTCAAACATTTTTAAATACCTCCGTTGTTGTTTATACGAATGAACGCAAATATTATTATCGAATGAATCCGAATAGTGCTACGAAACAGGCCTTTAATCTCAAAAAATTAAATTACTTTTTAAGTGCGGATGAAGCCAAATCCTTTGCTAGAGATTACCATTTGGGAGAGTTTGAAAATTGTATCCGAGGGGAGGAAGCCGCAAATGCCGCTAGTTTTTTGGCGGATTTAATTTCGTATGATTGCCCTAATAAAGAACAAATAAATAGGGAGTTGCTTGCAAGAGTGAAAAAAAATATTTATTTGCTGTTGTTTAGTGGACGGCGATTAAGAAATAAATTATTTGCTGTTGTTTGCTGTATAAATCTTAACTTAGCCAGTAAAATTTATCAAGTATTAAAGGGAAATCAGTAATGAAACGTGATGTCTGCGTTTTACAACGGACAAAAGAGTTGTTAGAAATTTAAAAATAATATAATGGAATATCTGTCATGAAAAAAATTGCCATTTTAATATTTCTTAAACAAAAACTTAAAAACTTTTTGCATTCTCATCAATGCTTGTGGAAATGTTATAAATTTTTTCGTAAAATTCAATTTTTCCTTTTCATAAATCCTGTTGTACGATTCCAACAATACTGTGTACACAAAAAGCTGTCACGGGTATTTCAGAAACATACACGCAAAATTCGCATTGGTTTTCTAGTTACTGAAAACGAAAAGTGGTGTTGCCAATCACTCTTTGACAAACTTAAAAATCACCCTCGTTTTGAGCCCGTGATTGTACTCTCTTCATTGACAATGGATCGTCCACTTGAACAATTGCGTGAAAAATTTTATAGAAACCAAAAATTTTTCAGAACAAATTGTGGAAATGTGGTGGAAGCATATGATCCGCAAACTAATACTTTTTTGTCTTTGAAATCTTTTGGGTTAGATATTATTTTTTACCAACAACCTTGGAATATTTCAAAAAAGCAAAATATACTTGCTACTTGCAAATTTGCCTTGGCATGCTATGTGCCATACTCTTTTGAAGATGATGTCAAAATGGTTAAGAAGAATCTCAATACTTTCCATAAATTGTTATTTAGAGAATATATTTCTCATCCTTTGATAGAACAAGCACATCTTCGTGTTGGTATTTTAGGAATATCAAGAAAAACAGTGGGGTATCCTAAATTAGAGTTTTATTTAAATCCTAAAAAAGTGTATAGGAAGAAATATGTAATTTATGCCCCTCATCATTCCGTAGAGTCAAATTCTCTTCGGTTAGGCACATTTGCCTGGAATGGTCATTTTATGCTGGAGTATGCTAAAAAACATGCAGAATTTAACTGGATATTTAAGCCACATCCTCGGTGTAAAGTATCATTCGTAGCGGAAGGTTTATTTAAAAGTCGCCAAGAGTTGGAGGATTATTATAGCCAATGGGCTACTATTGGTGAAGTATGTGAACAAGGCAATTATATGGACTTATTTCAACAAACCAAATGTCTCATTACGGATTGCGGTAGTTTTTTAGTAGAGTTTTTTCCAAGTGAGCAGCCAGTTATTCACCTAAAATGTATTGATTCCAACTATGAGGCTAGTATAAGTGGGATTGTTTCCGATGTATATTACTCAGTATTTGATTTGGAAACACTTAAACATACTTTACATTTGGTTTTAGAAAAAGGGGAAGACCCTATGCGCCAAGCCCGTTTGGATAAACTACAAAAATTACAACTTGTGCAACCCGCATCCAATAATATCATCCGGGATTTGGAGGAGAGTTTGTCTCGAGGTTAAATTATGACTTCTTTAAAACACCAAGCCATCCACGGTACATTATGGAGTGCAATTGAGAAATTTTCTCTATTAGGGCTTCAATTTCTCTTGCAAATTGTATTGGCGCGCTTACTAACGCCGGCCGATTACGGTATTGTTGGCATTTTAGCTGTCTTTTTAGCAATAGCCAATGCATTCATTGATTGTGGCTTTACCTCGGCTTTAGTTCAAAACCAGCAGCGTACGGAAGAAGATTTTTCCACTGCATTCTATTTTAACATTGCCATTGCCTTGTTTTTCTACGTTGTTTTGTTTGTCTCAGCCCCATATATTGCTATTTTTTACAAAATGCCTATTTTAACGTCGGTAACCCGTGTATTAGCATTTACATTGCCGCTTTCGGCGTTGGGGGCGGTAAACCGTACCAAGTTACAAATTGCCGTAGACTTTAAAACTCAGGCCAAAGCAACGCTTACGGCGGTTACGTTATCTGGACTAGTGGGTATTTGGTTAGCCTACAAAGGGGCGGGGGTATGGGCCTTGGTGGCGCAAACGTTGCTAAATGCCTTATTTAATACTATTTTGTTGTTTTGCTTAGTGCGTTGGTGGCCGCTGGCGAAATTTTCGGTTGCCTCTTTTAAAAGAATGTTTGGTTTTGGAAGTAAATTATTGGCCGCCAGTTTATTAGATGTGTTTTATTTTAACATGTATCCGCTTGTAATTGGTAAATTGTTTTCTGCGGCCGATTTAGGGCTTTATTCGCGTGCATCCAATTTTTCTCATTTACCATCGGCTGTTACTACCGGTATCGTAACCCGTGTTACATTCCCTGTTTTTAGTCAAATTCAAAATGAACTTGACCGTTTATTTGCAGTTTATAAAAAATATTTAGCTGTGGTTACGGGTCTTTACGCGCCTGTCGTATTGGGCCTTTGTGCCATTGCAAGACCGTTAATATCGGCGTTAATTGGAGAAAAATGGTTGCCAGCTGTGCCTTTGTTACAAATTTTATGCATTGCATGTTTATTTGATTGTATTACCCAGGTTAATCTTAATTTGCTCTATGTTAAAGGTTACACTGGGGCGGTACTTAAGTTAAATATTATCAAGCGTATTATTTCATTTAGTATTTTATTGATCTCCATGCCATTTGGTTTATTTGGGTTATGTATAGGGCAGGTAGTTTATTCACAGATTGCTATGTTTTTAAATACCTATTACACCAAAAAAATATTGAATTTTGGCTATTGGGCGCAAATTAAAGATGTGTTCCCTATTTATGCAGTAACGATGGCAAGTTGCACTATTGCATTTGCTATTACATATTTGCCGTTTTCGGCGTGGATACAACTAATGTTGGCTATTCCAATTACAACGTGTGTGTATGTTTTCCTAACTTACTTATTTCAATTGGAGATTTGGAAAGAAGGAATGATTGTTTATAAAAGCATGAATTTAAAAAAATGGTATCGCATAAATTAATTCAATTTATAAATTCACAGCACACTAAACAATAATAAATATTTTTGATTAACTATCAAAAAAATGGAGGATAAAAATGATTATTGGCTATACAACTGGCGTATATGATTTATTTCACATAGGGCACTTAAATTTGCTCAAAAATGCTAAAGGTATGTGTGACAAACTAGTCGTGGGAGTTACAGTAGATGAATTAGTTTCCTATAAGGGGAAACATGCAATGATCCCTTTTGAAGACCGTATAGAAATTGTCCGCAATATCAAATGTGTAGATGCCGCTGTACCTCAGTACAGCATGGATAAATTAACGGCTTGTAAAGAACTTGGTGCTACCGTTTTATTTGTCGGAGATGATTGGTATGGCACCGAAAAATGGAAAAAATACGAGCAAGATTTTGCTAAAGAAGGCATTAAAATTGTGTATTTCCCCTATACAAAAGGGGTATCCTCTACCAAAATTACGCAAGCCTTAAAAGACGTGCGTGGCTGGAGCCTTGAACCAAAACCGCATATTCAAACACAAGAGGAGAAATGATTATGATGATAGATAAAAATTTTTGTATGAGTTCATTTTTGGCATTGCGCTATATAGAAAAACCCAATATCTCTTTTACTGAAAAAACACCTTATAGACGGCCGTCTCTTCCACCAGAACAAGAGCGGGTTTTAGTGCGTACAGCCCATGATATAGACATGGCAATTAGCCAGCAATTGCAAAAAGTCCGAAAAAACTCCCATAAAACAGGTATTTTACTTTCCGGTGGCATGGATTCTGCAATTTTGGCGGCCTATTTACCAGGTTGTGAAGCCTACACGTTCCGTTTTTTGGGAGGAGAATATCAAAAAGACGAACTAGCACGTGCCCAGGTTTATGCTAAAACCTATGGCCTAAATTTACATTATGTAGATATTAATTGGGATACTGTAATAACTGATTTGTCTTCCCTAATGCAAGAAAAGGGGGGGCCAGTCCATTCTATTGAACCTCAAATTTGCCAGGGCGCGAAACAAGCTAAGGCAGATGGAATAGACCTAATGATTATTGGAGACGGTAGCGACTATGTATTTGGTGGTATGGATAAACTGCTATCGCAAGATTGGACTTTTGATTCCTTTATGAAACGTTATATTTATGTGGATCCTTTTGAAGTTCTCAACGAGCCAGTTAGCATGCAATATCTGTTTGAACGATATCGCAAAGGTAAGTTTATTGATTTTATTGGTTTTATGGATACTGTGGCTACAGAAGAAAGTTATGGTTCTTATTCTAATGCATTTAAAGTAGCCAACCTGCCTTATTATGATCCTTACGAACGTCTTAAAATGGCTGATCCATTAGATTTAAAACGTATCCGTGCTGGAGAATCCAAATATCTTATCCGGGAATTATTTAAAATGAAATACCCCCAAATGCCTGTGCCAGAAAAAGTGCCCATGCCTCGCCCAGTAGATATTTATTTCAAAAATTGGCAAGGTCCTACTAGACCTGAATTTAAGCATCATTTGGATATGTCTCAATTTACAGGCAATCAAAAATGGCTTATTTGGTGTTTGGAACAGTTTCTAAATATGACGCAAAACAACAATACTATTCGCTAGTGTAAATCCAAAATTTCTCTCTACATAATGTTGTTATGGGTCTATTTGTATAAGTTATATGAATATCAAAAAGTTTAATTGAGGATAGAGATAAGAAAAACAAATGAAACGCAATTCAAACATAGAACTACTACGCATCGTACTTATTTTAATGGTTATTACCCTACATTACTTGAACGGCGCCGATTGGGGAGGCGGAGCGTTAAGCCACGTCGTGCCGGGGTCATTTAATTATTATGCGTCCCATTTTATGGAATCAGCCTGTATTATGGCTGTCAATACATTTGTGCTGATTACAGGCTATTTTTCATGTAATAAAACAAATATTGCACTGGCTAAACCTGTTAAATTATACAGCATGCTCCTGCTATATGGTTCTATTTTTTCGGCTCTTATGCTATATATCACAAAACCAGTATTGGACTTTCAAACTATCAAATTTATTGCCAATACCATTTTTTACCGCTGGTTTGTGGTTATTTATTGTGTGTTATATATACTAATTCCTTTTCTTAATAAACTCATCCACGCACTTACCCAAAAGCAACTACTTAGCTTGCTCATCATTAACGCGGTGCTGTTTTATGTTATAAATACGTTTTCCCCATGGACGACGGTGGCCGATGCTGGGTATGGTATCGTAAATTTTGTGTGTCTGTATTTAATTGGGGCGTATATCCGCTTATATCGCCCTGAGACCGTTTGTAATGAGCGGTGGTGCGGGGGGTTTTTGACTTGTGTGCTTTTAACTGGCATTTTTAGCTTATTGCCACACAACCGGGCGTACTCCTATCTCTCAATTTTTAACTTAATTAGTGCCGTTGCGTTGTTTGAATTATTTAGAGGGTTTAAGATAAAATACTCCCCTGTTATCAACTATTTGGCTTCCTATACATTTGCTGTTTATATCATCCACGGGACGGGCCCGGTACCGCCTTTTTTGTATAGAAAATTATTTCACAGTAATTTGTATTGGAACTCCCCATATATGCTGGTTAATTTGGTAATTTGTGTAATAGGAATTTATTGTATATGTGTTGGTGTAGAATTTATTCGCCGGTGTTTGTTTTCTAAAATATTGGACGCACAAATTGATAAAATTCCCTACCGTATTGATTGCGAATAATTAAAGCGACTTGAAGAGCTTGTTGTCAGACGTGACAAACTTGCCTGAAAGAATGTAGGTAACATAAGACGAAACCAAGTTGCCAAATTGTTGGGTTTGCAACTGGCCTATCGAAAGGGCCCATATCCTAAAATTTATTTATTCAACGTTGCTATTATTGACGAGCTTACGCCAAAAGTGTCCCTCCGTTTTTTGGGTAGCCAAGCGGAAAATGATTTGGTACAATTTAAAAAAAGTGTTTAACGGGTCAAAAGCGTGCAAGCTATTGTTTTCAACCGTTACAAGCATATGTTGGAGACGTGCAAGCCAAATTTTATATGCACGGCTTGTTCCGTCGTAATTAAACCATGTTACATTGCCTTTATTTTGGATTATTCGTCCTTATAATTATGTTTCTGGTCCCGCAAGGGGGGAAACTGTTGCGCTCGTCCAACATTCAAACTTTCTATAAGGGTCTCTTGCTCTCTATTTACGGGGGCGGTGTTTTGTGGCTTACGCTGGCCAACCGTTTTGAACTGGATGTTTCCCGGGTACGTTGGGAGCCGTTTTACGTGGTGCGTTTACTGGCAAATTGTGCGCTGCACACCAAAAAGTTTCCCGCTTACGTCTGTAAAAATGTACTTAAAAACAGTAAAAACCTATTTGATTCTGTCCACGCCACCCCCATTGAAGACCTGCTACTAAATATTATTTTATTTATGCCGCTAGGCTTTTTGTTGCCGTATATATGGCCTAAATTAAATGCATGGAAAACCATTTTAATCGGGTTTGGTTGTTCCCTGTGTGTAGAAACCACTCAATATCTGGCCCATTGGGGTTGCTTGGATGTGGATGACCTGTTTAACAATACCTTAGGCACTTGCATTGGGTATTTGTGTTGGGCTTTACACAAAGAGGTGTTTGCCGCCACAAAATAATTTGCGCGTTTGTGCGCAAAATAGTATAATAAAAACGTAACAAATGCTGGGCACGGTTGTTTTGTGTTCGGCAAAAATTAACAAAGGGAGTAATCGTACAAATGAAGAAAACAGCAGTACTCGTACTTTTAGCTACGTTTGTTGCTTTGCCTGCCGCTGCCCAGAAACCGCTTCACTTTATGGCCTCGCAAACGCTCAGCTATGATGATAACATCTACCTGACCGATAAGAATACGAAAGATTCTATGATCAGCACCACCCGCGTAGGCGCGGATTATAAAGCCAACATTCCGTCCACCGGCTTGCACCTCAATGCCGATGCCGGCGTGGGCTACAACGCCTATACGGAAAAACACAATAAAAACAATTACTGGGAAGCCTTAGGCGGTTTTGGCATCTCTAATGACCAATTAAAATTGGGCGATCGTGTCCTGTACACCTCGGACCCGGCCAACAGCTCGTTAGATGAACGCAAAAAACGTTTAAACAATACAGGTTATTTCTCGTATGTTACGTCTCACGAAAAAATGTTCGGCATGGGTATTTTAGCCAGCGATTCTTTTGACCGCTACTACGATGCCGACATGCAGTATTTAAACCGCAACCGCTTGAATTTGGGAGCCCAGCTTTTCTACAATTTAAGCCCCAAAACGCACTTCTTTGCCGAATATATGTACTCGGATATTGACTATCAAAAATCCGAAGGTAAAATTAACAATTCTCACGGTCATAGCTTAGGTTTAGGTGTGGAAGGACAAGTGGCTGCTAAAGTAACTGGTACTGCCAAAGTAACCTATGATATGCGTGACTATGAACAAAACGAAGAAGGTCTTGATAAATATAACGACTTAGTGGGTTACTATGTAGCTTTAGCCTGGAAACCGACCACCCGCGACGTGGTTCGCTTGTCCGGTGCCCGCAAAATGGAAGAAACCCGCTATGGTACCAACCGTTACTTCGCCGATACGCTTGTATCGTTGTACGGTTCTCACGAACTGACCGACAAGTTTACCGCTGCGTTGACCGTATCTTGGGAAAATATGCACTATGCCAAGAGCTACAACGGCAAAAAACGTAACGACGACCTCTGGACGATCCGCCCGGAATTGGATTACCAGTTTAAGGAATGGTTGTCCGCCGGTGTGTGGTACCAATTCCGCTTGCGTAATTCCAACTCGCATCGTGATGGTGGTGCCTATGCAGGCCAATCCTACGATTATAACAGCAACAAAGCCGGTGTATTTGTAAAAGCTGTGTTCTAATCTAGGGCCAACACCCATATTTAAACCCCGCCTAATCGGCGGGGTTTTTTACATAGTTCTATAGAATAAATTTTAAGTCATTATTTTCTCTCCCCCCGGGAGGGGGAGAAGGAATAAGGTTGAGATCCTGAATCAAGTTCAGGATGACACTGTATTTAACACTCGGGGATGAAGCTAATTGGATGTCAGGCTTACACCTGACCTATAAGGATGCCCTAAATAAGGTTTATAGGTTGGGCGTTAGCCCAACAGGAGCCGCAAGTGGGCCGGGTAATGTTGTGCGTAAAGCTAGGGAATTGTCGGGTTAGCACCCGACCTATAACGGCAAAATGGGCACGCTTCCGTCCGCAAGGATGACTAGGGAAATAAGGAGGAGATCCCCGAGCGTCTCTGTCCGGGATCTTCCCCTCATTTCATTTACTGATACACGGCGTAGGCCACTTTTCCGGGCTCGGGCGGTAGGGGAATGCCGGCTTTTTTCTTGCGTTTGTTCTCGGTTAGCTTGGCTTTTAATAGGCGGGATACTTCTTTATTTACAAATGAGGCTTCCCGACGGTTTAAATAAATCGTATTTTCTTCCAATTCCACTAGTGGATTTTTAGCAAACAAAGAGGCGGTAGAAATTACTTCCGGTTCTTCAAAGTCCACCACGCTACGCGCTGTAAGCACGCCTTCCTGGCTCATTCCTGTTCGTACGCGGATGGCTCCTTTGGTTTGGGTAAACATAATTTTGCACCAGTTCATTACAAATTGTGTCATAATCTTTTCCTCCCGTTTGCTTACTCATATCATAGCGCATTACGTGTCAAAATCCCAGGGTCCTAGGGCCTGGTTGTGCGCTCAAAAAAGACCTGTTTTCCCGGTCCGCTTCGGCCTAGGCCGCTCTAGGTCTTAGGGCCCAGTAACGCTATGCACGCACCGCCCCGGAATTGCTATAATGATAAGAGAGGGGTTATGTCTATTTTTTCTAAACTATTTAAATTGTTCCTGGCGGTGGTCTTTTTCCCGCTCGTGCCCTTGTGCCTACTCCTGGGGTATTACCAGGTGCACCTTAAAGACACTATTTTAGAAACCCACGCCAATTTAGCCGAAATGGTCTCCTCGTCTATGAGCCAGCATATAGAGGACTTAACCTGGCGCCTTGCCTTTGCTCCGCAAGTAACGGCGCAACTTCAAAACAAGCACACTCCACTCCCTGTTCTAAACGAAGCCCTAGCGGCCAACCCGGATTTTATGTTCCTGGCGGTGCTTGCCCAAGACGGGACCGAAAAATACCGTGCCAGCCTGGATACCACACTCCTAGCTGAGGTGCCTACGCTTAATTTACAGGGGGACCCGGCCTTATCCCGCCCGGCTTCCACGCCTGCGCAACTTTCTATCAGTCATTTTGATATTGTTTCCGGCCGCCCGATTAGCGAATTTCTATATCCCTTAAAAAATGGTGATTTCTTATACGGCATTTTAAGTTTTTCCAGTTTTTTGGCCCGTATTCAAGCCCAGCGCATAGGCCAAACGGGGCACATTTACATTGTGGATGCGGCAGGCCAAGTCTATGCCAACGCTTATGGCACGGCCCCTGCGTTTGATGCTGCGGCCCTACGCCGGGCGTTTACGTCGGGCTCTACGCTTATTAAAAACCTAAAAACCCCGCAAGACACGTACGTAGGTGCGTTTGCCGCTACGCCCATTTTGGGTAGCTACGCGGTGGTTCTGCAACTGGAGTCCGAGGCCTACCGCAGTATTTACCACACCAACATTATTCTGGCTTTATTTTTACTTACTATTGCTACGCTGGCTTATTTTGGCGCGCTTACGTTTGCCGAGCGGGTGGGGGAACCTATTGAAGCCCTTTCCCAAGCGGCCGCGCAGGTAAGTAATGGTAATTTGGACGTACACGTGGACCCGGAAATTGGGTGGGGGGAATTTAAGCGTTTAATTAACGCGTTTAACCAAATGACGGTGGACCTCAAAGATTATCAAGTACTGCGTCTGCAAGCGCAAGTAAGCGAGCTCAAAGAGCAAGTTTTCCGCTCCGTCGCGCACGATTTACGCGCCCCGCTGATGGGGTTGCAAGGCTACATTTACATTTTGCAAAACGGGAAAGTTACCGAAGCAGAAAAACAAAACTACTTAAAACTCATGAGCGAGGCCGCGCAAAATTTGTCCACCCTGTTAGAAGACGTCTTGGATGTTTCCCGCTTAGAGGCCGGCATGGCGCACGTGCATAAAGAAAGCGTGGACTTGCACGCCCTGGTGGACGAAGTACTGGGCACCTTGCGTCCTACGGCGGCGCAAAAAAATCTATCGTTACAAGCGCACTTGTCCGTGGACCGTTTGCCGGCGGACCCCAAACTCCTCAAGCGGGTGCTTACCAACCTGGTTTCCAATGCCATTAAATTTACGCAAAAAGGCTTTGTAAACGTGCTTGCCACGCAAGACAGCACTTCCTATACCGTGCAAGTGCAAGATAGCGGTATTGGGCTGAGCGCGCAGGAAATCAAAGGTCTTTTTCACAAATACCACCAAGTCCATGCGGACCAACCCGGCTTTGGCCTGGGGCTTTTTATCAGCCGCCAACTGGTGGAAGCGCACGGGGGAACGCTGTCAGTCACTTCCCAACCGGGGCGCGGCAGTACATTTACCATTCGGTTGCCTAAGGAGGGCGTATGATTGTATTTTGGCGTTTATTTTTAGCCTGGATGTTGACGGATTTTGTCTTTTCATCTTACTCGTTTACGTGGTTTCGCCAAGCCAAGCGCACGGTAAAAGTAACCTTGCGCATAACGATTTTGGCGCTGTTGGCCTTCGCGTTTTGTCACAATTATTTAACCGAAGCGTGGCCGTTTGTGCCCGGTGTATTTTTACCGGGATGGGTGTGTGTACTTAGCTTTGCACTGTTTCATGAATGGGCAGCCAACGTATATGATATAGGCGGCAAAATCAAAGGCGGCTATACGCTTGCGTTTGTATTGCAACTACTGGCCAACGGCCTGTTTATTACGCTCATTTCTCCTTTCCGCGCGCTGTATGAAACGGGTAATTTCTTTGCCGAGCCGTGGGTGGTGTTTTTAGCCGGTTTAGTAGTAGCCACGCGGGTGCTGGGCGGATTTATTTTTGCACTGGAACAAGATAAATACGGGCGCGATTATCCCACGTTTGACGAACAATGGCTCCTGGCCCTGGTGCGTGCGATTTTCTTTTTAGTCATGATGCTGCCGGGCCTTCGTTGGGCGGTCGCATTTGGGGTATGGTTAGGCGCGTGTTTGTACGCACGCAAGATCCGCCTGCTGGATATGCCGGCGTGGTCGTTTTATCTGGGCGTATTTGGGGCCGGATTTGTCGGTTTACTGGTGCGCTTGCGGTTTTATTTAGTGGGGTAATATGTTATTAACGGACGTTAAATTTGCTTGTTTAGATACCGAAACCACCGGCCTATCTCCGGACGGCGGCGGCAAAATTTGTGAAGTGGCCGTCAGTGTTTCCAAAGCCGGGCAAGTGGTGGACGAATTTTCCACGCTGATTAACCCCGGTATGCCCATGCATCCGGACGTTATTGCGATTCACGGCATTACCAACGAAATGGTCCAAAACGCCCCCAAATTTATAGATGTGCTACCCAAACTGTTGGGGGTACTGGATAATTGCGTACTGGTGGCGCACAATGCCGATTTTGACCTAAGTTTTTTGCAGTATGAATTTGAACAATGCGGTATGCATTTTCCTAAATATCCCGTCGTAGATACGCTTAAATTGGCACGTAAAAGCGGCCAATTTGAAAAAAACCGCCTGGGCTTTATTGCCCAGCAGTTAGGCATTAACTGCGAGGGGTGGCACCGTGCCATGGCAGATACCAAAATGGCCGAGCAAATTTTCTATCACTTTTTGGTGCAGCTTAGCAAACACGGGGTTACCACGCTAGAGCAGCTTTATGAATTTCAGTTTAAACGCTGGAAAGATTTACTTAGTAAGGAGAACACATTATGAACAAAGTTGTATTACTCATTCGGGACGGTTGGGGCAACGCCAAAGCGGGCCCGTATAACGCCGTTTCCAAGGCACAAACGCCGAATATGCACAAATACTTAGCCCAATATCCGCATACGGAAATTGAAGCCTCCGGCGAACAAGTGGGCTTGCCTGCGGGCTATATGGGCTCGTCGGAAGTAGGGCACTTAAATATGGGGGCCGGGCGCATTGTAATTCAAGAGCTCAAACGCTTAAAAGACACCATTGAAGACGGCTCTTTATTTAAGTCGGCTCCGTTTGCCGCGTGCATAGAAAATTGTTTAAAAAATAAGAAACCCTTGCACGTGATGGGACTCGTACAGGACGAAGGCGTCCACGCCCACCAGGACCACTTGCACGCCATTATTAAATTTGCCGCCGAACAAGGCATCAAGCAAGTGTACGTGCACTTCTTTGCCGATGGGCGCGATACGCCGCCGCAAAGCTCCATTGGTTTTATCCGCACGTTGGAAGAAAAAATGAAGGAATATGGCGTAGGCCAAATTGCCACCATCCAGGGACGCTACTACGCCATGGACCGCGGCGAAGATTGGAACCTGACGGACAAAGCCTATAACCTCATTGTGCGCGCGCAAGGGTTGCACGGCACCACCGCCGAAGAAGTAGTGGAAACCGATTATAAAACCCTCAAAACGCCCGACGGCGGCCCCATGGTGGACGAATATATCCCGCCCACGGTACTGGGGGATTATAAAGGCATGGAAGAAAACTCGTCCGTGATTTTCTTTAACTTCCGCCAGGACCGCGCCATTCAGCTGACCCGCGCGTTTATTGACGACGATTACCCGGGCAAAAACCGCGGCACCCGCGTATCGTGTGTGTATTGCGGTTTAACGAAATACTATGATGCGTTCCCGTTTAACGCCTTGCCCTCTATGACCGACGGCGGCGGGATGAATAATCTGTTGGGCGAAGTGATTTCCAAAGCCGGTCTCAAGCAACTGCGCCTGGCCGAAACGCAAAAATTTAAACATGTTACGTCGTTTTTCAACGGCAAACAAATTAAGCCCTACGCCGGGGAAGATCGCATTGAAATTAAAGGCCGTTTTGACCCGGCCACCTTTGCCGACCACCCGGAAATGGAAGCCTATATCGTTAAAGACGAGGCCCTCAAACAAATTGACAGCCAAAAATATGACTTTATTGTCATTAACTTTGCCAACTGTGATATGGTGGGCCATACGGGCAATTTAAACTCCGTCATTAAAGCAGTAGAAGTGGTGGACGAATGCACCGGTGCCGTAACCGAGGAAGCCCTCAAGCAGGGTTACACGGTGTTTATCACGGCGGACCACGGCAACGCGGAAGAAATGTGGGATGAAAAAATCAATATGCCCAAAACCGCGCATACTACCAACTTGGTGGACTTTGTGTACGTGAGCAAAGACGCCCCGGGTGCCCAAATGGCCAAAACGGGCAATTTAGGGGACGTGGCAGCCACGGTGCTAGACGTAATGGGGCTTGAAAAGCCGGCAGATATGACGGCAAAAAGCCTGATTGTCAAAAAATAAAAACACCCCTGTGAAGTTACTAAAAGGTCCCTCATAAGAGGGACCTTTTTTAGCGATACAATCTTATTTCCTTCTCCCCCTTGGAGGGGGAGAACGAGTGCGTTAGCACCGCAGAGAGGGGGCACGCCGTCCTTGCGAGCGTTCGCGAAGCAATCTTGTTGTTGTAGGTCAGGTTCTACCTGACATTATTAAATGCCCTCCCCGATTTTCCGTCATGCTGAACTTGTTTCAGCATCTAGTCGTTGTAGGTCCAGTTTTACCTGACGTCCATAAAGTTTCAGCATCTAATCGTTGCCGTTATAGGTCAGGTGTAAGCCTGACGTTATTAAGTGTCATCCCCGAGGATTAAATAAAGTGTCATCCTGAACTTGATTCAGGATCTCCACCTTATTTTCTTTTCGTCCTTGCGAGCGTTCGCACGCCCATCTCGTAATTATAGGTCGGGTGCTAACCCGACAATTCCCTAGCTTTACGCACAACATTGCCCGGCCCACTTGCGGCTCCTGTTGGGCTGACGTCCAACCTATATACTTATTTCTCTCTCCCCTCTGGAGGGGGAGAACTAAAAGGTCCCTCTATATGAGGGGCTTTTTATCATTGAAATAGTGTGTTACAAATTTTTGTTCCTAATGGCGAATTATTATATACAACACATATTCGTTTGTTAGGTGCCGAAATATGATGAGAGAGTCTAAATGCAATTAAAAAGTCTCTCTTGGCAGCACAAGATTGGGAATCAGCTTTTGGACAATACGAAGCGTTGACAGATCCTTCGGTTGAAAAATCAGTCATAAAATCTTTGCAAAAGTAATGTTTATAATGTGTCCCTTCAACAACACTACATTCGCTAGGCATTTGTATATCTAGTAAAGTTCCGTTTGTCGTATATGAACCATTAGATAAGTAATAGCTTTCTTGAGCATCGGCCATAGCTTTTAGGATGGGCAATATAGTGGCTATCCGAGCTTTTGTAACTGCTACTTGGTATTGCGGCACGGCCACCGCCGCCAAAATACCAATGATAAGAACAACTACCAACAACTCAATTAGCGTAAACGCTTTGTTACTGTTTTTCATAAGGCTCTCCTTACTCATCCGCCCCTAAAAACCGTAACAAAACGGCCGCACTAAGCGAGCTTCTACAGTAACCCTCTTAAAACAGCCGTAGTTCCCATGCAAGCAAAATTGCCCAATGGCAAACATTGGGTACAACGCGTTGGGTTTGCAATTCCCGTTGAGTTGTACCTTGGATGCGGCTATTTTTGGACTGTAGAATGCCGTTGGTTTGCCAACAGCTTTCCGTTTCTTAAACGGTTTCCAAAAACAGATGAAATTTTTAGTTTTTACTTCCCTATAATTATAAGAACTTTTGGGGGCGGTTTCAAGGTCTATTTCTTCTTAAAAAACACGGTTTGGCCGTGCTTGTGAAAGAAATTTTTTAGTAGGATAACCGCCAGTAAGGTGGAAAGGCCGTCCGCCACTACGGGGGCCAAAAATACGCCGTCCAGCCCCATAAACAAGGGCAAAATTAAGACGAGCGGAATTACCAGCAAAATCTGCCGGGAAAGACTCAAAAACGCGGCTTTAAGCGGCTGGTTAATGGCTTGGAAGAACGTGGTTGCCATCATCTGCAAAGGCACTAGGGGCAGCAAAATATTGACAATACGTATCACGCGCCCGGCCATATCAATAAGCGCGGTGTCCGTGCCGTTAAAAATAGCGGCTACCGGGCGGGCAAAAATTTCCAGTAAAATAAACCCAACCGTGGTTACCAGCATCCCCCAACGCAGGGCCATTTTAAGCGTTTGGATAGACGTTTTGTACTTGCGCGCGCCGTGGTTGTAGCCAATAAGCGGCTGCGCCCCTTGGCTAATACCCATGGTAGGCATAATCACAATGGTGTTTACGCTTAACGCCACCCCCATAGCCGAAATCGCCAAGTTTCCGCCGTATTTCAAGAGGGCATGGTTTAAAATCACGTTTAGCGCGCCCGAGGCCATTTGAAACGCAAATTGGGAAAACCCAATCGCCATTACGTCTAGCGTAATTTGCAGTTTCAGTTTAAAATTGTGCCACATCAGGCGGTACACAGCCCGGCGCCCCGTCAGGCAGTACATTACCCAACTAAACGAAACTACTTGCCCGCATACCGTGGCTAGTGCGGCCCCTTTCACGCCTAGTCCCATTTTAAAAATAAAGAGGGGGGCGGCAATCAGGTTAATAAACGCGCCGATAAACTGCGTCGCCATCGCGGTTTTGGGGCGGCCGGACGAGCGGATAAAGTGGTTCATCCCGGCGCCAATCGCAAAGAGGAAATAGCCGGGGAACACCCACACGGAGTATAAGTGGGCGTAGGGTAAAATTACTTCGTCCGCGCCGCAAAAGCGCAGCAGCGGGTCCAAAAATACGTAACTAACCGACGTTACCAACCCCGCCATGAGGATGAGCAAAATAAACCCGTTGCCCAGTACGCGCAAGGCCTCGTCGTGTTTCTTTTCGCCCAGGCGGATGGAGAAAAGCGCATTACTGCCAATGCCAATAAGCGCGCTAAAACCCATATACAGTAGCCCAATGGGGAAGATGACCGTAATAGCGGCAATGCCCACCGCGCCCACATCTTGCCCCACGTAAATGCGCGAGATGATGTTAAACAGCGCATTGACAAACATCCCCGCCACGGCGGGCGCAGAAAATTTGAAAAGCAGTTTAGATAGCTTTTTATCTTTAAACGGGTTTTTAATGTATTGTCCGGCGGCACTCATACCTATATTTTACTAAATATGAGTGCCTATTACCCTTTTTCAATTTAGTAAATATATTAGCGTAATGTAGTATCGGAAACATCAGCACTTTCGTTACCTGTTTCGTTTTGACATACTTTGTCTTGAGCGGAATTCAAATCGCTTCCATAAGAATAACAGGCTCTTTTCCCAGCATGATGGTGACTGTGTGTAAGTCCTATCCAATAAGACATTGTGCGGTTAGTGAGATTAGATTTTGTTACATTTTTTTCATTTGATAATATGCAATATACAAGATCTTGGCCTGATGTTACCTCTATGATGCAATAGCCCCATGGATAAAAATATTTACCATATTCGGTAGAGATTGTGCTTGTGGTAGGGGTAGGTATATCTATATCTAATTCATCTGTATTGGGTGTATAACTACCGTTTGCCAAATAATAGATTTCTTCGGCTTGAGCAATATTTCGGGTCAAGTCTTTAATGGTGGCAAAACGGCTTTTAAGTACCGCTTTTTGATACTGTGGCACGGCCACGGCGGCTAGTATGCCAATAATCAGCACCACTACCAATAGTTCAATAAGCGTAAAACCGAAGTGTAGCGGAGCCCTGAAAGCGTTTTTATTCAGGGACGCATCCTTAAAATAAGTTGTCATTCCCGAGGCCTGCAATCGGGGAGCTTCCACGCAAACTGTTTCTAGGCTCTTACGCAACCGACAAGCGTTGAAGATTCCCGATAGCGACATTCGGGAATGACACTTTATTTGATTGTTTGGTAAAACCTGACCTACATTTATGTGTTGCGTAACACCCCGCCGGGTATGGCTATTTTTCATAGTACACTCCTTCGTTTTCATTTCAATTTTCCTGCCCGGAGCGTACACACAAAAACGGCTTATTAAAGCGAGCCAGGTAAAATAACCCACAATAACAGCCGTAGCCTGCCATTTTTGAAAATGACAAACACTCGACACAAAACTACGGGTTTCGAAGGTCCGTTGTCGTGTGTCTTGCAGTGCGGCTGTTTTTGGATTTTACCTGAGCTTTTGTTGCCAAAAGCTATTCGTATTGCACGATTCCAAAAACAAGATAAATTGTTCTTTTTACATCTCCTCTATTCTACATAATTTCTTCTAAATTTTGCATATTTCGTTGTTCTTGGCCTCCTTACGTACTTGCGTCTCTTTCTAATGGGTACTTTGCTCTTTTCTTGCGCGCGCGTACGGCCTAAAATGGTAAAATGTAATCATAGGAGATTTTTATGAAATTACACAAAGTAGGTTTAGGGTTTTGTTTTTTGTTATTTGGCGCACTTAGCTTGCACGCTGCGCCCGCACTCAAAGTGATTTCCGCCGCGCCTAAAGGCTTGCAAAATACGCCGGGCCGCCAGGCGGTTACCGTGCATTTTAACCAGCCCGTTGTGGCCTTGGGCGAACAAACCGCCTTTGACGGTGCTAATTGTCCGCTTACCATTACGCCCAAAGTGGCCGGCAGTTGTCATTATAGCGGCACGCAAAGCCTGGTGTTTGAACCCACAGAAAACTGGCCCACCGCCACCCAATTTACGGTGCGCGTACCCAAAGGATTTAAATCGGCGGTGTCCGGCCAAAAATTGGCGTCCGCCTACCAGTTTTCATTTACCACCCCGGTGCCGCAAGTGCTCTCCACCATTCCCTATACTGGGGAGCATTGGCTGAGCTTAAACCCCACCTTATACGTGCTTACCACCCAACCGGTGGATCTGGCGCGCGCGGCTAAATTTATCACGCTTACCACGGGCAGTGGCAAAACCGCCCACCGCGTGCCGCTTTCGTTACGCTTGCCCACCGCCGAAGAATTAGCTAAAAATTACTCCTATCTTTCCGCGCAGGAACAACAATCCGTTTTTGCCGTAAACCCTACCGAAACTCTCCAAGTGGGCCAACAATATACCTTATCTCTGTTGCCGGGCCTGCCGGGCCAAACAGGCAACGCGGGGATGGAAAACGAATTTAAAATGACGTTTTTCACGTTCCCGCCGCTCACGGTGCAAAAAGTAATTTCTACGGGGTGCTTACCCTTTGTGCCTACGCTTCACTTGTCTTCGCCGGTGCGCAAACACGCCCTGTACGACGCGCTAGAAGTGGTGCCGGCTTCTGCCAAGTTACCGCTCCCCGATAACGAGCGCGAGTCCTTAGGATATGAATTTACGAACGGAAAAACCGGGGAAGCCTACTTTACTATGCCCCTTTCGTTTATCCGCGTGGCCCCGCACGAAAAAGTAGAAGTAACCCTTAAAAAAGGCCTGCGCGATATTTACGGCAATACCTTAGCGCAAGACGAACACTTTACCGTGTCTAACGACGGCTACTGCCCGGCCGTGGACTTTTCAGCCGACGGTTTTGGCGTGCTAGAAAGCTACCTGCCCACCCGCTTGCCCATTGCACTGATGAATATGCCCGCTTTATTTATGGAAAGCGCGCGTTTCAACCGCGATAATTTTATCCCGTTTAACGAACAACAAACCTCCTACTGCGCTAAAAAAGCACTGGCGGGGGCTACTTTCACGGGGGATTACACGTTCCCGTCTGTAAAAGACAAAACCGTGCGCAGTTATATTGACTTAGCGCGCTTTTTCCCCACGGCAAAAGACAGTATCCTTTTTACGCAATTTATCACTAGACGCCAAGAAAACGGAGCCGATTGTTGGGTTTCGTCCACCGATAACGTAACCGACGTTGGCATTACTTTTAAAACTTCTGCGCAAAATACGCTCATTTGGACGACGTCACTTAAAACCGGCGCGCCCGTAGGGGGGCTGGCTGTGGAACTGCGCGGGTCAGACAACAAAGTAGTGTGGACCGGCACTACCGACGAACACGGCCTGGCTCTGGCTCCCGGTTGGGGGCAACTGGAAGTTCCTACGCGCGAGTGGGGCCAACCCGTGCTATACGCCTTTATCACTAGCCCCCAAGGGGACGGCGTAGCCAGTAACCAATGGAACGACGGCTTAGAGCCGTGGCGTTTTAATATGGAGTATGATTATAACCCCACCGCCCAAAATTACAAAACCTACCTGTTTACCGAACGCGGCATTTACCGCCCGGGGGAAACGGTACACGTAAAAGGGGTGGTGCGTCAACGCCAAGGCGGCGCGTGGAAACTGCCCGCTACCGTACGCGGCACCCTGACGGTGCACGATAGCCACGGGGAAGAAATTTTCAAAAAAGAGGTTACCCTCTCGTCTGCCTGGGGCACGTTTGATGCCCAATTTGACTTGTCCCAAGCCGCCAACACAGGGGTTTGGGATGTCTATTTTGCCCCGCAAAGTAAAGCCAGTGACAAAGAGCCCGAAGGGGCCTCCACTTCGTTCCAAGTGGAAGCGGTCAAACCGGCTGATTTTAATGTACTTATTAAGGCAGACCGTTCGTCCTATTTAGCCGGGGAAGAGGCCTCCTTCTCGGCCGCGGCGCAATACTATTTTGGGGCTCCGCTAGGGATGGCCAAAGCCAGTTGGAACTTGCGCCAAGAGCCCACTTGGTTTACACCCGCCGGGTACGATAAATATACCTTTACGCCCTATTTCTTGCAACAAGGCGACACGCGCGAAAACGCAAAACTGTTGTTAAATGCGTCCGGGGAATTAGACTCGCGCGGCGCGCTCTTGTTTGCCGCCAAAATGCCGCATGTGCAACTACCCGTGCGCGTGTATGCCGAGGTGGATATTGAATCCCCGGCCCATCAGCATTTATTCAAGCGCACCTCCGTTCTGGTGCATCCGGCCGATATTTACGTAGGGGCCAAACTTTTCAAAGACGATTATAAACAAGGCGACGAGGTAAAAGTGTCCGTCGTAGCTGTAACGCCGGAGGGCAAACCGGCCGAGGCCACCGTAACCGCCGATATTTATAAAGAAGAGTATTACAGTGTACGTAAAGTAGGTTTAGCCGGACGTTTGGAATGGGTCAGTGAGCGTAACGAAATCCCGCTCCCGTCCCAAACCCTTAACGTCGGCAAAAAAGGGGCTACGCTTAGCTTTGTACCGCAAGAGGCGGGCTCGTACTACATTAAACTCACCGCTAAAGATTTATTTGGTCGCACCGTTCAAGGCGGGGTGGATGTGTACGTGCAAGGGCAGTCTAATTCCTACGGGCGGCGCGCAGAAGATGACGTGCTTATCTTAACGCCCAACAAAAAGGAATATAAGCCCGGGCAAACGGCGCGTATCCGCGTGCAATCGCCCTACGAACAGGCCAACGCCTTAATTACCGTAGAGCGTGAGGGCATTTTAGACGCGTGGACCACTACCGTAAAAGGGGGCGAAAACACTATTTCCGTTCCGCTTAAAGACAACTATTTGCCCAACGTGTATGTAAGCGTCCTCTTAGTGCAAGGCCGCACCGCTAAACCGGCCAACGCAACCGAAGACTTAGGCAAACCGCAAGGCAAAATGGGCTATGTCAATTTGCCGGTAGTGCCGGATGAAAAACGCCTGGTAACCACCCTTAAAACCAACGCCAAAAAATACCAACCCGGCGAGCAAGTAACCGTCTCCCTTACCACCCAAGCAGGGAGAAAAGGCGTACCCGCCGAAGTAGTGGTCATGGCGGTGGACGAGGGGGTACTGGCACTTAGTAACTACCAAACGCCCGATTTATTTGCCCAGTTTTACGGCAGTACACCCATTTCCGTATTTACCATGGATAACCGCGCCTACGTGATTGGGCAGCGCAGTTTTGGCGAAAAAGGCGAAAACCGCGGCGGCGGCGGGGCGGCGGCCAGTAAACTGGGCGGTACGGATATGCGCTCGCGCTTTGAATTTACGCCGTTTTATCAGGCGGCGGTAAAGACGGATGCCAAAGGCCGCGCCCAAGTATCATTCACCTTGCCGGATAATTTGACGACGTTTCGCATTATGGCCGTCTCGCTTACGCAAAGCGAATTTGGCAAAGCGGAAACAACGGTAAAGGTTTCCAAACCCGTGATGCTGACCCCCAGTATGCCCACTTTTGCGCGCGAGGGGGACCAATTTGCTTGCGGTGCCATTTTGTATAACTACGAAGACGCCAAAGGCGTGTTTTCCGTGCAAGCCAGTGCGGTGGGGTCGGTGGAATTAGCGGAAGATGGGCCGCAAACCGTCAAAGTAGCCAAAGGTGCTTCGCGCGAAGTGATGTTTGCCTGCCGTGCTACCCAAGCGGGCCCGGCTACCGTGGCCTTTGCCGCTAAGGGCAAATACAGTGACGGTGTGCAACAAGAGTTGGTGGTTTCCACCCCCGAAAAAGCCCAAACGCTTGCCGTATATGGGGCTACGCAAAGCACGCAAAGCGAGCTGACCGACCAACCCGCTCACTTAAATCCAACGGCAGATAACCACGTTACCGTGTCGGCGGCGGCCAGTGCGCTACTGCAACTCAAAGGGGCTATTTCGTATTTACTGGCTTACCCGTATCCTTGTTTGGAACAGCAACTCTCCAAAATTACTCCGGTGGTAACCGCCGAGCCACTCATTAAAGACTTCCAACTGGCCGACGTGCAAACGCTTCGCAAAAATGCCCAAGAGGTGCTGAGCCGTCTGGGTGCGTATCAACACGCAAGCGGCGGGTTTGGCTACTGGCCTAACGCCTTGCCGGACCCATACGTAACCGCTTACGCGCTAGACGTTGCCTTGCAAGCCAAGCAATCCGGTTTTGACGTGCCTACCCAAGCGGTAGATAAAGCCGTAACCTGGTTAGCGGGGGCGTTTGCCCAGCAAACGGTGCACGCCTATGCTTATACCGGGGCCCAGACCGATACCGCCCGCGCTTATAGCGTGTATGTGCTAACGCGCTACGGTAAAAACACGGATAGCTTATTTAATACGCTTTATACCAAACGCATGACCTTGCCGCAAAGTGCGGTGGCGTATTTACTCCAAGCGGCCGTAGCCGGCGGGCGCCCCCAAAAAGTAAAAGAGGCGTTGGCCCAACAGCTTATTAACAAACTGGTTTACACCCCCACGGCGGCGTATGTGGACGGGGGCGAGTTGCCCTGGTTACACGAAAATAATACCACGGCTACCGCGCACACCTTGCGTGCGTTAGTTGCGGCGAATCTGTCGCCTAAAAATGATTATCAGTTAGCTACGTGGTTAGTAAGCCAACTAAACGCACAGGGCCATTGGAACGATACGTTTACCAACGCCACGGTACTGCGTGCCTTGGCTACTTATTATACCAAGCGCGAAGGGGAAACCCCACGCTTTACCGCTACGGTTAAACAGGCAGACGAGGTTGTGCTCAGTGGGGCTTTTAACGGGCACACCGCGCGCACGCAAACGGTCCACTTGCCGTTTGCCCGTGTGTACGCACCCAGTAGTGAGGCCCGCTTTAGCTTTGCCAAACAAGGCACAGGTACCCTTTACTATACGCTAGCGCAAACCTATACGCCGGCCTCGTATGACCGCCCGGTGGAGGCGGGATTTAGCCTTACGCGTACAATCTCTACGTTAGACGGTAAACCGGCTACGGCTATTTTAACCGGCGAGCGTTACAAAGTAACCTTGCACGTGAAAACCGCCCACGCTCGACCGTTTGTAGCGGTGGAAGATTTTATCCCGGCCGGGTTTGGGCTCGTCAATACTACCCTGGCTACGGAATCGGCCACCCAAGCCGAGCTGTTAGCGGCGGACAATACGGTGTTTACCCGTACCGAGCAATATGAGGACCGCGTTTACGGATTTGCCGACGAAGTCCCCGCCGGGGAACATACGTTTAGCTACCTGGTTACGGCCCTTTCTGCCGGGACGTACACCTACCCGGCCGCGTGGGTCAGCCAAATGTATGCGCCCGAAGTATTTGGCCGCAATACTACTTCCACGTTGGTTATTCAGTAATGCGGCGTTGGGGGGCTTTTGTTTTACTGCTTCTTCCCTGCCTGGTAGGCGGGGAAGAAGTGCTTTTAACGCCCTCTACTACCTATTATGACCGGGCCGGGTTGCCGCTACGCACGGTATTATCCGCGCATCACACGTATTATCAGCCGGTGGGGCTAGATCAAATTTCCCCGTGGCTCATTAGTGCGGTAGTGGCGGCGGAAGACAAACGCTTCTACACCCACAGCGGGGTGGACGTGGCCGCGGTGCTACGTGCGCTGTGGCAAAATACGCAAGGGGGGGAGGTCGTTTCCGGCGCGTCCACGCTCACGCAACAACTGGCGCGTGCTATTTCTCCGCGCCCCAAAACGCTGTGGGGCAAAGCCAAAGAGACTTTTGCGGCCCTGTCCTTAGAGCAAAAATACACCAAGGAAGAAATTTTAGAGCAGTATTTTAACTTACTGGAATTTGGTAACCTTACCCAAGGGGCACAGGCCGCCAGCCAATTTTATTTTGGCGTAGATGCAGCGGATTTATCCTTAGCACAAGGGGCCTTTTTGGCGGGGTTGTTAAAATCGCCCACGTATTACAATCCGCTTACGCATGTTGCGCGGGCGCAAAAACGCAAAATTTACGTATTGGAAAAAATGCTCGAAAACCAGTTTATTTCGGAGGAAATTTACCAAACTGCTTTAGCCGAAAAATTGGAACTGCGCGTGCAGGACCGCCCGTTTTACGCCCCGCATTTTACGCAGTATTTGTCCACGCTAGTCCCGCCGGGAAACACGCGTGTGGATACGACGCTGGACCGTGAACTGCAGCGTGAAGTAGAGCAAATTATTTCCAATCAACTGCCGCGCTTGGCGGATAGCAACGTAACCAACGCGGCCGTAGTGGTATTAGATAACGCCACCGGCGGGGTACTGGCGTATGCGGGCTCGGCCCATTTTAAGGATAAAAAACACAGCGGACAGGTAGACGGCGTACGCGCTTTGCGTCAACCGGGCTCGGCATTAAAACCGTTTGTATATGGGTTGGCGTTTGAGAAAGGTACGTTCACCCCGGCCACGCTCATTGCCGATACGGACACTTTTTTTGAGGGCGGTTTCCGCCCGCGCAATTATGACGAAAGTTTCCACGGCCTTGTGTCTGCCCGCACGGCACTGGCGTGTTCGTACAATATTCCAGCCGTCAAGGCGGCCGAAACGCTAGGGGCTACCCCGCTGCTTAGTTTCTTGCACCAACTGGGCTTTGCAAGCCTTACCAAACCGGCTGATTTTTACGGGTTGGGTTTAGCCCTGGGCAACGGCGAAGTGCGCCTATTGGAACTGGCAAATGCGTATGCTACCTTGGCGCGCGGGGGGACCTTTCAGCCCGTGCAACTGGCTACCCGTCCGCTTGTACAACTCCCCGGCAAACCGGGCCGCGTGCTGAGCGAAAAAGCCGCCTATTTAGTAACCGATATTTTGAAAGATAACCAAGCCCGCGCCCCGGCTTTTGGGCTTAATTCGCCGCTGTTTTTGCCGTTTGAAATGGCCGCTAAAACGGGTACGTCTAAAGATTATAAAGATAATTTTGCCCTGGGATATACGCCGCGTTGGACGGTCGGCGTGTGGGTGGGTAATTTTGATGCCAGCCCCATGCAAAAAGTGTCCGGCATTACCGGGGCCGGCCCCATTTTGCGCGACGTAGCCTTAGCGGTTCAGGCGCGTTATGCGTCCCCGGCGTTTGAAGTTCCCGCGGGTCTGCACCGCGCTAAGGCGTGTAACGAAACGGGCCTGGTGGCCCGGTCCACGTGCCCGCACACGCACGAGGAACTGTTTGTTTCCCTGCCCCCAACGTGCGACGGTAAACACACTCCTACAGTTCCCGCGCTCCAAATTACGTCGCCCCGTGAAGGAGATATTTTTTATGTGGACCCCGCCGCCCCGCGCTCAGCCCAACGCCTTAAATGGGCGGCTTCGTGCGCGCAGAACGTGTGTACGTGGCAGTTAAACGGCAACACGTTGCCTGGGTCGGCGTGCCAACGGTGGTGGCCGCTAGCGGGGGGAAAACACCGCTTATCGGTTACGTGCGCCGGACAAACGGATCGCGTTGCTTTTGAAGTAGTGGAATAAAAAACACCCCCGCTACTAAAACGGGGGTGTTTTGTTATAAGGTAAAACCTTATTTGACTCTGCCGGCGGAACCAAATACGTTTTCGTTCTTTTCGGCGTACATTTTAATGAGTTCTTCGCGGGCGGGACCCAAGTATTTGCGCGGGTCAAATTCGCCGGGTTTGGTCGCAAAGATTTTGCGGATGGTGGCGGTCATCACGAGGCGGCCGTCGGAATCCACGTTAATTTTGCACACGGCCGATTTAGCGGCTTTGCGCAGTTGTTCTTCGGGGATACCGGCGGTGTTGTCCAATTTACCACCGTATTCGTTAATTTGTTTAACAGCCCATTGCGGTACGGAAGAAGAGCCGTGTAGTACAATCGGGAATCCCGGGAGGCGTTTAGATACTTCTTCCAAAATATCAAAGCGCAGTTCGGGCAATTTTTCGCCGGGTTTTACTTTAAATTTGTAAGCGCCGTGGGAAGTACCAATGGAAATAGCCAAGGAATCTACCCCGGTGCGTTTTACAAAGTCTTCCACTTGGGCCGGGTCGGTGTAGGTGTGGTGTTCGGCGGAAACTTCGTCTTCAATACCGGCCAAAACGCCCAATTCGCCTTCCACGGTTACATCATGCTCATGGGCATATTCCACTACTTTTTTGGTGAGTGCTACGTTTTCTTCGTACGGCAAGTGGGAGCCGTCAATCATCACGGACGAAAAGCCGTTGTCAATGCAGTCTTTGCACAGTTCAAAGCTGTCCCCGTGGTCCAAGTGCAAGCAAAGCGGAACCGGTTTGCCTAGTTCGTTCATCATTTCCACCGCACCGCGGGCCATCCAGCGCAAGAGCGTGGAGTTGGCATATTGGCGGGCACCCTTGGAAACTTGCAAAATTACCGGGCTACCGGTTTGCACACAAGCGGTTACGATGGCTTGTAATTGTTCCATATTGTTGAAGTTGTAAGCCGGAATAGCATAGCCGCCGGCCATAGCGTCTTTGAACATTTGGCGGGTATTTACCAAGCCAAGTTCTTTGTAAGAAACGGTCATTGTAAGGCCTCCTAAAAAATTTAACTTCTTCCCATACATTTTACAATTTTTTGCGGGGGTATGTTTTTGTTTTTTGTAAGACCGTTTGACAGCCCTTCTACTTGACGCGTTTTTTTTTTTTGATACACTTTTCACGTACTTTATGCGGGGGGACGTATCCCTTGTATAAAAACGCAATATAAAAGAGATTTGAGCGTTTAAAGGTACGCTGTTTGCCGTCATTGCGAGGAACGAAGTGACGAAGCAATCTTATCCATAAGCAGCACGGATGGCCACGCTTGCGCTCGCAAGGACGAAGAAAACAAGGCGGAGATCCCCGATTAGATCCCGCATTACGACCTTGCGGGACAGGCTCCTCGGGGATGACAGATAATTATAGGTCAGGTGTCAGCCTGACAATAAATATAGATTGGGGGTAAACCTAACATAAAAATAAACCGTCATTCCCGAAGGCAGTAATCGGCAATCCCCACCGCTTTTAGTAATGTAAACAAGGCGGGGATCCCCGATAAAGACACTCGGGGATGACGCTGCTAGATGTAGGTCAGGTTGTACCTGACAACCCAAAACGCTTTATAACGTCAGGCTGACACCTGACCTATAAAAAATTAGGAGGAATAAAAATGAAACGTAAAATAGTTGTACTCTGTCTCCCTTGCGGGGAAAGTGGCCTGAAAGGCCGTAAGGGGGGTGTCCAAAAGGACTTCCTCTTTAGAGAGGGTGGCACGAAGTGCCGGGAAGAAAATGAAATCTTGTTGAGTATCCCCTCATCTGCCCTGCGGGCATCTTCCCCCTCATGGGGAAGAGGCTTCACGCTGATAGAATTATTGGTAGTAGTTTTAATCATTGGTATCTTGGCGGCGGTTGCGTTGCCGCAATACCAAAAAGCGGTCATGAAAGTGCTGTGGGTACAAACTATCGCTGTGGGAGATGCACTTCGTAACGCGGCTTTGCGGTATGTGCTTGCTACCGGAGAAATTCCCACTACCTTGGAGGAGCTAGATATAGAAGTGCCGGGTGTATTGGATCAGACTAAAAAGTCTGTTACGCTAGCGGGGAAATATACTTGTTCCCTTAACGAAGGGGGAACGGGGGGGCGAGTTAAGGAGATTCGGTGTGCGGGGACAAGTGGCTTGAATGTGGTGTACCGGGGAGATTACTACAAACCAAACCAAGGTGTTCTGCAACGTAGTTGTATGGCTGCCAAAAAGGATTCTTTAGCCAATCAATTATGTCAGTCGGTAGGTGGAAAGAATCGTGACGATACCGGAAACGGATACTGGGTATATTATCTGTAGTCAATTAGGGGGTTGATATAGGCCAAAATCTGTGGCGTATGTAGTTGCCGTTTTTGCGAGCGCATGCGAAGGAGTCTATGTTGTATTGTTAAACAGTAAAGATTGCCACGTCGCGGTGCGCCCCGCAATGACGAAGAAAACAAGGCGGGTGGTAACACGACGTTAAAAAGTGTAGGTCAGGTTATACCTGGTAGTAAGAAACCGACAGAAAATACTTTACTTTTTGGCGCACATTTCCTATAATATACTCACGTGGGCGAGTGGCGGAATGGCAGACGCGTACGGCTCAGGACCGTATGGACGAAAGTCCTTAAGGGTTCAACTCCCTTCCCGCCCATTTCTTTTTTCAGGGTTAATTTATGAGAAAGTATGGCTACAACCGTCCGTCGGCAACCTTGTATGTAAGACGCCAAACGGTACGCAAAAAACGGCCATCCTTTTTTTTTAAGTTCTTCTTATTCCTATTTTTAATACTGGCCTTTGGGGGCGGCGGCTATTTGGGGGCGCGCTATGTGTACCGCATCATCAAAAACGCCCAGCTAACTAACTGGCATGTGAAAACGGTGGCGGTTAGCGGCCTGGACGGCGCGCTTGAAAAAGAAATTTTTGAGACGGCGGCCGCCCTTGAGGGCAAGCCCTTTTCGTTTGCCGATAGTGAAAAATTACAACAACAATTTGTCAAACAATACCCCATGTTGCGCCACGTATCTGTGACGCGCGGGCTACTAAGCGGCAAGCTCAAAGTGTCTGCCAAGCGGCGCGAGCCCGTGGCGCAATTTGTCCTGCCGGACCAAACCCGCAAATATATTGACCAAGATAGCCGCGTCTATGCCGACCCGAACGGCCCGCAAGAAGTTCCCCAAGTCTCTTTGGTGGGCGACGTGCCGGACCAACTTAAACCCTCTTTTGTGGAATTAGTGCAAGATGTGTTAAAGCTCAAAAAATCTTTGCCGTTTGAAGCCCTGGAGTTTAATTTACAGCAAAATACGGTTACCATGCGTCTGCCGGACCAAAGCACGGTGTTGTTTGGACCCGCTACAGAGCTAAAAAGCAAGGCCCGCCGGGCCGCGCAAATTATGGACCTGGTACACCAGAAGTATCAGCAACCTGCGACGGTAAACTTTGAATTTTTTGAGCAAGGAAAAGTTTTTTTAACACTTTCTGCCCATTAATTTTTATAATAAAGAGAGAACTTTTTTTGTAGGGGATTTTTTTTGTATGGCAAAACCCAATTTACTGGTTGGTTTAGATGTAGGCAGCGGCAAGCTGACCGCTGTGGCGGCTGCCCATGATGAAGAAACAAATACACTGCAGGTGCTTGCCGGGCGCAGTATCCCGTGCCGCGGGATTCGCGGGGGGATGGTAACCGATATTCGCGATACGTCGGCCGCCGTAACCACTTTATTAGGTAGTTTGGAGCGCGAAACCGAGCAAGAAATTGCGCAACTTCTTGTAGGCGTGCGCGGAGCGCATATTGAATCCTTTTTCAGCCACGGTACGTATAACATTTCCCGGCCGGACAAAGAAATTGGCCCGGCAGACATGGAACTGGCTATTGAAAACGCCAAGGCGGTGCCGATCAAAAACGATAACGAGATTATTGGCGTATTTGACCAAGGTTACGCTGTGGACAAACAACGCGGCATCCGCAACCCGGAGGGGATGGAAGGTTCGCTTTTAGAGGTGGACGTGCAAATTGTAACCGGGGCTTCTACGCATTTGAACAATTTAGCCAAATCTATCCAACGCCCCGGCTTTCGCATTGACGGCACCATTTACGGGTTAGTGCCGCTGGGAGAATCGGTCCTACTGCAAGATGAAAAAGAAAACGGCGTCATGCTTTTGGACCTGGGCGGGGAAACCATTTCCGTGGGTGTTTATATGGGGGGGATGATGCGTTTCTCCTGCGATATTCCCTACGGATGCGATATTTTAACCAGCGACCTTTCCAGCTATTTAAGCACCTCACGCAAAGCGGCCCGGGAAATTAAAGAAAAATACGGGGTCATTCATCCCGGATTTTTGAAAAACGAGCAAACCATTTCAGTCCCGCTTTTAGACGGTAGTGATACGCGCTCTATTAAAAATGTAGAACTGTTGGATTGTATGCAACCGCGTATGGAAGAACTATTGGAACAAGTGGAGCATTATGCCGGGCTAGCGGGGTATAAGCCCAAAAATCTGCCCTTGGTGGGAGTGATTACCGGCGGCGGCAGCCAAATGCCGGGTATGACCGCACTTTGCCAGGATATTTTGGGGCTTAAAGAAGTGCGCCGCGGGGTCGTCCAACGCGACGAGGTAACTTGCGCGGATGAGTTTTTATCCCCCTTGTATGCTACGGCGTTGTCCTTAGTTATTTACGCGTCGGATAAAGCCACCGAAGAGGCGTTGTATAACGGGCAATATAAGGGTAGCGGCTCCACGTTGGGTAAACTGGGCAAATTTTTTAAAGGAATTTTTGGATAAGGATGTCTATGCAAGATTTATTTATGCCGGCCGCGCAATTTGAAAGCAAAAAGGCCAAAATAAAAGTGATTGGGGTAGGCGGCGGTGGCGGAAATGCCATTAACCATATGGTCAATTCCGGCCTAAAAGATGTAGATTTTATTGCCGTAAATACCGACGCACAAGACTTGCGCCGTAACCAGGCCCCGTACTTAGTGCAAGTGGGGGAAAAACTAACCAAAGGCCTAGGCGTAGGCGGCGACCCGGAACGCGGGCGCAAAGCGGCCGAAGAGAGTAAGGAAAAACTCAAGCTCATCATTGGTCAATGTGATTTGCTGTTTATTACCGCCGGTATGGGCGGTGGAACGGGCACCGGGGTAGCCCCGTATTTGGCAAAAATAGCAAAAGAAATTTACGGGGATGACCTCTTAGTAGTGGGGGTAGTAACCCGTCCGTTTAATTTTGAAGGCTACGTGCGCGAAAAGCAAGCGGACGAGGGGATTGCCGAAATGCAAAAATATGTGGACTCCATGATTATTGTGCCCAACGAAAAACTATTTGCCAACATTGACCCCAGTACATCCTCGCGCGACGCGTTTAAGATGGTAGATGAGGTGCTCTTGCAAGCCGTGCAAGGCATTAGTGAAGTAATTACCAAGCCGGGCGAAGTCAACATTGATTTTAACGATATCCGCAAGGTCATGTGCCACTCCGAAAAATCCCTCATTGGCGTGGGGGAAGCCAGCGGGCAAGGCCGTCATTTGGCCGCCGTCAAGCGGGCAATTTCCTCGCCGCTACTAGAAAATGCCGATATCCGCGGGGCCAAGGGGTTTATTGTGCACTTTGCCGCGGAGGAAAATTTGACCTTACTGGAGCAAGGGGAAGTGATGAGCCTAATTCGGCAATATGCCAGTAATGATTCTATCATTATGTTTGGCTATTCGTACGACCCCACGCTCAACGGTAACTTTAAAGTAACCGTGATTGCCACCGGGTTTAATGCACAAAAAGCAGGCACTTTTAGTGCCCGCCGCCCGCTAGAGGCATCCGCCGACACCACGGCACGCGGCCCGGTGCTTAGCGAAGATATATTTGCCAGTTTTGAGCAGAAACGTCCTAAATTTGAAGACCCCATGTTAGTGCCGGCGTATTTACGGCGTAAAAAACGGTCTTTATAAAGGGCAAGTAGTAAAATCAATACAAAGGAGAAAATTATGGCGGTAGGATTACAAAGTTTGTTACGTACGGTAGTAGATAATAAGGCAAGCGGCTTACACATTCGGGGCAACTCCAACGCGTATGTGCGTTTAAACGGGCAAATGAAGCCCATTGATGACAGTTTTGTTTCAAACGAAGAAGCTAAAAAAATGGCGTATGCGTGTATGGGCGAGCGTGAAAAACGCTTGTTTGAACAATATAGCACGGTGGACTTTTCCTTAGATGCTAAATCGTACGGGCGTTTTCGTTTTAACGTGTTTCGCCAAATGGGGCGCATTTGTATGGCAGTGCGCCACATTCCGCCGCAAATTCCTACCTTTGAACAGTTCCACTTGCCCGGCGATATTTTAAAGAAAATGGCAGACAGCCGCCGTGGCATTATTTTGGTAACGGGGATGACGGGGTCCGGTAAAACCTCCACCCTAGCTATGATGATTGATTACATTAACAAAACCCGTGCCAACCATATTTTAACCATTGAAGACCCCATTGAATTTATCCATCCGGATAACCGCAGTGTCGTCAGCCAGTTGGAATTAGGGGTAGATACCCCCTCTTACACAGGGGCTTTGCGTGCCGCTATGCGCCAGGACCCGGACGTGATTTTAATTGGGGAGCTGCGCGACGGGGAAGTAATGAAAGCGGCGATTGCGGCTGCGGAAACCGGCCAATTAGTATTTGGAACCATGCACACCGTTAACGTGGTGCAAACCATGGAACGGTTGGTAGATGCTTTCCCGGCGGAACTGCAAAATCAAGTACGTTCCCAACTTGCCGAGCTCATGCGCGGAGTGGTGTGCCAGCGGTTGCTACCTAGCGTAAAGGGGGGGATGTATCCGGCGTTAGAAATTTTAGTAAGCACACCCCAAGTGCGTAAACTGATTATGGAAAACCGCCCGGCTGACCTGGTCAAACAAATGCAACTGGGCGAATTTTACGGAATGAATACCTTTGACCAATCCCTGGCTAAACTTTATAAAGAGGGAATTATTGATATGGATACCGCCCAAGCTGCGGCCACCAGCCCGGATGCGATTATGTTAGCCATCCGCGGTGTAACGGATAGCTTGCAAATGGAAGGCGAATAATGCGTAAAAACGGCCTGGTAATCGCAATTGACGGTACTGCCGGGACTGGGAAGTCCACCGTAGGCAAAGCCGTGGCCCAAAAGTTGGGGTACGGGTTTTTAAGCACGGGGGAGCTGTACCGCGCGCTTGCTTACAAAGTGTATGAGCAACACGTAGTGCCTAGTGACGGCGCGGCGGTGCTTGCGCTAGCCAAACGCTTGCAGTTTACGTTTGTGCGCCAAGCGGATGCCAAACTTAATTTACACGTGGACGGGGAGTATTTAGGGGCCAAGCTTCATTTAGAAGAAGTGGGCAACGTGGCGAGCCAAGTGTCCACCCATAAAGAAGCCCGCGCCGTGCTGACCGAGCAAATGCGGCAAACCGGTAAAGACGGGGGAATTATTATGGAGGGGCGCGATATTGGCACGGTGGTATTCCCGGACGCGGACGTGAAAATTTATATGACTGCCTCCGCCCAAGAGCGCGCCAAACGCCGCGTTAAACAGCTCGAAGAGGCCGGGGAACACCCGGATTATGATAAAATCCTCGCCCTTATTGAAGAGCGCGACTACCGGGACTCCCACCGCGCCGCTAGCCCGCTTAAACCGGCACCGGGGGCCCTTATTATAGACACTTCCTCCCTCACACAGGACGAAGTGATTGCGCAGGTACTGGAGAAAATTTCCCACTATGCTGCTTAATTTGGTAAAATATGTTGCACGGGTGTATTTCAAACTCTTTCACCGTATTGAGGTGCAAGGACTTGAGAATATCCCCAAGAAGGGTGCTCTTTTAATTGCAGGTAACCACTTATCCAATGCAGACCCGCCGGCGATTGGCGCGTTTGCGGGGCTCGTGCGTGATTCGCGCTTTGTGGCTAAAAAGGAACTGTTTGCCATACCGGTATTGGGGTGGTTTTTCCGGCGGTGTAATTACATCCCGGTGGACCGCAAACGCACGGTGGGGGATATGGGCGCCTTAAAAGAAGTGGTGGACGCCTTGACCCACGGGCAAAGTGTAGTGATGTTTCCGGAAGGGACCCGCAGTAAAACGGGAAAGCCGCAAAAACCCAAAAGCGGCATTGGATTTTTGGTGTATAAGACGGGGGCCCCGGTGCTGCCCGTAAAAATAGAGGGCACGTTTGGGTGGCCCTGGGTGGGCAAAATACGGGTCAAATTTGGCACGGTAATGCACCTAACCAAAGACGAGACCTTGGAGCCCAAAATGCAGTATAAACAATTTGCAAATCAAATAATGGATGCAATAAATTCAATAAATATCTAACGGAGGTTAACGGCGATTTCCCCCGCGGGAGACCGCTATAAAGACTTATGACACAAAACGAAGAAACTAAAACTACGCAAGAAACTACCGAGCAAGAACTGACGATGGACCAGTTAATTGCGCAGCAAGAGTCTTTACTGGAAAAACTAAACAAACGTGAAATTGTAGAAGTACCCGTTGTACAAGTAAACAAAGACAGTATTTTAGTGGACGTAGGCACCAAAAAAGAAGGCGCCGTGGCCGCTAGCGAATTTGAAGGCAAAACCTTGCCGCAAGTAGGGGATAAAATTTCTGTCGTACTCGTTAAACGCGGCGGGGATGAACGCCCGGCTATTTTGTCCCACAAAAAAGCCTTAGAATCCCTGGGCTGGGACGTATGCAAAAAAGCGTTTGAAGCCAAAGAACGCGTAAAAGGAACCATTTTACAACAAGTAAAAGGCGGTTATATGGTGGAAGTATTCGGCGTAAGCGGGTTTATGCCGCTGTCGCTGTCGGAACTGCATACCGCTTATAAACACTATTTACCTGTGGGGGCTAAAATTAAAGCCGTCATCGTGGAATTTGTAAAAGAAAAACAGAAACTCATTGTTTCGCGCAAACAAGTGTTGCAAGAGGACGAAGCCGTGCGCCGCGAAGAAGTGTTGGGCACGATTAAAGAAGGCGACGTGTTGCGCGTGGTAGTTTCCAAAGCCGATAAAGATAAACTTTATTTGCGTTTCCACGGTATTGAAGGCATTGTGGAACTGGAAAACGTGGCCTGGAAAGAGCCCGAAACCGCTATCACCAACTTCCGCCGCGGGCAACGCCTCAAAGCCAAATTACTTAAGTTGGACAAAGAAACCCCGCGTTTGGAATTTGGCCTCAAACAGCTTTTCTTAAATCCGGCCGACGCCTTAAAACGCCGCTATCCGTACAAAAGCTCCGTCAAAGCCACGGTTACCAAAGTGTCCGAGGAATACGGCGTGGAATGTACCATTGGCAAGAACAACACCAAAGGGTTCATCAGCCCCTTTGAAATGGGCCGCGATTTTAACGCCAAAGAGGGCGATACCATTACCGCCTTGGTTATTGGCGTAAATCCGGAAACGTTTACTTTAAACTTGTCTATTAAGAAATACGACCAAGTCCAAAACCGCAAAGTGGTGGCGCAATACTTAAAACAAGCCCCGCGCCCGACGCTTGGGGACTTGCTGTCGGATTCTTTTGGCCAAAGTGAAGAAACGCAAACGATCGAAGAAGAAAGCAAATAAACCAAAGTTAGATATTGAAGTAAAAACCGCCCCTTGTGAAAAACAAGGGGCGGTTGTACATTAAGGTAATTCACAACCTATATTTCCGCCTCCATCGATTTTTTTTAGAGTTGAGGTATTACACAATTTTTTGCATATACGGGCGGTAAATTGATTCTCATCCCTGGTGGCATATATACGACAAACCATGCCTTGTTCATTCCAAGGAGGATAATTGGAGTGTTTAGGAAAATAAACAATGGCGTAAGAGGGATTCCCAGATACAGGTCGTTTCATAGAAATGAAATTTTTACCCATATTGTCAATTTTAAATCCATCCACTTCATTGACACTGATGTCTAATTCGTCATTTATTTCATCTATAGAAGGATTGCTTTTGTGCGTTGGGTACATTCCGTGTTGTAAATAATAAACTTCATATGCGTTTGCTAAGCTTTTAATATAAATAATGGCTTGGAGAGCCCGTGCTTTTTCCACAGCAAATTTATATTGCGGCACGGCCACGGCGGCCAAAATACCAATGATAAGAACGACAACCAACAGCTCAATAAGCGTGAAACCTGTACGCCTGTTATATCCCACATACCGATACTGCGGAATAACAGAGCGAGCGGTAAAGCCGTAGGGCATCTCCCTCCCTTGTGGAGGGAGTACCGCCGACAGGTGGGGTAGGAGGGGCCATAAGGATTTTTTCCAATTTTGCCCCTCTTTTGTCGCTACAGCGACCCCCGGATTAAAACCTTCCGGGGCTAAAGATTGTTCCCCACAAGGGGGACAAATAACTACTCTTACATTTTTTTGGTGTTTCATAAGTTTTCTCCTGTTATCATTATGTCATCCTGAACTTGATTCAGGATCTCCTCCTTACTTGCATACTTAATGCGGTGGAGATTCCCGATTACAGCCTTCGGGAATGACGATTTGTTTTTATGTCGGGTTTACACCCGACCTATATTTCAATTTTTCTGCTTATGAAACCATATTTACAGGCCCCTCGCGGGAGCACAACACTGGGTTGAAGGTTAAACCTGGCTGTGTGGCTCACCACACACAAAAACGGCTGAAATACCAAGGTTTCTTCACCGGAACCCAAATAAAACAGCCGCGGTCTATTGCATATCAATAAACACTCGGCACAAAACAGCAGGTTTGCAATTCCATTTGTTTTGTGCCTATTATCGGCTATTCTTGGCGGTGAAGAATAGTAGTTACCTACTATCCCCGTATTCCACATACGGTTCCAAAAAAGCAAAAATTGTATCTATAGTATAATAAAAAAATTAAAAATATGCAAAACGGGGGGAAATGATATATAATAAAAGTAAGCTAGTTTTAACAAGGAGAAACTATGAAAAAAATTTTATGTCTTTTGGCAGTGGCCGCGGTAGCCTGTGCGGCGTGCTCCAAAAATAAAAATAACGCCGGGGAAGGTGCCTACGGCGCGCAAAATGCGGCCTACCGCAACGGTAATGCCCGCTACGCCAATAGGAAAGATTCCAAAAACATCAAAGACGCCAAGTACCAAATTATTGACCAAGAATTTGACAATATGCTCGCGCCCGAAACAGATTATGAAAATATCCCCGCGTATGAACTCCAAGCGTGTGGGGATTCTTACTTGCCGCTGGTGGACCCGGATTGCTGTGGCAAAAACAAAGTGGCCGCCCAAGGCAAAGCCAAGGCTAAGGCCAAAGGCGTCGCCAAGAGCGTGAGCACCGCGCGTGCCAAAAAAGTAACCAACACCACTAACATTTACTATGTGGACGGACCCAACCCCAATGTGCCGGTTTCTTCCACCACAACCACCAAAACGGTTTATTCCAACGGGGCGGTAGCCTCCTCCACGACGACGTCGTCTAACACCAAAACGACGCAAAACGCGGACGGCTCGGTTACTACTACCACCGTTAACTACTAAACCCAATGCCTTACACATCTTTGCAACTTGACGCAGAAGCCCATAGACTCTATGGGCTTCTTGCCAATGTATCTAAAACGCGGGGAGAAAAATGGACCTTACAAGAGTGTGCCCAGTTGGTCCCGTATACGTTGGAAATTAACCGCCTCAAAAAAGAAAAAAACGCCGTCATTTTGGCCCACTCTTATACCACGCCCGACCTGGTGTACGGGGTGGCGGACTTCCGGGGCGATTCCTTTCAGCTTGCCCGGCAAGCGCGCCAAACCACCGCAGATACGATTGTGTTTGCGGGCGTGTGGTTTATGGCGGAAACCGCTAAAATTTTAAACCCCACAAAGCAAGTGGTCATCCCGGCGGGGCGGGCCGGCTGTACGCTGGCTGACAGTATGACCGCGGCGGATGTGCAAAAACTCCGCGCCGCGCACCCCGGCGTGCCTGCGCTGTGCTACATTAACAGCTCGGCCGAGGTAAAAGCGCAGTGTGATGCGTGTGTAACCTCGGGCAATGTGTTTGATATTGCGCAAAAAATGCCTGGGGACAAACTGATTTTTGTGCCGGATATGCTCATGGCGCAAAACATAGAAATTGAGCTTCAGCGCCGCGGCACGCCTAAAGCGATTATTGCGTCGGGCGGGTCTTGCTGTGTGCACGATAAATATACCCCGCAGGACGTGGAAAAACTCCGCGCGGACCACCCCGGCATTGTGGTCCTGGCGCACCCGGAATGTGCACCGCACGTGTGCGCTTTGTGCGATTATGTGGGCAGTACCAAAGGCATGGCGGACTTTGTAGCACGTAGCACGGCCACAAAGTTTGGCCTGTTGACCGAGCAAGGGCTTGTCAACCGCCTGGAGGCCGAACACCCTGCCAAGCAATTCTTTTGGCCGTTTGGCGTGTGCGGGTATATGAAGAAAAATAATTTGTTAAATACGCTGCGGGCCCTGGTGGAGCCGCGCCCGGAACAAGTAGTACAGGTGGACGGTGCCGTGGCACAAGCCGCCCAAAAATCGATTGAAAAAATGTTTGAGTTAAGCAAATGATACTAGATAAAATTATTACCTTAGCCTTAGAAGAAGACCTCAGTTTGGGGGATATTACCTCGGACACTATTTTTACGCCGCAACACCGTGCCCAAGCGGTCATCCGCGCCAAAGAAGATTTGGTTTTGTGCGGGCAGGACGTAGCCGCCCAGGTGTTCCACGCGGTGGACGACACCTTGCAAGTAACGCCGCTTAAAAAAGACGGGGACGACGTCAAAAAAGGCGAAAACGTGTTAGAAATTACCGGCCGTACGCTTAGCATTTTAAAGGCCGAACGCACCGCCTTAAACTTTATGCAACGCTTAAGCGGCATTGCCAGTGTGTCGCGCCAATTTGCCCAAGTGGGGCAGAAATACGGCGTGATGATTGTGGATACACGCAAAACACAACCCGGACTGCGCCGCTTGGATAAATACGCCGTGCGGGTGGGCGGATGCCGTAACCACCGCATCAGCTTGGCTGACAGCGTGATGATTAAAGACAACCACATTGCCGCGGCGGGCTCTATTGCGGCCGCGGTAGCCAAAATTAAAAACACCATTGGCCACACCCCTAAAATTGAAGTGGAAACCACCAATTTGGACGAAGTGCGCCAAGCGTTGGCCGCCGGGGCGGATATCATTATGCTAGACAATATGACCCCTGCGCAAATAGTTGCGTGCAAGCAGGAAATTAACGGCCGCGCGATGGTGGAAGTGTCCGGCGGGGTCAATGCGCACAATTTAGAGGCCTATTGCCAAGCTAAACCCGACGTGATTTCTATGGGCGCGCTCACGCACTCCATTATTGCCAAAGATTTAAGTCTAAAAATTGTAAAATATATTGACAAATAAAAAAAAGGGACTAGTTATGAATTACAATCATTTATTTTCAAGCGTGGTAAGCCGTTCCAAAGCGTCGGCTATCCGCGAACTGCTTAAAGTTATTTCCCGTCCGGGAATCATTTCTTTTGCGGGGGGATTGCCGGACCCGGCCCTTTTCCCGACGCAGGAAATCCAACATATTTTTGACGACATTTTAACTACCAATGCCAAGGAAGCCTTGCAATATGGATCTACCGAAGGGCAAGACAAACTAAAACAAGAACTGGTGCGCCTGGTAAAAGAGACGGAAAACATCTCTATTACGCCGGAGCAGATTTTGGTAGTATCCGCCTCGCAACAAGCACTGGATATGTCGGCGCGGATGTTTGTAAACCCCGGCGATAGCATCATTACCGCGTGCCCAACATATTTAGGGGCGCTCCAGGCGTTTCAAGTGGCGGGGGCCGATATTTTGGGCGTTGCCAGCGATCACGACGGCGTACTGGTGGACGACTTAAAAGCCAAACTGGATTTGTTAAAACAGCAAGGCAAACCGTGCAAATTTATCTACTTAGTGCCCGATTTTCAAAACCCCACCGGCACTACCATCCCGCAGGACCGGCGCGAGCAGATTTTGGCCCTGGCCAAAGAATATAACACGTTTATTTTGGAAGATTCCCCATATCGCCAAGTACGTTTTGAAGGGACCGCCCCCAAGACGTTTTACGAGTTAGACGGCGGGCAAGGCAACGTGATTACCTTGTTTACATTTTCCAAAATTTTTGTGCCCGGTTTCCGCTTAGGGTTTATTGTGGGGCCGGAGGATGTTATCCGTAAATTTGTAATTTTAAAACAAGCTATGGACTTGTGTTCTTCGCCCACGCTTCAGTTGGCTACGGCTGAGTTTTTGCGCCGCGGGCTACTGCAAAACCACATTCAGCGGATGATTGAAGTGTATCGCCAAAAGCGCGATTTAATGATTAAAACGTTGCAAGAATGTATGCCCGAGGGCGTCAGCTGGACGCACCCGCAAGGGGGGCTATTCTTGTGGCTGACCCTGCCCAAGCATATGGACGCTACCCAACTGCTACCCAAAGCCATTGAAAACAAAGTGGCCTATGTGGCGGGGGTGGATTTTTATCCCGACGGCAATGTGTTTAACGACGTGCGCCTGAACTTCTCGTACTCTACGCCACAGCAAATGGTAGAGGGGTTAAAACGCCTGGCGCAAACCATCAAAGATAATCTGTAAATCAAGCCTGTAAGTAGAACAAAAAAGCACTGGTAAACCCAGTGCTTTTTTATTGACAGCCTTGCAGAATACCCCGGGCTTCAGCCCGGGGATGAATGAGAATCCTAGCGCAAGAAAACGGAGTTTTCTTCTAAGTTGTGCGCTAGGCAAAATCAAGCGTAGCTGAGATTTTGGAGCAGAAG
>JAZRAH010000021.1:0-8101 GCA_045634505.1 Elusimicrobiaceae bacterium
GGATTATCTTATTTTACAACGATCTGTGGTTTTTTCCGTGGTCGTCATGCTGAACTCGTTTCAGCATCTAGTCGTTATGATAACAACAAGACCCTGAAACAAGTTCAGGGTGACGGCATGAGAGGGTTTACCCTCATAGAACTGTTGGTCGTCGTTCTCATTATTGGCATTTTAGCCGCCGTAGCCCTGCCGCAATACCAAAAAGCGGTAGATAAGGCACGCATTGTTGAACTAATCGTCCTTTCCAAACATATCCGGGATATGCAGGAAGTCTATTATTTGGCTAATTCTGCCTATGCTACTGATTGTGAAGAATTAGGAGTGGAAATGACGGACGGATTTGAATTAAATGCCAGTAAAGAATTGGTAAATAGCGATAAAAACATTACATTAAGTTGTTTCTATACTAGCGCAGATCCGCGCGCCCGTGGTATATGGAAGAGAGGTTCTTCCAACAATTTGTTGAGTGTAGAACGAGGATTTATTCACTCCGATAATGATATACACCGGGGTAGGAGTTGGATATATGCAGAAGGAGATTATTTAAAAAAAATCAGGGCGTCCTATTGTCCTGCTGTTACTACAGGAACTTGCTATATTGACTAAAGTGTTGTATCAAAACAAATGAAATTAGCTATAATATAACAGGAGCAAACGGCTCCTGTTATACTATGTCCAACGTCTGCATTATGAAATTTGGCGGCAATACGCTAGCCAACAAACAAAAACTGTTACTGGCGGCCCAACTGATTAAATCCCGTTGGGACGCAGGCCTTTCGCCCGTGGTGGTTGCCTCGGCCAACGGCAATTTGACCGACGTACTGTTGGACCACGCTTTTAGTATCGCTAAAAACCCCGACAAGCGCGAATTGGATATGCTCATCACCACCGGCGAGCGCGTAAGTGTTGCTCTTTTGTCTATTGCCTTGCGCGCGTTGGGGGTGCCGTCCGTGTCGCTTACCGGCTCACAAATTGGGCTGGTTACCACGGCCACGCATAACGGGGCAGACATCTTAACGCTAAAAGGGGACCGCCTGGCGCGGGAAATTAACGCCAAACACGTGCCTATTGTAGCCGGTTTTCAGGGCATTGGCGAAGATAAAGAAATTACCACCCTTAAACGCGGCGGCTCGGACGTGTCGGCCGTGTTTTTGGCGCACCAGTTAGGGGCGGACCATGTGGAAATGATTAAAGACGTGGACGGGGTATATTCGGACGACCCCAACAAAAACCTCAAAGCCCAACGCTACGAAGTATTGGATTTTGACGAAATGTATAAGCTAGCCCTAAACGGGGCCAGTGTACTCCACCCGGATGCCGTGCGCCTGGCTAAAGAAAAAGGCGTGGAAATCCGCATTGTGTATTATCAAACATGGAAAACCGGGACGGTAATTAAATGAAACTGGAATTTAAATTTAGTGTCCTGAATTTTGTGGCCTTCTTTATCTTAGGCGGCCTGTTTTATTGGCTTTGCCCGTTGCCAGTTAGCCCCGTTTGGCGCGCCGTAGTATGCGCCGCGGTAGGGGTAGTATTATTTGGAATGTGCTTTGTGGTGGTCAGCCACCGCGGGCTTATTCGCCCGGCCGCGCAAGAGGACCTCTACAAAAAAAAGCGCAAACGCAAGAAATAAACACAAAAATATGGTAATATAGTGCTATGGAAAACATCATTATTTGGCAAATTGTTGGGTTTGTAGTTTGTTTTATTTTACTTTTTGTCTTTATCGCTAAGTATCACGCCGCGTTAGAGGCCGAGCCGGACGAACTGGAAGAAGAAGTACAGGCCTCCACGCAAGAAACAGCCCCGGCGGCCCCTGTGTTTGCGCCGCGTGCGGCCCTACTGCAAAGCGCGCAAGTACCCGCCGCGTTAGAGGTGGCCGACCTCAAAGAACAAGTGAAAGATTTGCATTACCGCTTGGAGGAACTCAAAGCCTCCACCCAAAAACACGAGGCCGACCGCGCCGCCCAACTGGCGCGCTTAGAGGCCCGCTTGGCTACCTTTGAACAAGAATATGTCAACAAACTCCAACCCACCTTACTGCGTGTGATTGACGAATTGGAACATATCAAAGGGGCAGAAACCCCGGCGGATGTGTCGGCACAAGCCCCGGTCCAAGAGACTGCTACGGAGCCGGAAACGGAGGATGAACACAAATCCCCGGTGCCGGAGTTGCCTGAAGAAGAGTTGAAATTCTAGCTCATTTCCTGTAATTTCTGCCTAGTTTAAGGCAATACTTTGTTGCGAGCCTCCTTACGTACCTGCGGTGCTACGCACCGTCCGCAGTTAGTACGCTACGTCGGCCCGCGTCGCGTCTTGCCTTAAACTCGTTTGAAATTACCATACTATCTGTTTATACGGTTTGCTTGCGAATTTCTTCCTAATTTGCGCCACAACTTTGTTACGCGCTTGCTTACATACCTCTGCCCTAAAGGGCAGTCTAAGCAAGTATGCCGCGCAAGCGCAAGCCGCGTTGTGGCACAAATTTGTTTGAAATTATCATAAAATTCATTTTTGCGACAATACACATCTGCGCAAAGTGCAAAACCGCGGTCAATTTTGCAAATTCTGCTTTTTTGAATAATAGAATTATCATTCCAGAAAAGATTTAGCACTATTTTCCACTCAAAAGTAGGTTCATAAAATTATTCCCGAACTTGTTTCGGGATCTTCCACGCACGCTGTTAAAAGCAACTACAAGCGTTGAAGACCCTGAAACGAGTTCAGGGATGATCTAATTTTACAACCACGCTTGGATTTGTTAATTAAAGTCTTAAACCAAAACTTACTGCCAATAATTAGTTTTATTTGCCCTATTTTTAAAATACAAGCCAAATTTGAAATTTACAAATTCAAAATTATCTGTTAATTTGCTTTTTGTCTGTTTCCGTCCACTCTATTTTTAAGACGTAAAATTTAAAATCGCGCGCTCGTTTGCAAAAAACCTAACAACGTAAATTAGGTTTTGTCAAGGTTTTTACTGCAAAATTTTCAGGCTGTTTTTTAAATTTACTAAAATATATATATAACAAACTATGTGGGGTAAAGGGCCCCGCATAAGGAGACATCATGACAAATAAAAACCTGGAACCGATTGCCGTAGTAGGTATCGGTGCAATCATGCCCGGAGCTTTAAACAAAGACGAGTTCTGGAACAACATTCAAACCGGAAAATACTGTATTACAGAAATACCCGCCTCTTACTGGGATTATAAACTGTTCTACAGCCCGGACCACAAAGCAGAAGATAAACTTTATTCCAAAATTGGCGGATTTATCCCGCAAGAATTTAAATTCAATTCCTTAAAATACCGCATCCCGCCGCAAATTGCCAAGCAGATGGACACAGTGCAACACCTAGCCATTGAAACCACCCGTATGGCGTTGGAAGATTCGGGCTACGATAAAAAAGAGTTTGACCACAACCGCACCGCGGTTATTATTGGTAACTCCATGGGGGGGATGAAGAACGAGATGTCCAACACGCGTCTGAATCGTCCTTTCCTTTATGAAATTTTAAAAGACACCCCTACTTATAAATCCCTGGCTCCGCAAGCCGCCGCGCAACTGATGGACGAAATGGACGCCGGCGTGCGGCAAAAATTCACCCCCATTACCGAGGACTCCATGCCGGGCGAACTGGCCAACGTGATTGCCGGGCGTGTAGCCAACGTGTTTGACGTACACGGCACCAACTTCACGGTGGATGCCGCGTGTGCCACCTCTTTGGCCGCCATTGACCAAGCTGTCAACGGGCTACGCCTGGGGAACTTTGATATGGCGATTGCGGGCGGTGTAGATCAGATGATGTCTCCCTCTGCCTACATTAAGTTCTGCAAAATTGGTGCCTTGTCCGAAACGGGCTCCTATCCTTTTGATGCGCGTGCCAACGGCTTTGTCATGGCCGAAGGCGCGGGCATGGTTATCTTAAAACGCCTTAGTGACGCCGTCAAAGACGGCGACCGCGTCTATGCCGTTATCCGCGCCGTCGGTGCTTCTTCGGACGGCAAAGGCAAAGGCATTACCGCCCCCAACCCCAAAGGCCAAAAAATTGCTGTAGAAAAAGCCTTTGAGCAAGTGGACTACACGCCGGCCGACGTGGGCCTCATAGAGGCGCACGGTACGGGTACCCGCGTGGGCGACGCCGTGGAACTGGCGAGCTTAACCGAAACCTTTGGCCCGTATGCCAAACCGGGCACCATTGGGCTAGGCAGTGTAAAGAGCCAAATCGGCCACGCCAAAGCGGCGGCCGGTATTGCGGCGTTAATTAAAACCTCGCTTGCCTTATATAATAAGGTATTGCCGCCCTCTGTCAATTTTGAAACCCCCAACCCCAACGTGGATTGGGCCACCTGTCCTTTCCGTGTCATTACCAAAGCGGAAGCCTGGCCGGACGGCAAAATCCGTCGTGCCAACGTGTCTGCCTTCGGGTTTGGCGGGACCAACTTCCACGTAGCTATGGAAGAAATGAACGACAGCTTGCTGCATAAACCTACCGCTACCCCGGTGGCCGCCGCGTCTGTTGCTCGGCAGACTGCTCCTACCCAAACGGTGCAAGTAGCCGCTGCCCAAGCGGGCGCGTATACGCTCCATGTACCGGGTGAAAAAATCCAAAGCGACGTATTAACTTTTTCTGCCGCCACGAAAGAAGAACTGTACCAAGTGTTAGACAAAGCCGCCCTGGCCGCGGTGCTGGACCCGACGTACTTGCCTAGCATTTCGTACCAAAACCATGTGGCATCCAAAGGGCATTTTGCTGTTACTATTAACGTAGAAAGCCCTGAGAAACTCAAAGAAAAAATTGAATTTTTCAAAAAAATCGCCGCCAAGCAGGACGTGTGGACGACGGATTCTTTGCATCTGCGCATGAAGTCCATTTATCCGTTTACGCCCAGCGAAATTAAACCCAAAGTCTGCTTTATGTTCCCGGGCCAAGGTTCGCAATACGTGGACATGATGAAAGACCTGGCCTCTAAATATAAGGTGGTGCAAGATACGTTTGACGAGGCCGACCGCCTGTTAGTGGGCATTATCGGCCAAACTTTAACCGAAACGTTATGGAGCAAACCCGGCGAAACCAAAGAGCAAATTGCCGTGCGCGAAGCCGCCATTAAGAAAACCGAAATGACCCAACCCGCCGTCTTAACGGCCGATATTGCCATGATGCGCCTACTCTCGTCCTTTGGCATTAAGCCCGACGTTGTAATGGGTCACAGCTTGGGCGAATATGCCGCCGCTGTAGCCGCCGGAATTTTTGATTTTGAAAACGGCCTTAAAGCCGTCTGCACCCGCGGCAAAGTAATGAGTGAAATCCGCGTGGAAGACAACGGGAAAATGGCCTCTATCGCCGCACCGGTGGAAAAAGTAGAGCCGGAGCTCAGCCGCATTAGCGGGTACGTAGCCGTGGCTAACAAAAACTGCCCCACCCAAACCGTAATTGCCGGGGCCAGTAAATCCATTGACGACGCGATTGCCATGTTTACCGCGATGGGCATCCAAGCGGTGCAAATCCCGGTTTCCCACGCGTTCCACTCGGCTATTGTACGCCCGGCCATGCCGCAATACCGTGCCTTCTTAGATACGCTTACGTTCCATGCGCCTACCATGCCCATTACCACCAACGTCACGGCGGAATTTTATCCCAGCGACCCCGAGAAAATCAAAGACCTCATGGTTACGCAAATTTCCCACTCGGTGGAATGGATTAAACAATTGCAAACCACGTACGATTCGGGGGTGCGCCTGTTTGTAGAATGCGGCCCCAAACGCGTCCTTTCTGCGCTTGCTACCAGTACGCTAGCCGATAAGAAGGACATTAAAGTAGTGGCTTCCAACCACCCCAAAAAAGGCGGTATTGTAGAGTTTAACGATTTGTTTGCCAACTTTATTTCTTCGGGCATCCATGTAGATTGGAAAGGCACCGATATGTTTGGCGACAACAGCACCTACAACCCTGCGTTTGTAAACTGGGTTACTTCCAACGCGCCGCAAGCTGTTAAGGCGCAAGCAAACCGCGTTGTAAACGCACAACAAAATTTACAAGACATTGACGAGGACGAAGAACTTATGAAAAAATCCATTGTAATTAGTGGTATTGCCGCCGGTGGCCCCGGCAGCTGGGACAAAATCTTCCGCGAAGGGGTTTTGGACGAAATTTTATCCGGCCGCAATATGATTGAGCCGGTCAGCCGTGAAATCCAACAAAAACAAATTGATAAACACGTAGAATTTGTTATCAAATCGCCCGACGGGAACCACCGTTTTGAACGCTTAACCTCGCCCGAGCAAGCCATTAAACTCTCGGCCCGCGGCGGTGCATTTGATTTAGAAAAAGAATTTGGTCTGCCTGCTAAATGGGTCCGCTCTATGGACCGCTCCTTCCAACTGGCGATTGCCGCCGGGATGTTGGCACTTAAAGACGCGGGCATTCCGCTGGTACTTTATTATAAACCTACTTCTACGGGCGGCTACTTGCCGGACCGCTGGGGGTTGCCTGCTGATATGATTGACGAAACGGGGGTTATTTTTACCTCTGCTTTCCCGGTTGCCAACAGCATGATGGGGGACCTTACCAAACGTGTAGAAGGGTTGCTCAACAACAAAACCGCCAAAGAAGTACGCGCGTTCTGTGACAAATTTATTGCCCAAATTACCGACCCGGCCCTCAAAGCCGAAATGGAAGCCTGGTACCAACAAAACTTTAAAGAAAAAGAAGTGGAACCGCAAGCCTTCACGTCGGAATTTATCTTAAAAACCATTATTATTGCCCATTCGCACTTCTGCCAATGGATCCGCGCGCGCGGGCCAGCCACAGCCATGAGTGCCGCCTGTGCTTCCACGGCTCAAGCCATTTCCGTGGCGCAGGACTGGATCCGCTTAGGCCGCTGCAAACGCGTCATTGTCATCAGTGCCGATGATATCACCAACGACAACGTCAGCGAATGGATTTTAACCGCTTTCTTAGCGTCCGGGGCCGCCACTACCGAGGCCGACGTTACCAAAGCCGCTCTGCCCTTTGACCGCCGCCGCAATGGAATGATTGTAGGCATGGGCGCGGTGTCCTTGATTGTAGAAGAAGAAAGCGAAGTGCAAAAACGCGGTATGAAGCCGTTAGCCAAACTGCTCGCTACCGAAATTTCCAACAGTGGTTTCCACGTTACCCGCTTAGATGTGGGGCATGTAGCCAGCGTGATGAACCGCTTAGTCTCTAGTGCAGAGAAAAACTTTGGCCTCAACCGCAGTGATATTGCCAAACAACTTGTATTTATCTCGCACGAAACGTACACCCCGGCCCGCGGCGGTTCCGCCAGTGCCGAGGCTTACGCCCTTAAATCGACCTTTGGCAAAGATGTAAGCAGCGTCATTGTCAGCAACACCAAAGGTTTTACGGGCCACTCCATGGGTGCCGGGTTGGAAGACGCTATTGCCGTGCGCTGTCTAAACACCGGCCTCGTGCCGCCCATTGCCAACTTCAAAGAAGCCGACCCGGAACTGGAAGGCATTACGCTGAGTAAAGGCGGGCACTATAACTTTAAATATGCCTTGCGCTTGGCCGCCGGGTTTGGTAGCCAACTGGGGATGACCTTGCTAGAAAGCATGTGGAAAGAGGGCGAACCGCGCATTTGCGACAACGCCGCCCACGACGCTTGGCTTAAACAAATTTCCGGCCAACAGGCCCCCGTGTTGGAAGTGGTGCAAAACACCTTACGCATTAAAGACAATTACCAACACGGTGTCAAACCGTCCTTAGTGATGGAAGGCTCCCAAGCGTTTGTAGATAAAGTAAACGCAATCCACACCCAACCGGCCGCCGCGCCTGTGGCGCAACCTGCCCCCGCGCCGGTAGCGGCCCCTGTAGCCGCCGCGCCTGTGAAAGCGTTGGATGAAGCGACGGTTACCAAAGAAGTGGTAGCTATGGTTTCCGAAAAAACAGGTTACCCCGAAGATATGTTGGAACTGGACCTGGATATGGAAGCCGATTTGGGTATTGATACGGTCAAACAAGCCGAACTCTTTGCCGGGATGCGCGAGCATTACGGGATTGCCCAACAAGACGGTATCCAATTAAAAGACTATCCGACGATCCGCCACTGCATTAAATTTG
>JAZRAH010000022.1:0-5370 GCA_045634505.1 Elusimicrobiaceae bacterium
GCCGCTGTGCAACTAAGACCGCAACAACAGGCGTTGAAGATGCCGAAACAAGTTCGGCAATATCCTTATTTAACAAGGCTCCACGGCTTCACCCCCTGTCGTCATCCTGAACTTGATTCAGGATCTCGTTGTTCTGTGAAAAAGGAGGAGGCCCTGAATAAAAGCTCTTTCAGGGATCCGCTTCGCTCCGGCTTCACCCTCATAGAGCTGTTAGTGGTTGTACTCATCATTGGCATTTTAGCCGCCGTCGCTGTCCCCCAATACCAAAAAGCCGTTATAAAAAGTCAATACGCTCAATTAAAAATTTTGGCCGCAAGCATTGCGCAGGCACAAGAAGTTTATTATCTTGCCAATGGGCAATATGCTACCAAATTTGAAGAGCTAGACATAGACATGCCCGGAGGAAAGACCGACGAAAGCACCGACAGTATGTACGTGTATGATTGGGGGTATTGTGCTATTAGCGACGGGGAATATGCTCAGGTTCAATGTAATAGTTCTAAAATTCATATGGGGTATCAACATCGCCAAGCACACGTTACCGAGAAGCCAAATGCCCGTATATGTCAGTCCCATTCTTTGGAAGAAACGGATATCCGTAATCAAATCTGTAAAGCTGAAACAGGTGCCGTTTCTGGTACAAAACTTGTTCCGTTTAATTCTACTTCCTGGACATACCAATAGTCTGCGATATGGTAACTGTAAAGCTGTTATAGGTTGGGTGTCAACCCAACATCAAACAAAGTGTGATCCCCGAAATTCTTTGTCGGGGATCTCTCCTTGCTCCTATGCGCGGGCATTGCCCGTGCGCCCTCGCAACCTCTCGTGGTCCGTTGTGTTAGCCGTTGTAGGTCAGGTTTTACCTGACACCCTTCTCTGTCGTCCTTGCGAGCGTATGCGAAGCAATCTTGCCGTTCCAGGCCCGGCTTTACCTGCCCTTTATCAAGGGGCTCCCTCCCCCCTGGAGGGGGAGGATGCCCGTAGGGCAGGAGAGGGGGGCACGCAACAACCACTATAGAACAGTTGTTGTAGGTCAGGTTTTACCTGACATTAAAAAGCTCCTCCTTCTTTCCGTCATGCTGAACTTGTTTCAGCATCTAGTCGTTGTCGTCATAGGTCATGGAATGCCCTGCCATTAAAAGCCTTCCTTGCGAGGAGTTCCGCGACGAAGTAATCTATTTTTTCCCCTTGTGGCGGAAGGGGTGCGTAGCCCGGATGAGGGGGACCCTCACACACGCTCTCCCACGCAAGGCGCGGAAAAGGGGAGTGCGCCTACGCAACCTCTCGCGGGTGGGTGCTGTGCTTTTAGGGTAAACAAAACGCGCGGGCATTGCCCGTGCGCCCTCGCAACCTCTCGCGGTCCGTTGTGTCAGTTTCTATTGCCTACGCAAGGCGCGCAAAAGGGGAGTGCGCCTCGCACCCAAATTTGGTAAAATAGAAGTAACTTCTTTTCTCAATTTTTAAGGGGGCTTATGAGCAACCGCAGACAAGCACGCGAATGCGCACTCCAATCACTTTATTACGCCGACAGCGCCTCCCTGGCGCCCGAAGCCACTGCCGCCTATTTATTGCAATTTAAGGGCGAACTGGCCGAATGTTTTCCGTTTTGCGAAGAACTCGTCCACGGCACTACGTCCAATTTACCTAAAATAGACGAGTTGGTTTCCGCCTATGCCAAAAACTGGACGATTGCGCGTATGTCGGCGGTGGACCGCTCCATTTTGCGCATGGCCGCCTACGAAATGTTGTTCAGCCCGCAAAAAACGCCCGTGCCTGCCATTATTGATGAAGCGATTGAACTCGCCAAAAAATTCTCTACCGAAAATTCCAGTAAATTTATTAACGGGTTGTTGGACCAACTCAAAAAAGAACGCAAAAAATAGGGGTTTTTATGCATCCCAAGCAAGAGATTGAAGAGCTTAAAAAGCAAATCAATTACCACAATAATTTGTATTACAACTTGGATGCTCCCATTCTTTCAGACACGCAGTACGACGAGCTATACCGCCGTCTTAAAGACCTGGAAGACGCCTACCCGCAGTTTCGCACCAAAAATTCCCCCACCCAACGTGTCGGGGGCAAAGCCAGCAAATCGTTCGCGCAAATCACGCATGCCGTACCCATGATGTCGCTGGATAACTCCTATAACGAGGGCGACATCCGCGCCTGGCACGAACGCACCGCCAAAATTTTGCAAACCCATCATTTTGAAATGGTAGTGGAAGCCAAAATAGACGGCGTTTCTTGTTCGCTGACGTATGAAAACGGGCACTTAATCCAAGCCGCCAGCCGCGGGGACGGCAAAATCGGCGAAGATATTACCGCCAACGTACGCACCATTAAAAGTATCCCGCACACCCTGTCCGGCGTCGTACCGCAGGGCCGGTTGGAAATTCGCGGCGAAGTCTATTTAGACAAAAAAGATTTGGACGCACTAAACACAATTCAAACCCAAAAAAACGAAAACACCTTTGCCAATACCCGCAACGCGGCCGCCGGATTTTTACGTCATAAAAACGCCGAAGTAGTGGCCCAACGTCCGCTCCAGTTTTTTGCGCACTCTTTTGGCACGGGGGACGTTCCCGCAGACAGTTTTAGTGCGTTTATAGAGTTATGTAAAAGTTGGGGTTTTACGGTAGGCCCGGTGCGCACCCAAACTACCAATATAGAAGATATCATCACGTTTTATAACCAATTTAACGAAGAACGACACCAACTTCCCTTTGATGTGGACGGCCTGGTGGTGAAAGTAAATTCGTTCCGGGAGCAACAAATTTTAGGGGCCACCGCCAAAAGCCCGCGTTGGGCCATTGCGTTTAAATATCCCGCGCCGCAAGCTACTACCACGCTTAAAAACGTAACGTTTTCCGTGGGCCGCTCGGGCATTATCACGCCGGTAGCGCAGCTAGAACCCGTGGGCATTGGCGGCGTAACAGTCTCCAACGCCACCCTCCATAATTTTGACGAAATCAAACGCTTAAACGTGCGCGTGGGCGACACCGTGATTGTGGAGCGCGCCGGCGAAGTGATTCCCAAAATTGTCAAAGTAGTGGAGCAAAAAGGAACGACGGATATTGTGCCGCCCTCCGCGTGCCCCATTTGCGGCGGCAAGGTGTATAAAGAGCCCGACCAAGTAGGCTATTATTGTGTAAACCCGTCGTGCCCGGCGCAGTTACGCGCGCGCTTATTACACTTTGCTTCGCGCGACGCCATGGACATTGACGGCCTGGGCGACGTGGTAATGGACCAGTTGTTGGAACGCCACTTTTTAACAGACTTTGCCGATATTTACCACCTAACCTTTTTCCACGTCTTAAATTTAGAAAATTTCAAAGACAAAAAAGCGCAAAACCTGTTAGACGCTATTGAAGAGAGCAAACACAAACCGCTCTCCAAACTCCTCTTTGCGTTAGGCATTGGTTTTGTAGGCGCAAAAACGGCCGAAATTTTGGCCGATAAATTCCGCACGTTGGACGCCCTCAAAGCGGCCAGTTTAGAGGAACTCCAATCTATCCGCGAAATTGGGGAGATTGTTTCGCAAAGCGTGTATGATTTCTTCCGCGACCCCAAAGTATGCGAACAACTGGAACTGTTACGTCAAGCGGGCCTGAATTTTACGCAACCCAAAAAAGAACTCTCCGGCCACATTTTGGAAGGCAAAACCATTGTGTTCACCGGCGAACTGCAAACCTTAACACGTACGCAGGCCGAACAACTGGCCAAACAATACGGCGGCTACGCCAGCGGCAGCGTGTCCAAAAAAACCTCGTTTGTAGTAGCGGGCGAAAACGCCGGCACCAAGCTGCAAAAAGCACGCGCGCTCAATATCCCCGTGATGAGCGAAGACGAGTTTTTAAAATTGATTGGCAAATAATTTGTTACAATAATTTATCTTTTTATAGGAGGAACGGCACCTCAAAAACATATATAAAATTACTTTTGGAGCTGTATTATTTACAGGGAGCTTTTGATTTTCAAAAGTGCCAACGCAATCCAAAATAGCCGATTAGGATTTAGTGGGTCTCGAGCCCCATTGATTCCGAGTGTTTCCCGCCTTATGGCGGGAAACTACGGCTGCTATAGTTTTGGGTTCCTGCGTTGGGCCCGGCTGTAGCAGCCGTTTTTGTCGGGTTCAATGCTAACCAAATTAAATAGGAGACCTTCTATGAAAAAAGGTTTTACATTGTTGGAGTTATTAGTTGTTGTTTTGATTATCGGTATTTTGGCGGCGGTAGCGTTGCCACAGTACCAAAAAGCCGTGGCGAAAGCACGGCTGACAGAGGCGTTGCTTGCTATCAATACAACCAAGAAGCAAGTAGACTTGTATCTATTAACCTATGGAAGACCAGGAGATCCTATACACATAGGTGCAACCAGTGAAATAGAGAATAGTTCTATAAATCCAACGTGTTCTAATGATTTTTGCAACATAGATTTTCAACAAAAAAACGGAGGAGAAAATCTGTTGTATGTATTAGATGTATATAACTGCTTGTCAGATTCGTGTCCTGGTCTAAGCTATAACTATACAAAAATCGGACCGTGGTATCAAGGGTGTGTATGGTATCTATACATATTGGACTTTTGAGCAGACAGCCCCAAAGCCTTTAATGTGTAATCTATTGGTGTTTGCCAGTGCAGGCTTTGATGGGGCCTTTGGGTATTATACCAGATTAAATACTCCATTAGTTTTCGGTTCACTTCCTCTCTATCATAAAAACTTTCCCTATTTACGTTAATAAACTGTTCTCTCAAGGTCCGGTTAAACCGTTCTATAAACGCATTACTCTTGGGGCTTTGCGGGTAATTAAAGTAATGGACTAAGTTTCGTTTCGTTAATGCTTCATCAAAGTATTTATGGAACTCTAAGCCGTTATCCGTTTGTACCCGCTGTATGGGATAGGGGTATACTTGTTGTACTTTATCTAAAAAGTCTTTGGCACATCCGCTACTTAAGCTGCTATAACAGTAACTAAATGCAAAGCGCGTTTGTATATCTATAGCCGTAATAATATATCTCTTTATCCCATCTATAAATACGTGTACAGAGTCTATTTGTAATAACTCTCCCGGACGGCTAGGGGCATAACTTCCGCGCCTTTGTTTTACTTTGTATCTATGGCTCTTTTGATGGATTGTACCAGTCCGGGCATAGATACGCAGTTGGGCCGATGTTGGCAGTTCCCCTTGCCCTTTAAGCCTCTTTATAACCCGGGCTATGGTCGCCGGGCTAGGTAAACTGTAGTGGTTGGTTTGGCAATAGGATTTTAACATCCCTTGTACGGCTGTTTGGTTTAACCGTGGGTATTGTTGCCTTATCTCTCTTATACGCTCTATAACCGCTAACGCTACGCTACTTTGTCGTTTATG
>JAZRAH010000023.1:0-20505 GCA_045634505.1 Elusimicrobiaceae bacterium
AGTTTTCTTGCTACTCTGTGCATAGGTATAACCTTCCGAACCCCCAGCCTAGCTGGGGGCTTGCTTTGTTCAGTCAAGCATATATTACGGGCGATTATTATGACCCCACGAAACCGCCCAAAAACGGCTTTGAAAAAGCTATAATAAAAGTATGTCCGAAACCCGTTTTCAAAAAACGCCTTTTCACTACGTGCAATACCTCGCGCTCAAAGCGTTTTGCGTGGTCTTTGCGCTACTACCGTACCGTTTTGCGGTATGGATCAGCCGCACGCTCATGCGCGGGACCACCGTCTTTTTCCCCAACCGTTTTAAACGCATGGAACAGGATATCGCCCGCGCGTTCCCTGAAAAATCCGCCCGGGAGGTACACCAAATTGCGGTAAACTCCTGGAGTAATATGGGGACCATTTTGGCTGAATTTATCCAGCTTTCCCACATGAGCCGCGAACAATTTAAAAAACATTGCCACGTAACCGGGCTTGAAAAAATTAAAAAGGCCCAAGGGATTACCGGCGGGATTATCCACATTGGGCACTTTACCAACTGGGAGGCCTTTGGCCTGGCCGCCAGTGTGTACGGCATGGACAAAGCCGTATTGGCCCAGCGCGTAGATAACCCCTATATTGACGAGGAAACAAATCGTCTGCGTAACGTTTTTGGCGGAAAAACTTTTTACAGCAACCACGGCGAACAACCCTTTTTTGCCGCCATGCGGTGGCTGAAACGAAAATGCTTACTGGGCATTTTAATTGACCAAAATGCCGGCTCTAGCGAAGTGTGGATCCCGTTTATGGGGCGTACGGCGGCGTTTTCTCCCATTACGGCACTACTGGCTATTAAAATGCAGGTGCCTGTGTTCCCCGTGCAAGTGGAACGCAAAAAAGACGGGTTGCTGGTCTGCCACATTTTAGACCCGCTCATCCCCCCCACCGAATATACCATGACTACTACCCGGCAATTTACCAAACAGCTAGCCGCTTTTTATGAAAAATGCTTGCGCGACGACCCGGCCAGTTGGCTGTGGGCCCACAACCGTTGGAAGCGTGAAGCCGAGGGCAACGCCTATTTGCAAGCACACCCCGAGGAGCGTGTATGATTAAAGCCGTATTTTTAGACCGCGACGGAACCCTGATTTACGAAAAACCGGGCGTCTATTTATCCCGTCCGCAGCAAGTCCGCCTTTACAAAAGTACCAAACCCGCGTTGGAGCTATTATCTAAAAGCGGGTTTAAATTATTTATTGTGTCCAACCAATCGGGCATTGGGCGCGGGTATTTTACCGCCCAAGAAGTAAACGCCGTACACGAACACTTGCGCCGGTTGTTACGCCCGGCACGCATTGAAGAAATTGTATTTTGCCCCCATGCACCCGACGAACACTGCGCGTGCCGCAAACCGCAACCCAAACTGGGGCTTGATTTAATTAAAAAATATCACATTGATGCCACCCACTCTTACATGATTGGGGATAAAAAAGCCGACGTGGAGTTTGGACAAGCCCTGGGGTGTAAAACCGTGCTGGTTACCACCGCAAACGGGAAAAATCACTTGCAAAAATATCCGCACTTGCACCCAAACAAGGTGGCTACCAATTTGTTAAATGCCGCTAAATTTATTGCAAAGAGTACCGAAAAATGAAAAAATTGCTGTTTCTTTCCCTGGCTACTTGCTTGGCTGCGTGCACCTGTCAAACCCGCTGTACCCCCCAACCGGTAACAGCCCCCGCGTTGCCCACGCAAGTGCCGGCTGCGTTGGCGGTGGAACAGGGTCCGTCCCTCCCAACGCGCCCTACAACCCAAGCAAGCACGACCGTGCCCGCGCCAAGTTCCCCAAACGTTCCGCTTTCACAACCCGCGCCGCAAGCCGCCACCGCATTTACCCCGGCGCAGGCTCAGAAACTGATTGCCCAGGACCGCGCCCGCCAAACCTTAGCGCAGCCCCCGGCCGATAAACCCGTCTTCAAAAACGAGGGGTTTGTTTCCCGCCAGGACCGCTTGTTTAGCCCGCTGGCCTACGAGCCTGTTTTGCCCGACAATACCCACGCCCCGTGGAGTAACGAAAGTTTGCAGTATGGGATTTACTACTCGTTTATCAAAGCAGGAACAGCGTATATTAAAACCCGCGGTCTTATGAGTAAAAACGGCAAAACCGCGTACCTTATCCAAACGACGGCGTTGTCGGCCCGTGTGATTGATTCGGTCTATAAAGTGCGCGATATCAACTATTCGTGGTTAGACGTAAATTCTCTTCATTCGTTGGGCTACTCGCAAAGTCTGCGCGAGGGCAATTACAAGCGCGATGAGTGGCTGACCTTTGATGACCAAAACGGACGGTTTTACGGAGAAATACAAAAAAAACAAGAACCCCGCGCCATTGCCGGGGAACTTAAACAACAAGTGCTGGATATGTTAACCTCCCTTTATTACGTGCGCGCCAAACCCCTGGCCATAGGCAAAGACATTACTTTTGATATTGTCAACCGCGAAAAACAGTACCCCCTGGTAGTAAAAGTACTGGGGAAGGAAACCGTTAAAACCCCCGCCGGCAAATTTAACTGCTGGGTGGTGGAGCCCCAATTTAGAGGAGAAGGGATTTTTGTAGCGAAAGGGAAAAGTTTAAAAGTGTGGCTTACGGACGACGAGTACCGTATGCCGGTAAAAATGGCTGTGGAAGTATTTATCGGCAGTGTGAGTGCGGAACTTTTGGACTATACCCGCAATTAAAGTATAATAAGAAAAAGGAGATTTTATGACTATTACAACCAAACGCTTAAAAACCATTTTAAATAAACTGGCCGGACAGGAAATTATTGTCGTGGGCGATATTATGCTGGATCACTTTATTAAAGGGACCGTCTCGCGCATTTCGCCGGAGGCTCCCGTGCCGGTAGTGGCGGTAAATAACGAATTTTTTGTGGCCGGAGGTGCGGGCAACGTGGCGGTCAACTTGGCCGCTTTGGACGCAAAACCCGTGATGATTTCCGTCATTGGGCCGGATCTGGGCGGCGAAATGCTAAAAGGATTTTTGCGCGAGCGCAACATTGCTACCTACGGTATTTGCGAAGATAAAGACCGCCCTACCACCCAAAAAATCCGTGTAATGGCCGAACAACAACAAATCGTCCGCTATGACCGCGAGAGCAAAAAAACCATTTCCCCTGCCATTTCCGCACAATGTATGAAAAGTTTTGACCTCGCCCTTAAAACGGCCAAGGGCGTGATTTTATCCGACTACAGCAAAGGAATGCTTAGCGACCAAAACATCCAAACCATTATTAGCAAATGCCGCAAAAAAGGCATCCCGGTCTGTGTGGACCCCAAAATTGATAACTTTAAAAAATACAAACACATTACCTGTATGACCCCCAACACCAAAGAAGCGTGGGAGGGAGCCGGAGAGTCCCCCAAACCGGGCGAAGAAGCCATTGAAAAATTGGGACAGAAAATTTTAAAAATGCTCCAGGCCGATTCTATTTTAATTACCCGCAGTGCCGACGGCATGAGCTTGTTTGAAAAAGGCAAGAAAAAACCAACCACCATCCCCACCATGGCGCGCGAAGTGTATGATGTAACCGGCGCCGGGGATACCGTGATTTCTGTGTTTACCCTGGCACTAGCCGCCGGGGCCAGCTTGCCCGAAGCCGCCGTTCTTTCCAACTACGCGGCCGGCATTGTGGTGGGCAAATCCGGCACTGCCACCGCCACCCGCGACGAAATTGAAAAGGTGTTAGCATGAGTCCGGTAGTAATTGCCATTCCGGCGCGGTTTGGCTCTTCGCGCTTCCCGGGTAAAGTAACGGCTTGGTTGGCGGGAAAACCCGTTATCCAGCACGTGTATGAAGCGTGCGTAAAAGCAAACCTGGGGCGCATTGTGATTGCTACCGAGTCCCCCCGCGTGGTTTCCACCTGTATGCAATTTGGGGCGAACGTAGTGATGACACCCGAAACCTGCCAAAGCGGGACGGACCGTATTTTCCACGCCACGCAAAATTGCAGTGAAAACATCATTATTAACGTACAGGGCGACGAGCCGTTTATCAACCCGCAAACCATTGTGAAAATTGCCCAGCTTTTGCAAGACGACCCAGCATGCGATATTGCCACCGCCGTGATGGCAACCACGGACGACACCAAAATTGATAACCCTAACTGCGTAAAAGCAGTGCTGGGGGCCGGGATGCGCGCGCTGTATTTTTCGCGCTCGCGCGTACCGTTTAAGCGCGATCCGTCGCCGGAAAATAAAGAGTTTGTTTATTGGCACCATTGTGGCATTTACGGGTACCGCAAAGCGGCGTTGCAAAAATTTGTCTCGCTGCCGCAAAGCCCGCTTGAAAAAATGGAAAAATTAGAACAGCTGCGCGCACTTGAAAATGGGATGACAATTAAATGCGTGCAAATTGAGCCCGCCGGGCCGGCCATTGATACCGAAGAAGATTTACGCCGGGCGGAAGCGTATTATAAAACAGTGCATGGATGATTTTTATAGTTAAATAAGGTGGAGACTCCCGGTAAAGACACTCGGGAATGACAAATAGAAGGAGAACAACATTATGTCTAAATTCATTATTATTACAGGCGGGGTAGTCAGCTCGCTAGGGAAGGGGATTTCCGGTGCTAGCATTGGGAAACTACTCCAACTAAACGGCCTCAAAGTAAACATGATTAAGTGCGACCCGTATATTAACGTGGACCCGGGCACCATGTCCCCCTACCAACACGGCGAAGTATTTGTTACTACCGACGGAGCCGAAGCCGACCTGGACCTAGGGCACTATGAACGCTTTTTAGACGTAACCATGACCCGCGCCAACACCAATACCGCCGGCAGCATTTATCAAACCGTTATTGATAAAGAACGCCGCGGCGAGTATTTAGGTGCCACCGTCCAAGTCATTCCCCATATTACGAACGAAATTAAAAAACGCTTTACCGCCTTTGAAAATGAGGTAGATGTTTCTATTATTGAAATTGGAGGCACCGTGGGGGATATTGAGTCCTTGCCGTTTTTGGAAGCGGCCCGCCAACTGTGCTTAGAAAAAGGTCCGCAAAATGTGATCTCCGTGCACGTAACATTAGTGCCCTACATTGCCGTCGCGCAAGAACTGAAAACGAAGCCCACGCAACACTCGGTTAATAAACTGCGCGAAGTGGGCATTGCGCCCAGTATGCTTATTTGCCGCACGGAGAAACCGCTGTCTGAGAATTTGAAAAAGAAGATTTCGCTTTTCTGCAGTGTGCCTGCGCAAAACGTAATTGAATGTGCCGACGCCAAATCGATTTATCACGTGCCGGAAATGTTCTACAAACAAGGTGTGGATAAAGAGATTATGCACATGTTGGGCTTAAAACCCACGCAAGAAGTAAACCCGGCTTGGTTTGAATTTTTTGACAAAGCCATGACGCCCAGTAAGTCCGTGCGTATTGCCGTAGCCGGGAAATACTCCGAGCTGCAAGATGCGTATAAGTCCGTTAGCGAAGCCCTGCGCCACGCCGGTATGAATAACGACGCCAAAGTGGAAATTGTGTACGTCAATACCGAAAAAGACAACGTAGAAGAAAAATTAAAAACCGTGGACGGAATTTTAATCCCCGGCGGGTTTGGCACGCGCGGCATTGAAGGGAAAATTGCCACGATTAAGTACGCGCGCGAACATAAAGTGCCGTTTTTAGGCATTTGTGTAGGGATGCAATGCGCCGTGATTGAGGCGGCACGCAACCTCTGCGGCCTGCACGACGCCAACTCCACCGAGTTTGACCCCACCACCAAGGACCCCGTGGTAGATTTGACCCCGCAACAAAAAAATGTAGTTTACAAAGGCGGCACCATGCGCCTGGGTAACTACACCGCCGACCTGAAAGAAGGTTCGTTGGCGCGCCGTTTGTACGGCAAGGACCAAATTGTGGAACGCCACCGCCACCGCTACGAATTTAACCCGGCCTATGTAAAACAGTTGGCTGACGCGGGACTCAAGGTATCCGGCTGGCACGAGGGCGTGCTGCCGGAAATTGTGGAGCGTGAGGACCACCCGTATTTTATTGCGGGGCAATTTCACCCGGAATTTGGCTCTAGGCCCATGCGCCCACACCCGCTATTTGACGGGCTCATTAAGGCCAGTTTAAAACAAAAACTGGCGTGAGCCACGCCGGGCAGTTTCCGCGCTAACTAGTTTAGTGTCCCCGTTTAAAATTTGTGACCGCGAGAGGTTTCTTCTTTAGGTAAAACCGGGAAACCGGCGTGATAAGTTTGCAAAACAATTCCCCGTCTTTTTTGACGGGGAATTGTTATTTTACCGCAAACTGATGAGTTGGAGTGCTAAGGTGATTTTGCCGTCTTGATAGATAAGTTGGTGCGGAATTTGCACCGTACCGTCGGCAGACAGGGGCATATAATCTGCGTACGTTAAATCGGCCCCGTTTAGCGTGGTAACGGTGCGGGCAGAAACAGGATAATTTCCCCCCTCATACACCAAAATTACCTTGGCACGCGGACCCTTATAGGTTACGCGGGTTTGGCCTTTTTTAGTGCGGGACCCGGCATATGTACCCGGACTTAAAAATAATAAATCCAGTAGCTGCGTGATGCGCGCACGCACGAGCGCGTTATCTACATCCTTAAATAAATAGCGGTAGGCTACCCCTTCCGGACTGACTAGCGCGTGCATCACGTTATAAAATCCACCCGTCATTAAAACCACTTCCACGTCCTCGTCCCCAATTTTCTTAGCGGTTACTACGCCGTCGGTCATCAGGCCGTCCATGGTCCCCGTTACCTTAAAAGCGGCTTGGGTTTTCCCTTCCGTAAAAAAATTTACTTTTTGCAGGGTACGCACCTGCGCAGGGACTTGTTTTACCCCCAGCGTGCCGCACGCACAGAGCAAGAGGGCACCAGAAAATGTTAAAATTTGTTTAAACATATTGTTATTATAACTGTTTATGAAGCTACCTGTCCTTTATTTTACAGCGTTTGTCTGCGCCGCCGCCGTTACCGCGGGGGTGTTGCCCCTACTGCGGCGCACCTTGGGCCGCTTTTTAACCGATACGCCCGGCGGACTTAAACACCACCCCCACGCCGTGCCTATGCTGGGCGGATGTGCTATTTTTGCGGGCACGGCGGCCAGTTTGGTGCTGATTCGTTTCATCACTAATTTCCCGACGGGCACGCTACACAGTTTGCGCGGCATTTTAGGGGCCGGCACGCTGATTTTTTTGCTAGGGCTACTGGACGATTTACGCAAGCCCAAAGGGCTACCTATTTATGTACGGTTGCTTGTGCAAGCGGCCGCGTGTGCGCTGCTTGTATCGTACGACGTATATGTGCAAGTATTTGCCTACGCGTGGCTCAACGTAGCCGTTACTTTTTTGTGGCTACTTACCTTGACCAATGCGTTTAATTTACTGGATATTGCCGACGGGTTATGCGTCAGCCAAGCGGTAGTTTGCGCCCTGGGGCTACTGCTGATTGCCTTGCCCGGGGAATTGTGGTACGTCAATTTTGCCGCCGTGGCGTTGGTGGGGGCGTGCCTGGCGTTTTGGCCGCATAACCACGCTACACAAAAAGTATTTTTGGGCGATAGCGGATCCACGTTTTTGGGCTTTTTGATAGCGGCGGTTTCTATGGGCACGCAATATACCCACACCAACCCGTATGGGTATGCGGCCCCGCTGTTTATTGTGGCGGTCCCGCTGTTAGATACGGCCTTTGTCTGCCTGGCACGCCTATTACAAGGGAAAAATCCCCTAAAAGGCAGCCCGGATCATTTGGCCTTGCGCTTAAAACAGGACGTCCACTTTTCTAATTTGCGCGTACTGGCCGCCTTTGCGGCGGCGGGCATGCTGGGCAATTTCTGTGCTTACGCCCTGACCTATACGCAGCCCGCGCGCACCCCGGGATTGGTGATTATTAGCTTACTCATGGGAGGCATGTTGGTCGTATGGCTACTTCAAAAACTACCCACGTACAAACACTAATCCTCGGCGGCGGTATTACGGGGCTGGCTACGGCCTATGCGCTTGAAAAACAAGGCCGTACGGATTATTTACTGGTGGAGGCAAAAGACCGCTTAGGCGGACTATGCGCCACAACTTTTTTAAACGGCTATCATTTTGACTACGGCGGGCATTTTTTACATTTGCATACCCCCCTGGGCAAAGCACTAGTCAAAGAACTATTAGGCAACAACTTGGCCCCACATAAACGCCACGCCTGGATTTACACCAACGGCATGCGCGTGCCATTTCCGTTTCAAACCAATTTATGGGCCCTGCACCCCGAACTGCGCGCGCTATGTGTGGAGGAACTGGAAACTTTACAAGATGACCCGCACGCCCCGCAACATTTTGAACAGTGGTGTGTGCAATCGTTTGGGCGCGGGCTCTATGAGGCCTTTTTCCGCCCGTATAACGAAAAACTATGGGGACGCCCCTTGCATGAATTAACGTGCGAGTGGTGCGGACCGTTTGTACCCGCCCCCCACCGCCGGGAAATACTGCAAAGCGCGATACAAAAACCTACCACGCCCCAAGGATATAATGCTACGTTTTATTATCCTAAAACGGGCGGGTGTGGGGCACTCATAGAGGCCCTGGCTCAGCACGTGCACCACGTGCGCACCCACGCGCCCGTTACCCAAATTAACCTTAAAACGAAAACAGCCTGGGTAAATAATGAAAAAATAGAATTTGAAAATTTGGTAAGCACGATTCCCCTGCCCCAACTGGTTAATTTACTGCAAGGGCACGAAGATTTCAAACGCCAAGCCTTGCAACTGGAAGCACAACCCGTAACCGTGTATCACTTGGCGATTGCGCGCAAAACCGAGCCTTTTAGCTGGATTTACTGCCCGGACGCGGCCCAACCGTTCTACCGGGTGGGACTGACTAGCGGCTTTGCGCCCGCGAGCGTGCCGGAACCGAATACATCCCTATTTTACATTGAACTGCCCGGCCTGCCCCCCACTACTCCCCAAACCGAACAGCACATTTGGGACGGGCTCCACCAAAAAGGACTGGTAAATAACGACGACGTAAAATTGTTTTCCGCCTGGCAAACGATTCCGTATGCGTATGTAATTTTCAACCAAAAACGGGCCGAAATGGTGCCCGCGTTACTGGCGGCCTTGGAAAAAGAAAACTGTTTTTGCGCGGGACGTTACGGCCGGTGGGAATATAGTTTTATGGAGCGTTCGCTTACCCAGGCGTGGGAACTGGCAAAACGAATTGCCTAAGTAGAGTTGCTTTTTGTACACTCACCGACAAAACTGGTATAATTAGATTATGAAAGTACTTGTGTTTGGGGGTAGCTTTGACCCCGTCCATCAAGGGCATGTGGCACTGTTCCGCCGCGCAATGAAAGTGATTGCGCCCGACGTGGCCCATATTGTGCCAGCGTATCATTCCCCCTTTAAGGCAAAATCGCCTACCCCCTTTCGGCTGCGTATGGCCATGCTTAAACAAGCCTTCAAAGGGGCCGGCAAAAACATTGTGTTTGACGACTATGAACTCAAACAGGGCGGCAAGACGTACACCTATCAACTGGTACAGTACCTTAAAAAACGCTACGAAAACCCCGAGATTTTCCTCTTAGTAGGGACCGACTGCTTAAACGATTTGCACAACTGGAAAAACCCCTCCTACATTTTTGAAAACGCCGTAGTGGTGGCCGGCAAACGCAAAGGCTATGACGAAAACCCTGTAACCTTCCCCCACATTTTTTTACCGGGGTTGTTCCCGAAACTTTCTTCCAGCCGGGTGCGTGCGCACATTTTGGCGTGCGGGGATATTCCCGATACCGTCCCTCCCTCCATTGCGCCCACCATCCGCAAAAATAAGCTCTACGGCTTGGACGTGCATGACTGGCTTAAAAGCCACCTTAAACCCAAACGCTATTTACATTCCAAAAATGTGGCCGAAATGGCCGCCGCATTTAGCGATATTTACGCCATTAACGTGGAATCGGCCGTCAAGGCGGGCATTTTGCACGACGCTGGTAAAGGGATGAGCGCCGAAGAACTGATTGCGTTTTGCAAAGAGCATAAAATTAAGGTGCCGTTTTTTGACGATATTTGCCGCATGGAGCCGCAACTGCTACATAGCTTTGTGTCTTGTTGGCTGGCTAAAAACCAGTTTGGCATCCACGATAAAGAAATTTTGGACGCCATTGCCGAGCATACGCTGGGCAGTTTGCACATGAGTACGCTTTCTAAAATGCTTTTTGTGGCGGATATTTCTTCTAAAGACCGCAAATATAAGGACGCGTTTGTCATCCGCACGTTGGCCTTGCAGGACCTGGATAAGGCCCTACGCTACGCGGCCAACCGCAAGTTACTCTTTACCATTGATTCGCAAAAATGGCTCTGCCCGCTAGGCATTGACTTATGGAACCATCTTATCAAACAAGAAAACTAATCGGGCGCGTTTTACTGGCAGTACTGTTAGCCTTGGTAGGGGCCGCGTTTTGGATGCAATACAAATCCGACGTGGTGCAGACGTTGGCCGCACGCCAGGAAGGACCGGTGCGCCTCTTGGTGCTGACCCAGCCCGCTATGCGCTTTGCCTATAATCCCGTAACCCGCAAAGCCGTGGTCACCTTGGCGAAATGCCCGCAAGCCAAAAAAGAAACTTGTTTTAACGGGGAGTATGACCGCTTTTTTATCCCCCAAACTACCGACCAACAAACCTATTGGGCGGCCTTGAAAGAGAATTTATCCTCCTGGCGGTTTAATCCGGCCCCCCTGTGGAACTATATACGCGGCTACGTAAATGCCCTGGTGCAACGGCGCACCAATTTAAACCCGGCAGAATGGGCGGCAATGTCCATGGAACTGCCTTATTTGACGGCGACCGACTTTGCGGTAGAAAAACCCGTTACAACCCAAAAAAAAGGCAAACACGCCCCAAAAGAAGAAAGTACCCCTAAACCGCAGGAAGAATTGCCCGTTTTGGCCTCGTCTCATAAACCCTTAATTGTGGAAGTGCTCAACGCCTCGGGCCGCAAAGGGTTGGCCTCGCAACTGAAACACTACTTGCGCGAGCAAAACAACAAAGGGCTGCTGCGCGTGGACGTGATTGACACCGGGAACTATCCGACGCAAGAAGAAACGTCCTTTATCATTGACTACAGCGGCAAACTGGTACAAGTAACCCAAGTCAGCCACGCTATTGGCATTAACGGCGAAATACGCCGGGAAACCTCCGCCACCGCGATTTGCGATAGCCGCATTGTGCTGGGGAAGGACTTTCAAATACCCCTGTAAAATGCTATGCTAGAAAGAGAGGATTTTATGAATACAAAAGAACTGGTTTGTTTGGCTGCCCGCCTGGCAGATGAAAAAAAGGCAGAAAATATCCAAGTGATTGACTTAAAGGGGCTGTCCTCTTTGTGCGATTTTGTGATCATTATGACGGCTACTTCTAAGCCCCATTTAGAGGCTATCGAAGAAGAAATCAGCAAAAAATTAAAAGAAATGGGCATTTATAAAACCAACCGCGACGGCGCCGACAGCTTACAATGGCGCGTGAGCGACTATGGCAGTTTTTTGGTACACATTATGACCCAGGAAGCACGCGATTTTTACGCCCTAGACAAAATTTTTAGCTTTGGCGAAACGGTGGATTTTACCAAGCCCGTTAAAAAGAAAACGGCCGTCAAAAAAACCTCCCCCCGCAAGGCTACCAAAACTACCCAAACGGCTGCTAAAAAAGGGACTAAAAAAACGGCCACGAAAAAAGCGGGCGCTAAAAAAACTACTAAAAAATCAACCCAAACAACCAAGAAGAAATAACTATGCTAGAAAAACTAAAACACGATATCATCCTAAAACTTACCAACGCGGATTATTTTAAAAACCAGGAACTGCCCGACGTAGTATTTGCCCCCGCTCCAACCCATACGGGTGCGGATATCTCCTTAGTATGGGCGATGGCGGCTGCTAAAAAACTGCATAAAAATCCTTTAGCCATTGCGCAAGAAGCCTGCAAAGTAATTGCCGAAGTAACCGGCGTTGCACAGGCCACCGCCGTTCCTCCCGGATTTATCAACCTAAAATTAGAAGACAAATTTATTATTGACGTAGCCGCCGACCGGCGTATTAAAGACCGCGCCCATGAACAAAATAAACAGCGCATTTTAATTGAATTTGTGTCTGCCAACCCTACGGGCCCGCTACACGTGGCCAGCGGACGCGGGGCCAGCTTGGGCGACAGTTTAGTGAAAATCCACCGCGCCTTAGGCTACGCGTGCGACAGCGAATATTACGTCAATGATGCCGGGAACCAGGCGGAACTGTTGGCGGTTAGCTTAAAGGCACGCAAAGAGGGCAAAGAGCCGCCGGAAAACGGATATCACGGCTCTTATTTAGTGGACCTAGCCAAACGCATCCCGGCTGATTTACCCGAAGAAAACTACGGGCGTTGGGCCATGGAAGAACTGCTTAAAACCCAACAGCAGGATATGAAAGATTTTCACGTGGATTTTACGCGTTGGTTCCGCGAATCGGATTTACACAAAGAAAACGCCCCCCAAAAAGCCGTGGCCTTTTTAACCGAGAAAGGTTACACGTATGAAAAAGAAGGTGCGGTGTGGTTTGGCTCCACCCAGGACGAAGAAGCCCAAGACGATAAGGACCGCGTGCTGGTACGTAAAGACGGCCGCCCGACGTATTTTATGGCCGATATTGCCTACCACAAAAGCAAATATGACCGCGGCTACACCACGCTTGTGGATATTTTAGGGGCGGACCACCACGGCTATGTGCCGCGCATGAAAGCGGCTGTACACGCGCTAGGGCACGACGAAAAAACCTTTGTACCGATTATCCACCAACTCGTGCACCTTACAGAACATGGCGAACAAGTAAAAATGTCTAAGCGGGCCGGACACTTTATCACCCTGCGCGAACTAATGGACGACGTGGGAACGGATGTGTGCCGGTTCTTCTTTGCCAGCCGCACGCCCAACGCGCACATGCTTTTTGATATGGACCTGGCCAAAAAACGCACAAACGAAAACCCAGTTTTCTATGTGCAATATGTGCATGCGCGTATTTGTTCCATTTTTGAGGCCGCCAAGGAAAAAGGATTGGCCGAAGCTACCACGGCTGTTACCCCCCTGGCCCCGCAAGAGCGCGCGTTACTACTTAAACTGATTTGGTTTAAGTCCGTTTTGGAAAACTGCGTAGCCGATTTAAGCCCCCACCACTTAACGACGTATTTAGTGGAGTTGGCGGGCCTGTTCCACGCGTTTTATGACAACTGCCGCGTATTAGATGAACAAAACCCGGAATTGACGGCCAGCCGGCTGTTTATTTGCCAACGGGTGGCGGAGCGGATTAAAAAGGGGCTGGAGTTTATCGGCGTAAGCGCGCCGGAAAAGATGTAAGGAAAAACGCCCCGGTGAAGTTACGTTTTACGCACACAGCCTAAAACGTTTTGTTTTAGGCTGTGCTTTTGCTAGCAGGACAATTTCTATATACCCAGTATCTAGGGAAATTCGGTCCTTTTGGGCCCCTGACTTATCCCCTATCAGTAGTAATACCTTCTATCATATCCTTTTGTTTCATCTGGACTTTGTTTTCCTGTTTCAAGCTGACATATTTTTTCTGCCACAGAATGTGATTTGTAGGCTGTACACATACGGGTTCCTGCCGGATATTTATCTCCTTCATAATGTTTTGTCGTAACACTGTATACAACGTCGTCATCGTATTCCCCATTACCACCGAGATATACTCGGCACAAAGCGCGCCCAGTACTAGTGTTACAAAACATATCTTCATAAACAAACCCGGTATCTCCATGTGGTTCTACTCCTGCCGGAAAACTGATATCTAATTCTTCCAGTTTCGTAGGATATTCCCCATTGGCTAAATAATATAGTTCTTGGGCTTGCGCAATGCTTTCTACCAAAGGTTTCACCTTGGCATATCTACTTTTATCCACGGCCAACTGGTATTGCGGCAGTGCCACCGCCGCCAAAATACCAATAATTAACACTACTACCAACAACTCTATAAGCGTAAATGCTTTTTTGTTACTTAACATAATACCTCCTAATGTCTTCGTCGTACGGTACCATAATAACAAAAAAAAACAAGTCAAGAACCCCCAGTGAAACTGGGGGCCTTGAACAGGAGGGACATAGTCCCTACTAATACTGCTTACGCATCAAATGCGTTGTCTTCTATTACTTACTAAACGGTAGTTTTGCATCCTCCTCTAACTGTTTGCGGATATATATTTCTATTTTACGCGGGTCCTTGCCTGTACTATCTACATAATACCCTCTACTCCAAAAACCTCGCCCTCTGCTTTTTATCCTTAACTCAGGCCAGCGGTCATATATTTGAAGGGCACTCTTGCCCTTCAAATATCCCATGATATGCCCTATACTGTATTTTGGCGGTATGGATACTAGGATATGTATGTGTTCGGGACATACCTCGCCTTCTATCAGTTTTACCCCGTCCTTTCGTTCACACAACTCGCGTATCATACGTCCTACTGTTTCCCTTTTTTCTTTATAAAACACTCGTTGGCGATACTTCGGCGCCCATACGATGTGGTACTTGCAGTCCCACTTCGTATGTGCTAATCTATCTGTGTCATTGCTCATTTCAATGACCTCCTTTCTATGTATAATGGATTGCCGGTCATCACCCGGCAATCCATTATATTATAAGGAGTTTTCTTGCTACTCTGTGCATAGGTATAACCTTCCGAACCCCCAGCCTAGCTGGGGGCTTGCTTTGTTCAGTCAAGCCCTTATTACGGGCACAAAAAACACCCCCGGTAGAAAACCGGGGGTGTTTTTAGTTAAAGTTTTAAACTAAAACTCAATTACCAGCATGGCCGGGGTAATCAGCGTCCAAAAGTTTACTAGCGCCCCTAAACTTAAAAACGGACCAAAGGGGATCGCATCCCCCCCTTTTTTGCCGTGGCGTACCATGGCATATAGCGCATATACAAGCCCGAAAAATGAGCCCATCACCACCGTGGTAATCACCCCTTGCCACCCGATAAAGGCCCCAATGCCGGCCATTAGTTTGACGTCCCCGCCGCCCATGGCTTCTTTCTTAAAAATCCACGTGCCAATCAGCGCAATCGCTAAGACGCCAAATAATCCTACCCCTGCGCCCAGTAAAGAGGCTAATTCTTTTTCCCACCACAGACCGGAAAAATGAGGGTTGCACCAGGCAAATGCCACGCCTAGCACGATAAGACCCAGGGAGAAACGGTCCGGGATGATCATCAGTTCCATATCGATTACCGATAAGATAATCAAAAAATAGACCGCCGTAAGCTGTACAAACGTCCACACACTTAGCCCCAATTTCCACACAAACAGTACCGTAAGTAACGCCGTAACGGCCTCTACCAACGGATACTGCATAGAAATAGGGGCCTTGCACTGGCGGCATTTGCCCAGTAAAAATAGATAGCTAAGCAGCGGGATATTGTCGTACCATTTAATGGGTTTGTTGCATTTAGGGCAAAACGAGCCCGGCCACACAATGGATTTACCTTGCGGGATGCGGTAAATACACACGTTAAAGAAACTGCCTAGCACCAGGCCAAACAGACCGGCAAAAATAAGTGTAAGCGTCTGCATAATTAGTGGGCCGCCCAGTATTTGCCGTAGCTATCGTGCTTATCCACATTGACAAAAAAATCGCCAAAGCGGGGGTCTTCCGGGTCGCTGACGTAGGCCCAACCGCCGGTTTTGGTGTAGGCTTGTTCATACGTGCCGGTAGAAACGTGTGAGTTGGGCGGATAGCCCGGCACACGCGCTTGCGGGATTTTTTCAATATACGTGGGAATCAGGCTGGTTAAATCATCCGTAGGATACATACCTTGATGTTCCCCGTAATAGGCCGCAATTGCGCTGCGGACCTGGACCAGTTTATGTTTGGTGCTGCCTTCTTGCGCTTTATGCACCAAGGCCATAAACTTGGGGGCCGTCAGCCCTAGCAGTACCGCCAGGACGACTACCATTACGACTACTTCCGTTACGGTAAATCCTTTTTTCATAACACTCCTTATTTTAAATGCAGGGCAATATGGGCAAATACTTTTGCGTCGCCTAGCGTATTTTTGATACTGCTATATTCGTTAGGTTGGTGGGCCATATCGTCTAATTTAGAAAATACCACCGTGGGGTAGCCTGCGTTACGCAAGTAGGCCCCTACCGTACCGCCGCCTACCCCCATGGGGCGCGGATTATTTTTGTACACGGCCTTGGCCGCGGCGGTAGTTAAGGACACAAGCTCTGCCTTTTTATCCGTCGGCAACGAAGCATGGGATTGGATAATATCCATTTTAATTTTTACCGTAAACTCTTTTTCAATGCCGGCCGCTATCTTTTTAATTTCTTTGAGTACGTCTTCGTTTTTATAGCAAGGCAGTACACGGCAATCCAAGTAAAAAATATCCGTACCCGGAATGGTGTTTACGTTGGGCACGTTGGCCTCTTTTTTAGTAGGTTCAAACGTACTGGTGGATTCAGGCGCAAAAAGCGCGTCTTTTTTATTGAATTTTTTATATAAGTCCCCCAGTTTTACAATAAAATGCGCGCCCGCGCGGTGGGCGTTAATGCCGCTATGGGGCGTGGAAGAGTGGGTTTGTTTGCCGCTTACGGTAAATTTAAGCCACAACATATTTTTCTCGGCAATTTCTACCATGGTGCCTTGCGGGTTACCGCCGTCGGGCACTAAGAAAGCATCTTGTTTAGTAAAGAGTTTTTTGTGGTTTTTTAAGATATCTACAATGCCGTATGTGCTGCCGATTTCTTCGTCCGCATTCAGTAGGAGCGCATACGTGCACGGCGGGCGGATGCCCAGGTCCATCATGGCTTTTACCGCTAAAATCCCGGACACCAGGCCTTGTTGGTTATCTTCACTGCCGCGGCCGTAGATTTTATCGCCTTTTACAACCGCTTGAAAGGGGTCGGTCTTCCACAGTTTTAAGTCCCCGGGAGGCACAATGTCCATATGCGCCATAACCCAAAGCGTTTTGTTTTTGTTTTGACCGTAGTATTTGGCAACTAAATTGGGGCGGTAGCCGCCTTTGCCTTTGGGGTCCTTGGCTTTAATCACGGTAACTTCGTCAAATTTCATGGATTTAAGTACGCCCAGTAAATACTCGGCCTTGGCGTGTTCCCCCTCCCCGCCTTCATACGGGGACATAGCCGGGCAAGCAATCATATGCGATTGTAAATCAATCACCATTTGCTTATATGTATCAATTTTTTTAAATAATTGTTTTTCCATGAGTTCCTCCTACGTTATAACGGATTGGGTGTTGCTATAAATTGTGTTTCTACTTCAAATTGTTGCGCGGTAGCATCCATAAGGGCGCGGATCCCGCATTTTTCGCTGGCGTAGTGCCCCAGGGCAATACAGTTGATGTGCCCTTCGCGGCACCACTCATAAGCGGGCTCGTCCAAAATGCCTGTTACGTACACATCTAGCTTTTGGTCAATCGCTTGCGGGAGCATACTGTAAGCCCCGCCGCTAACCGCCCCGACGGTTTGTACCGTGCCCGCGCCAAAGGCAAGAACGTGCGCTTTTTGGCCGCAAAATTGCTCCAGGGTAGCGGCAAGTTGCGCAAGCGGCTGCGCTGTTACGCACCCTGCGTAGCCAATTTGCACGCCGTGATAATCGGCAAAGGGATATACCTCTTGTGCGCCCAAGGCCCGCATCAGGCAAGCGTTATTGCCCAGTTGCGGATGTTTATCCAGCGGCAAATGATAGGCCGCCAGCCCCATATCGTGCGTAAGCAAATACTTGACCCGCGCGCCAAACAGCCCGGTGAGCGGCTCTTCGTGCCCCCACAGCAGCCCGTGGTGCACGCAAATGAGCTCTGCCCCCGCCTGGTGTGCCTGCTCAAACAAAGCTTGGCAAGCCGATACCCCAAATACGATTTTATGCACGTCTTGCGGGGCCTGGACCTGCAAGCCATTATGGCTGGCATCCGGGATGTGGGCAATATCCAAGGTGGTGTTCCAAAAGTTCAAAACATCGTCGCACTTTACCATAAAATTATGATATCATTTTATACGTATGAAAAGAACAATTTTTTTAATTTTTTGCTTATTTTGCACTTATTTTACCGCTTGGAGCCACGAAACCGTGGCCCCCTATTTACCCGCCCAGGAGAAAAAATCAGCCGCCCATAATGCCCCCATTACCGTGCAATACCCGTACGAAAAAATGCGCGTGGCACGCGGGGCCAAAGCGGTTTTTATGTTGGGGCAAGTCAATTTGCCCATGCCTGCTACACTAAACATCAATGGGCAAGATGTACCCTTGCACAGCAACGGGGCGTTTGTGGCTTTTTTGCCCGTAGAAAACGGAGATTTTACCTTTTTACTTACCGCTACGAGCGGGGACCAGACCGTACAAGCCGTGCGCCACATTAAGGTACCGGGAGCCAACATTAAAGATTTTTCACAAGAGGCAAGCTTTGATAAGGAGGAAACGTTCCCCCAACGCAAAGTGGAACTGTGGCCGGGCGACACGGTAAACCTATATGTGCGCGGGACCCCGGGAGCTACGGTGATTGCGCAACTTCCCTCCCTCAAAAAAGGCAAAGATATTGCGCTGAAAGAAGATAAAACGCACCCGGGTATTTACCGGGGACGCTTTGTAATTGACCCCGCCCAGAAAGAAAAATCAACCAAAGTAGTGTACAAAATGACAAACGGGCCCGACGGATCCAAAGCCAAAGTTACCGCGCCCGCAAAAGTTTACGTACGTACCGAAAAAACCCCTTTCCGTTACGCGCAAGTGATTACGCCCGGTACCAAAGTGCGCAAGCTGCCTACGGCCTCGGGCAATTTATACCCCGATTACCGCGCCTACGGCATAGTGCGGGTGCGCGGCGAAATGGCTAACCAATACCACCTGTGGCTAAGCGACACGGAACACGCGTGGCTAGAAAAAAAACACCTCAAAGAAACCAAAAACCCGGAAGAAGAGCCCAATGTGCTTTCGTTTATCCGCACGGAAACTACTCCGGGCCGTACGCGCTTTGTGTTTACGCTCAACCGGGCGGTGCCGATTCAAATCCACGAATATAATGACCGCCTGGAATTAACCTTCTACTACGTGGACCAGTTTGAGCAAAACTTTAGTTTAGATGCCACCAGCCCGGTGGTAAGCAATATCCAATGGTCCGAGCCCGCCGAAAAAGCGGTCTCCTTCCGTATTTTTCTACGTAACGGCACCAAATTGTGGGGCCATGCCTATAACTTTGATGGAAACGACCTGGTGCTAGACCTGGTACATGAGCCCACCCGCACCCCTACGGCAGACAAACCGCTCGCCGGGGCCCGCATTGTGTTAGACGCCGGGCACAGCCCGCGCCGCCAAGTTCCTTACGACGGAGCCATCGGCCCTACCGGATTTTTAGAGTATGAAGCGACTATCGCCCTGGCCGAAGAATTAAAACCGAAATTGGAAGCCGCCGGGGCTACCGTGATTATGACCCGCGAGGGAAGCAACCACATGACGCTAGAACAACGCTATCAAAAAGCCCTGGAACAAGACGCGCAACTGTTTATTAGCTTGCACTACAACGCTTTGCCCGAGACGGTAGACCCCTTGGCACGCCCGCGCGGTTTTAGCGTATATTACAACTATCCGCACAGCTTTGCTTTAGCCGAGGCCATTTATAAATCGTTTGTGAAAAACGTGTCTTTGCCCGACGACGGCATGATTGCCAATGATGTATTGTTTATTCCGCGCATTTCGCAATTTCCCAGTATTTTGGTGGAAAATGCCTACCTCATTTTGCCCCAGCAAGAGGAACTGGCCCGCACCCCGCAAGGACGCGCGCCGTTTATCAAAGCACTTTACGAGGGTATTTTGAACTTTTATAAAGGGCCCGAAAAAAGTACGCCCCGTTCCAAAAAATAAGCGTATAGGGCGTGAGCGTGGCAAATGGTATTGCTTAGTGCGTAGATTGCTTCGCGTGCGCTCGCAATGACGAAGGAATAGGGACGTGCTCCGCGCAATGACGAAGGAATAGGAATGTGCTCCGCGCAATGACGAAGGGAATTGGTGTGAAGTCAAGCGGTTACGGAACGTATAGACATTTTATGGTCCCTGACAAAAAAAGGTAGAGATCCCCGATAGAAACGACTTGATAGCCGTCAGGCTTACAACGGCCCGATAAAGACTACTCCACACGCTTAGCCCATCATTTCTAGACACAATGAAACTCCCCCTGCTCACGCAGGGGGTTTCTTCTGCTCCAAAATCTCAGCTACGCTTGATTTTGCCTAGCGCACAACTTAGAAGAAAACTCCGTTTTCTTGCGCTAGGATTCTCATTCATCCCCCGGCATAGCCGGGGGTTTTTCACAGACGGGCCAAGCCCTTGCCTACTAGCTCTGGGCTAAAAGCCCTTCTTAACTGCCTGCCACACGCGACTTCCTCGCGTTGGCTGATAAGTTATTTTTATTAAGCCGTCATCCCTGAAGGTCATTATCGGAGATCTACAACCCACCATTGT
>JAZRAH010000024.1:0-6935 GCA_045634505.1 Elusimicrobiaceae bacterium
TTTGCCTTTGTGTTTACCCCATTTAATAATGTCTAAACTTCCACATTTATGGCATACTTTTTTATCATATTCGGCTCCCAAAAATAATATTAAATCATTTCTAGGACGGTATTACCCAGATTTTTGTCTATTAGGCCCAAATTTGAGCCTAGGTAAAGCCGTAAGTTGAGCGTGGCGTACGTCTGCAAGACAACGCGCAGCGTTGCAGGTACGCGAGCGAAAGTCGGCTTTAGATAGGCCAAATTTGGAAACCTAAAAAAACCTTAGGATATTTTTTATCCTAAGGTTTTTTAAAGCACGGTGTAAACTCAAAACGATACCTCTCGCGGCCGTACACCGCAAGAGGTATCAGTTAATTAGTTAGCGCGGGCATTGCGGGCCCAGGCTCTGGGCTACATCATGCCGCCCATTCCCCCCATTCCGGGCATCCCGGCCGGGGCGTGAGCCGCTTCTTTTTCCGGCGCATCGGCTACTAAGGTTTCGGTCAGCAGCACGGTCCCGGTGATAGAAGCCGCATTTTCCAAGGCAGTGCGTACCACTTTGGCCGGATCTACTACACCGGCTTTCAAGAGGTCGCAATATTCGTCGCGGTCAGCATCATAGCCGTCGGCGGCACCTTTCATGGAAAGCACTTTGTCCACCACTACAGCACCGTCTAACCCGGCGTTTACGGCAATTTGCTTGAGCGGAGCCGTGAGTGCTTTGCGCACAATGTTAATACCGGTGCGGATGTCTTCGTTATCTTCTTTAATACCGTCTAAGGCCTTTTGGCAGCGCGCTAAAGCCACCCCGCCGCCGGGCACTAAGCCTTCTTCTACACCGGCTTTGGTGGCGTTTTTGGCGTCTTCCACTTTGGCTTTTTTGGCCTTGAGTTCGGTTTCCGTTGCGGCACCGACGCTGATAACTGCTACCCCGCCGGCCAGTTTAGCCAAGCGTTCTTGCAGTTTTTCTTTGTCATAGTCGCTGGTGGAATTTTCAATTTGTTTGCGGATTTGGGCGGTGCGGGCCTCAATGGCGGCTTTCTCGCCTTTGCCGGAAACAAGGGTGGTGTTTTCTTTGTCAATCACGACGCGGGCGCATTGGCCGAGCATGGGGAGTTCGGCTTTGTCCAGTTTCATGCCGCGTTCTTCGCTAATTACGTTTCCGCCCGTTAAAATAGCCAAGTCTTCCAACATTTCTTTGCGGCGGTCGCCAAAGCCGGGGGCTTTTACGGCGCATCCTTTCAACGTGCCGCGCAGTTTGTTGACGACTAAGGTAGCCAAGGCTTCGCCGTCCACATCTTCGGCCACAATTAAGAATTGTTTACCGCTTTGTACGATTTTTTCCAAAATGGGCAGCAGCTCATTCATAGACGAGATTTTTTTATCGGTAATGATGATATACGGGTTTTCCAGTACACATTCCATGCGTTCGGAATCGGTTACAAAGTAAGGCGAAATATACCCGCGGTCAAATTGCATCCCTTCCACAATGTCTAGTTGGGTGGTAGCGGTTTTGCCTTCTTCTACCGTGATGACGCCTTCGGCCCCTACTTTTTCAATGGCTTCGGCAATCATATTACCAATCTCGCGGTCGTTAGAAGAAATGGTAGCAATTTGGGCCTTTTCTTCTTTGGTTTTAACCGGCTTGTGCATTTTTTCCAAGGCTTCTTTGGTTACTTCTACGGCTTTTTCAATCCCTTTTTTAACTAAGGTGGGGTTGGCACCGGCCGTGATGTTTTTAATGCCTTCGGTCAGCATGGCGTTGGCAAGTACGGTGGCGGTGGTGGTACCGTCGCCGGCTACGTCGTTGGTTTTGGAGGCCACTTCGCGGATGAGTTGGGCACCCATATTTTCAAATTTATCTTCCAGTTCAATGTCTTTAGCAATGGTTACACCGTCGTCAATAATAAGCGGAGAGCCAAACTTTTTTTCCAGTACTACGCTGCGGCCCTTGGGCCCCAAGGTTACGCGCACGGCGTTTGCTACTTTTTCAATACCCGTTTTCATTTTGGCGCGGGCTTCATCGCCATAAATAATTTGTTTTGCCATACATTTATCTCCTTATTAGCCTAAAATGCCTAGGATTTCGTCCTGGTGTAAGATTAAAAACGTTTCGTCATCCAGTTTTACTTCGGTGCCGGAATATTTACCATAAAGCACGCGGTCGCCTTTTTTAACGTCCATGGCGGCGCGTTCTCCTTTGTCGGTCAGTTTACCCGCGCCCACGGCTAATACTTCGCCCTCCATGGGTTTTTCTTTAGCGGTATCGGGGATGATGATTCCCCCCTTCATGGTTTCCCGTTCAATGGGTTTAACAAACACGCGGTCGCCCAGCGGTTTGAATTTGATTTCTGCCATATAGATTTCCTCCTAAAATAGCTTTTTGCGGAGTGTTTTATTTTAGCACTCCATTGAGCTTAATGCTAGTTTAGCATTATGCAACAAAATTGTCAATCTTTTTTTTAGAGTGCTAAAAAAGCATGTCTTTTTGGGGAAATATAAGGTATGTGTGTTTTATTTATTCTCAGTGGGGAGAGGGCTCTTTTTGGTAAGCACAAAAACCAAAGACCTAGCCAAATAGGTCGTATTCCCATCCAAAATACAAATTCACTTATTTGAATAAATTTTTGAGCCGTTGTAGCAAGGTCAATTTTTGCGCAGGCAAAATTTTTACCAGTACGCAGGAAATGTTATCCTGGCCGTCTTTATCGTTGGAATCGTGCACCAGTTGCTTACACAGCTTTACAAGCGGCATATTTTTGCCGGCGCGTAAAATGGCGGCAATTTGGTCTTCGTTAAGACCTTTGTATAAGCCGTCGGAGCATAAGAGCAAAATATCCCCTTCGTGGACAGGGAATTTTAACAGGTCAAACTCAATGTTTTTCTTAATGCCCATCGCGCGGGTTAAAATGTTTTGGATTTTGGAGTGGTCCGCTTCTTGCTTTGTTAAAAGCCCGCGGCGGATATGCTCCATCGCCAGGGAGTGGTCCGTCGTAATTTGGATAATTTTATTGTTGCGCAGTAAATACAAACGCGAATCGCCCACGTGTACGGCGGTGGCACAATTTTGCTCTATGAGTACCCCTGTTAAGGTAGTTCCCATCATCCGGTACGTGGCCGAAGATTGGGCCGTGGAATAAATAGCGGCATTGGCCAGGTTGGCCGCTAGTAAAATTTTGCGCTCGGTTGGGGTCAGTTTGGGCAAGAAATTGGCGGGAATTTGTAGTTTATGGTCCGCAATTTTGCGTAACGTTTCCGCCAGTACGGAAACGGCAATGTTGCTGGCAATTTCCCCGGCACTGTGCCCCCCCATTCCGTCGGCTACGACCCCAAGGCTTAATTCGGAAGAAATCAGCACGCTGTCTTCGTTTTTCTCGCGGATTTTACCGATATCGGTTACTGCTGCAAATTCAATATCAAAGCTCGCCATAATTATTCCTCTACAAAGACAAGTGCCCCCACACAAAACCCAATGCTCACTACTATGAGTAGCAGCATCAAGAAGGCGTACGCATGATTATGTTGCGCGTCTTGGTTAAATGTTTCTATCGGTAGAGTAAGTGCATACTCCCACAAATCGGTATTCATCTTGCTTTCGCCGGCGGTGTAGTAATCGCTTAGCAAACGGACAAATAAAGCACTGTTTTGTTCGTTAAAGGCATCGGGCGCAATGCGCTCAAATTGCTTGGTAAAAAATTCCTGTCGTTGCTCGGGCGTCATGACAGATACTTCGTTGTCTTTATGAAGTGCAGCAAACACTTTCCGGCGGGAATCATACCCTAATTGTTGTTCTAGCTCTGTGGTTTGGGTCGTAGGATCTATCTTTTTTACTTCAATGTTGGCTAACAGTGCCTGGGTTGTGTGGCGGGTTGTTTGAACCACCCCGGACGCCATATATACCCACATGCATCCGCCGGCAACTAGCAAAAACACCAGCGGCAAGATGACGCTGTTTTTCTCGTTGGGGTGAACAAGGTAGTAAATAGATACCACGGCCCCAAACAAAGATACATAAAATAAAATTTTAAAGAAAGCTATTTCGGCAGCCGGCGGCACACTCATGTGCGGGACTAAGTAGCTTAGCGTAAGCACTAAAGCCACCAGGCTCCCGGCCAAAAGACCTTGCATTAAAGAACGGTTGTAGGTAAAACAGAACCCAATCGCCCAAATAAGAGCTACCAACAAATAACATAAATAGTATTGCGGCGTAAAGAGAAACTGGAACACATAGCTAGTGTCTAAGAAAGGCATACTAGGGGTAAATAACCCAGCCATATAAGATACCACAGTCAACACCAGTAACGTTACGGTGGAGTGGGCAAATTCTTTCACGGCAGCACTCAAACACGAGAGAAGAACCGCCGCAGCCGTTAAGAACGTAAACAGCAATTGGTTAGGCGCATAAGAAGCGGCCAAGAACGGGTTTAGCATATTTTTGAGCAGCCCGTCTTGAGGCACTACGTGTACTGAACAAATCGTTCCTAGTTTAAATGCCACATACGACACTAACACCGTTAGCACAACAAATGCAGGCAGTTTAATCAAAATATTACGTACCATTTTAGCTACGTTACGCGTTGTGTTTTTAATTTTTTGTGCCGTTAGGGACGGAGCCGGGTTATTATATACCGGGGTGGGTTTAACCTCTTGGGCGGCCGGTAACTCTACCGGGGTGGGCTGCTGTTTGGGCGTTTCTTTGGGTGCGGTTACGTTGGGAACTACGACAGCGGCTTCTATGGAAGGCAACAAAGACGGCTTGGCCTTGGCAGAAGAAGTAGACGATTTTAGTTCCTTTTCCGCTTGGCGTTGACGCTGCACAGAGTCCGTAGAAAATTTTTCATCTTGCACCAATTTGAGCCCCGTATTTTCACTTAAGCTAATGGAAGAACCTTCCTTAAAGCGCAGTTGGTCTTCCGCCCGCATTTTTTGGAAATAGACATAGGCTTCTTTGGCGGTTTGAAAACGGTCCTCCGGCTTTTTGCTCATGAGCTTTTGAACGGCTCCCGTTAGCCAAGCGGGTAAATCGGGGCGCAGGGTGGCTGGGTTGGGGACGGGTTCGTTAATGTGTTTTTGGATAATATCCATGGTGTTTTTTCCGTTATACGGAAATTGCCCCGTCAGCACATAGTACAAACTGGCCCCTACGGAGTACAAGTCCACCCGGGTGTCCAAATCGCGACCTAAGGCTTGTTCCGGCGCAATAAAATAGGCGGTACCGGCCAGCTCGGTCGTCTTGGTGGAGTTAGTATCTTTATTTACTTTTTTGGCAATCCCAAAATCCACAATTTTGGGTTGCATTTCCTCGGTAATCAAAATATTGGAGGGTTTAATATCCCGGTGAATAATGCCTTTGGCGTGGGCCGCATCCAACCCCAAAAAAATACCTTCAAACCAGTCTAAAACCATGCCAAGCGGGATATTTTTTTGCTTTTTAACAATTTGGGAAAGTGTTTTCCCTTCAATAAAGGACATTACAATAAAGTAATATCCTTTTTCTTTGCCTACGTTGTATACTTGGACGATATTGGGGTGTTCCAACTCGGCAATGGCGCGGGCTTCGGTTAAAAAGAGTTCTACGGCTTTTTTATCGTTGGTAAGGGACGGACTTAAAATTTTTACACACACAATGCGGTCTAATGCTTTATGGCGTGCTTTATAGACGGATCCCATGCCGCCCACCGCTACTTTTTGTAAAATTTCACAACCGGAAATCTCCTGCCCAATTAACGAAGGAGTCTGCTCTTCTGCCATAGATTCGTCCTTTTTAAAACACCTTGATTTTCTACTACACAAACATTAGAATATAACTACAGGTATCATACCATATTTTGACGAAATTAAATAGATTTTTTTAAAAGGGGTTTCTATGTTAGAAAGTAGCTTTATTTTACTGCGTGAAATTGGCCGCTTGCCGTTAAATGGGCAAGAAGAAGTGCATTTTTCTATTGATGCGTACCGCGGGTACCGGTATGTGTCCGTGCGCCGCCATGTTCAAACGGATGGGTTTAGCGGCCCCACGCGCGACGGCGTTACCCTAACGCCCGAGATTGTCCGCGCGTTAGTCCCTATGCTCCTGGCGCTACCGCAAGACCCTAAACAAATAAAACTGGGCCAAATTGGCAAATTTGCCAAACGCCCGGGAATTTGTGTGGTGGTGGGCGTGGCGGAACTGCGCGGCGTGCGCGGGCTGGAAATGCGTAACTGGAGCCAAGAAAAGGGGTTTAGTAAAAACGGGATTTGGCTGCCGCTAGACAAATGGGCCGAAATCCGCGAATTATTCCAAAACACCTTAGCGGCCGTGGACGAAGTGCCGGACGTAGATTTTTAGTTGGTTTGTGTTTGTTCGCTAACGTGTCAACCCGTAAAAGGGCTTGACGCGTTTTTTTTTTTTGATATCATGAAACTCCACGGGCTCACGCCCGTGGTATCAGTCCGTTTCAAACAAAGTTTGCCCTGAATCTTCTTTTCCCTGCTCTTCTATATACCTTTGTATCGTTTCTTCATTTACCCCTATCGTTGATACAAAATATCCATCCGACCAAATACCGTCGCTCCCCCAGTACATGTTTTGCACATATTCATACCTGTCCCGTATCTTTTTACCAGTATTACATTTAATTATTCTCACAACCTCCGACACACTCCTCCGTGGCGGTATACTAACCAAAAGGTGTATATGATCCATGTCATGATTGCTATCTTCTATCACTATATCGGGATAATGACTCCGAATTTGTAAAAGCAACTTGGCAAAGTATTCATATACACCTTTTGGTCTAAACACTTTGCGACGGTATTTGGTGGTAATAACTATGTGATATTTACAATAGTAAACACAATGTCCCTGCTTATAAAGTTTCATACTATACATTGTAGCAGAAGATTCAGGGGGAACTCCCTCCACGGGCTCACGCCCGTGGGGTCAAGTGCGGTGCTACCTGAACTTGTTTCAGC
>JAZRAH010000025.1:0-1707 GCA_045634505.1 Elusimicrobiaceae bacterium
CGACGTAGAATCCGCGTGTCACGTTTACCCTACAATCCACGGTAGCTCTCCGTTGATGCACGGTGGATAGTATGCCACGAGGATATTACGTGGATTATCCGCGTCCACCTGCAATCCACGGCAGATCTCCGTTGATGCACGGTGGATTTCAAATTAAGAATAAAAAAAAAAAAAAAATAAATAGAGGCTGCTCTTTTTTTTTCTTCTTTATAGATTTTTTTCACTTTCCACTAGTTAATTTATTTTTCTGTAATATTTCTACATTTTTATTGCGAGTATAACATTTTAATTTTTAAGGTGTAAGTTTTATCCTACATTTAGACGAGGCGGTCACCCATCCAAGTACTAACCATGCCCGCCTATGCTGAACCTCCGATAACGAGCGTTACTCGCTATACCCGTGGTGCTACGACCACTCCGTGGAACAAACTGGGTTTTTGGGGAACATAACTTAAAAAAACTCAAAATATGTCTGATTGGCTTTAAAATTGGCAATTCTATGTTTTTTATGACCGTGGAAGACTCTGGAAGAATCTGATGTCTAAATGGCTAAATATTCATGAGAAGTTTAGAGAGGTTTACGTCAAGCGGATCACCGGCGCGGCCAAAATTTGAATGAACGGATCAGGACGTGTAATGGCTCAAAATGTTCACCAAATCATAGGCTCCCCAAAACCGGTGGGTGGTTTTTGAAAATCCAAAATGGTGGACCCAATATGGCGACCGAAAAAACAAATTTTGTTACAGATTTTTTAAAAATTGCCCGATTCACGCCAAATTTGGTATCCTGGGGTTTTTGAGGTTCCTGATCATGGATCCAAAGTCAGATTCAAAATTCAAGATGGCGGATTCAAAATGGCGGACGAATTTTTGAAAGTTAACTGATTCACACCAAATTTCGTATCCAGGGGTTTTTGAGGTTGCTGATTTTGAGACATAATTTTGGTCAAGCTGTTGGCAGTCGACTTGCTGTTGTAGTTCCACATTCTGCCGCTAGGATTTCCTCCCGGCGGACCGTTTACACGAGCAAGTCTCTCTTCGGCCAAAATTATAACCTCGTGAACATGAAACCTACCTAAAGCAGCAGGTTGACGTTTCTGTTTACACAATAATAAATCGTAAATTTGGTAGTAAATAGATCAATTTGGGCACAATTATGCCTACCTTGTCAGTAATTAGCTATTTCCGAAAGGTTCATTTACTGATGCGTGTTCGATTCATAAAGCGGGTGCGTCACTTGAAGCATGGGGGTTCTCCCGAAATAAATAAAAAAGCTTCAACTCCTGTTCATAAATCCGCAAGGACATCTTTAAAACATACAAGAGTTGACAGGCAGAAAACCACACGGGTTACCCGGGAAATGTCACGAGGTTACAGTGGAGCAGGTTCGTTTAGCCGTTAGTTCCAGTTGGGCTGTAGGGGTGCGCTAGCGTCGGATTTTGGCTGTCAGACTTTCCAACCAGTTGGATAGTCGGCAAGTTTTTTGGGCAAAATTTGGGACAAAGAGTGTTTACACGGGCAAGTCTCTTTGGTCAAACTCTCTTTGTGCAGAATCTTGTCCCAAAAACTTGCTCGTGTAAACAGGGCTTTACCTTCAAGTAAAATACGGTCTCGACCCAGAACCAAAAATCGTGTTGACTAGTGTTATTGGTTAATTAAAAAAGTTTAACTAATTAAAATAAACTAGTTCTTTAATAGAAAGACGAT
>JAZRAH010000026.1:0-45491 GCA_045634505.1 Elusimicrobiaceae bacterium
GGGTTTCTTCTGCTCCAAAATCTCAGCTACGCTTGATTTTGCCTAGCGCACAACTTAGAAGAAAACTCCGTTTTCTTGCGCTAGGATTCTCATTCATCCCCGGGCTGAAGCCCGGGGTATTCTGCAAGGCTGTCAATAAAGGAGCCGTCATTGTTTGGTTTCATAAGCGGGCAAATTGAAAAGGTAAAAGGTGGAGATCCCCGAGTCCTGCGGACGGCAAAATCGGGGATGACAACTAATTGGATGTCAGGCTCACACCTGACCTATAAGGATGCCCTAAATAAGGTTTATAGGTTGGGTGTTAGCCCAACAGGAGCCGCAAGTGGGCCAGAAGACATACGTTGCAAAGCCGGGAAATTGTCAGGGCTTGCCACGATCTATAAAGGCAATGGCGGGTTTAACTATCAGTAGGCTGATTTTTCAAATTCGCATTTAGTTTGCGGGGAAAAGTTGGGCCGTAGCGTACGTTACCTGGACCACCCGTAGGGTGGCAAGTACGTAAGGCCCAAGTCACCGCAAAATAAACCGAATTTGGAAAATGGTTGCCGGGGTATAAACGAGCATCGCGCCCGTTGTTTATTGACACTCCGCGCCCCAAATTGCTATAATACCTTAACAGAATTTATCTTAGTAAGGAAGGAACATATTATGGCTTATAAATGTGCAGTTTGTGGCAAAGCCTCCGTCTCCGGCGGTTCTTACAGCCACTCCAACATGCGGACGAAAAGAAGCTTTAAACCGAACCTGCAAAAACAAAAAATCGTTTTGGACGGCAAAACCCAAACCGCCTACGTTTGCACGGGTTGTATTAAAAGCGGTTTAGCCAAAAGACCGGCTAAATAACTCTTTTTGTACCCATTTACGCCCGTGCTACGCTGTAGTGCGGGCTTTTTGATTTTTTAGACGTTTACAGGGGTTTATCATGAAGTTGACCAACCGGTCCGCTGCCGTTTTACTAGGCATGCTGACGTTCTTTTTTTCGTACGCGCGCGCGGAAGAAACCGCCGCCGAACTGGACCCAAACGGCCCGTGGATGATTTGTAACATCTCGGTAGATGGGCTAAAAAACATCCGCAAAAAAACCGTTACCAAGGCCGCCCACTCCAAAAAAGGCGAACTGTACGAACGTATTACCGTGTCGGAAGATGTGCAAGATATTTCCGCCTTGGGCAGTTTTGACAGTGTGGAAATAGACATTTCCCCCATGCCGGGCACGCGCAAGGAAAAAGAATCCGGCACGTCGTACCAATGCCACCGCATCACGTACCTGGTTAAAGAAAAACCCATTTTTGACCGCCTGACTTACCAAGGCCGCAAACACCTGGGCAAAGGGGCCATTACCCAGGCCATGACGCTAAAGCTCAAAGACCCGTTTAACGAGGCCAAACTGGAAAGCGACCTCTCCAAAATCACTGCCAAATATGCCGAAAAAGGCTACGTCAACGCCCAAGTAGCCTACGAACTGGAACGCAACGAAAAATTAGGCGTGGTTTACGTAAAACTGCTCATTGACGAAGGCGAGCGCGTGCGCGTCAAGTCCCTCACGCTAGACACCAATGGTATGCCCCTAGAACTGCCGGAGAAAAAAATCATCAAAAAAGCCTCCAACCGCCCGGGCAAAGTTTTCAAACCGCAAAACTTGCAAAAAGACTGGGTCAAAATGATGCTCTACGGGCGCAACAAAGGGTATAGCGAATTTAACCTCTCCCAGCCGGAAATTAAATATAATGACGCCAAAAACGAAGCCTTTTTAACCTACCACCTGACCGAAGGGCCGCAAGTGGATTTTGGTACGGTCAATTTTGAGGGCAACAACGTATTTACCCCGCAGGAACTCAACAAACAGGTGTTGTTTCGCAAAGGGCACCGCTACAACCAAAAAGACTTTGATGACACCATTTCCGCCATTCAGGAACAATATGCCGACCGCGGATATCTCCAGGCGCAAGTCATCCCCGTCAAAGACATCCAAAACGGGATTTTAAACCTTACCTTTGACATTACCGAAGGGCACATTTTCTACATTGACCATGTGGACGTAACCGGCTACGAACATACCAAAAAATACGTCTTCACGCGTGAAATTACCATCAAACCCGGCGATTTGTACGATAACGCCAAAATCAAACGCAGCCAAACCAAAATTATGAACCTGGGCTTTATTAACGACGTTCAAATCGGCCTGCAACCCACCGCCGACCCGAACAAAGTGGACCTGGATTTTCACGTCGTAGAAGGCCGCCCGGGTATGTTCACAGCCGGCTTAGCCATGAGCTCTATGGACGGGCTATACGGCGAAGTTTCCATTAACCACCTAAACCTGTTTGGCCGCGCCCAACGCCTCTCGCTGCGTACCATGTTTGGTAAAGAAATTTTGGACTACACGGTCAGTTGGTCCACCCCGTGGATTTTTGATAAACCCACCTCGCTGGGCGTGGATTTATTTAACACCCGCCGCTACCGCTCTTTTGCGACCGAAAACCAAGCCTATACCGAAAAACGTATCGGCGGCCGCATCAAAGTAGGCCCGCGCTTTAACGACGATATTTACCAACTTTCGCTAGGCTACTCGTTTGAGCATATTGATATTTACGACGTAGAAAAAGAGTTCCAATGCAAACCCGGGCAAGACCCGGCCACCTGTATTGCCAAAGGCACTACCAACCTCTCCACCATCAGCACGGACTTTGCGGTGGACACGCGCGACAACATGTGGGACCCCACCACCGGGTGGCGTAACTCCTTAGGGGTGGCGTTGGCCGGCGGACCGGTAGGCGGAGACCTGGATTTGTGGTACTTAAACGCCCGCTCCATTTTCAACCATACGGTGCTTAACATTGGCGGCAATTACCCCATTGTGTTTGTACTCTCCAACAAATTCGGCTCCGTACGTCCCTACGGCCGCACCAACGAAGTGCCCCCGTATGAAAAATTCTTCCTCGGCGGTGCGGACACCATCCGCGGATACGAACGCGCCGGGGAAATCGGCCCCAAATACGGCGGTACTACGTACTACGTGATGAACGCGGAACTGCGTTTCCCCTTAGCGCGCGAAGGGCGGCGCAACATGGCCCAGTTTGCCTTCTTCTATGATTTGGGGAACTCGTGGGATCACGCGTCTGATTTGAGCTTTAAAATGGGGCCCAACACCAACCAGTTTAAATCCGGCGTCGGGGTGGGGTTGCGCTTAACTACCCCCTCGTTGCCGATTCGTATTGACTGGGGGTACGGGCTGAACCACAAATCCGGCGAAGACCGCTCCCACTTCTATTTCAACATCTCTAATATGATGTAAGGAGCTTATGAAACACCGCTACGCACTGTCTCTGCTGCTCTTGTTACTAGCGTGCCCCTGTGCACGCGGGGAGGAGCTTGCGCTCACGCAGGAAGAAAACGAAGCCGTAGCCGCTATTTTAGCAAAAAGCCAAGCACCCGCCCCCCAGGCAGCGGACCACTTAACAGCCCCCGCCGACGCGCAGGCCCAAGTGCAAGAGGAACTGGACGAACCGGCCGCACCGCCCCTGGACCCGGCCAGTGCCCAAAAGTGCTTCACCGTTGCGTTTGTGGATATTGACGCGGCTTTCAACGCACACCCGCGCACCGTAGCCGTGAAAGAGCAAATCCGCCTCAAAATCCTAGCTAAAGAGGACGAAGTAGCCGAGGCCAAACTCAAAATTGCCACCCTGCAAACGGAAAACCGCCAGCTCATGGGCCTCATCCGTCAGTTAAAACCGTTTTACGAGCGTATTGTGGTGGAAGCGCACGAACTTTCCCCCCGCCCGGCCGAAAACGCGAGCGAACTGGAACTGGGCAACCTGTTAAACCGCCTGACATTCGCCGGCACGGACGTGTTTTACGCCACCCCCTTAAATACGCCTGCCCAACTGGAGGATTTAAAAGCGCGCATTGCCTCCAACCAACGCATCATAGAAGAGCGTAGCTTTTTTATAGACAACTACAAAGCCCAAACGCGCGAAGAGATTTTAAAGTTAGAAGAACAAGAAGTCAAAGAAATTTTAAGAGACATTTATTTAGAAATTAAGTCTTTTGCCCAAAAGCGCAACATTGGCGCGGTGGTGCGGAAAGACGAGGTACTCTACGGGCAAAAACCCGTTAACGTAACCAAAGATTTTATTCACCGCCTTAAAAAGGCTAAAAAATACCGCAAACGCGGCAAATAGGGGGGCTTATGAAAGCGCTTAGCATAGAGCAAATTACCCAAATCACACACACCGAAGCATCCGCATCCACCGACGTACAAATTACCGACTTATGCGCCCTGGAAAACGCGCACGCAGGCGGCATTTGTTATGTAACATCGTTAGAAAAACCGGAACTTTTGGCCCAACTCAACGCCTCGGCCGTGTTTGTACCCGCGGCAGCCAAAGGCCAAAATTTACCCTTTCACGGGGTCCTGTTGTACGCGCAAAACCCGGAGTGGGCCTTTGTGCTCCTCATGCGCTATGCAGATGCCCAATTCCAAAAATACACCCCCGGCATCCACCCTACCGCTGTGATTAGCCCCCAAGCTACCCTGGGCCAAAACGTCAGCGTAGGGGCGTACAGCGTGATTGAAGACGGGGCCACCATTGGCGACAACACCGTCATCTTCCCGCAATGCTATATCGGCAAAGACGTTACCGTCGGCAAAAACTGTACCATTTACCCGCAAGTAGTCATCCGCGAACAGTGCGTACTTAAAGATTACGTCATCTTGCAAGCGGGGGCCAAAATCGGCAGTGACGGCTTTGGGTTTACCTTTCACGAGGGCCGCCACCAAAAAATCCCGCAAATCGGTAACGTGGTGATCGGCAACGACGTGGAAATTCAATCCAACACGTGTATTGACCGTGCCAAAATTGCCAGTACCGTGATTGGGGACAACACCAAAATTGATAACCTGGTGCAAATCGGCCACAACGTGCGCGTGGGGATGAGTTCCATTTGCTGTGCGCAAGTAGGCGTAGCCGGCACTACGGACATTGGCAACGGGGTTATTTTAGCCGGGCAAGTGGGCCTGGCCGGCCACATGACCATTGGCGACCGTGCCCAAGTGGGCGCACAATCGGGCGTGATGACCTCTATCCCGGCGGGGCAAACGTATTTTGGCTACCCGGCCATGCCCCAGCGCGAGGCATTTAAACAGCAAGTCATCTTGCGCAAAATGCCCGAGATGTACAAAGAATTTCAAAAATTCCAAAAACAAGCGGCCGAACTTCAACAGCTTTCTTTCTTCGGCAAACTTAAAAAATTGTTAGGACGTTAAGTATGAGAAAAACCATCCAAACTTCTACTGTCGTCAGCGGGATTGGGCTTCACACCGGGGCCCCCTCCACCATGACGTTTAAACCCAGCCAACACGGCATTACGTTTTTGCGGACCGATTTACCGGGGGCCACCCCCATTGTGGCACACGTAAGCAACGTGGGCTCCACCTTGCGCGGCACCAACCTTAAAAACAATACTGCCGAGGTGTGGACCATTGAACACGCCATGTCGGCCCTGCACGCCTTGGGAATTACCGACGTAGCCATAGAAATGGACGGTCCCGAACCGCCGGTAACCGACGGTGCCAGCGACCTATACGTGGACGCTCTCTTAAAAGCCGGCATCCGGGAACTGGACACCGAACAACCCGTCCTAAACATCCGGCAAAAAATCACGTATGCGTGCGGCAACATTTTTTATTCAGCCGAGCCGGCCGACAAACTTACGTTTACCTTTGTCTATCGCCACAAACACCCGCTGCTAGCGCACAGCGAATATAGTTTTGAATTTTCTGAGCAAAACTATATTGACCAAATTGCCCGTGCGCGCACCTTTGGCTTTGAAGAGGAACTGGCTTTCTTAAAAGCGCACGGCCTAGCCAAAGGCGGCAACTTAGAAAACGCCGTCATTATCGGCAAAGACAAATTTGTCAACGAGCGCCGCTTCCCCGACGAACCCGTACGCCATAAACTCTTGGACCTGATTGGGGATATTTCCCTTACCGGGCGCAAATTGCCGCCGCTAGCCATTCGCTGTGAATGTGGCGGCCATAAACACAACATTATTTTTGCTAGCATTTTACTAGCCAATTCGGAGGACAAATGAGCACCAAAAACAATTTAGCCCATTTTTTGACGCTGCCTGTACTTCAAACCATTAACCAGGAGCAAATCAAAAAAACCATTCCGCATCGCGAGCCGTTCCTACTAGTGGACGAAGTGCGCGTATTAGAAGACGGAAAAAAATATATGGGCATTCGCCACGTCAGCGCGGACGAGTACTATTTTAAAGGCCACTTCCCGGGTAGCCCGGTCATGCCGGGAGTCCTGGTGGTGGAAAGTATGTCCCAGGCGTTTGGCGGGGCCATTATGAACCGTATTTCCCACGGGCGCGAAAACGCCATTCCGCTTTTCTTAAGTATTGACGAAGCCAAATTCCGCGGCATGGTACGCCCCGGGGACACTTTACAAATGCCCTTGGAAATACTAAGATTAGGGAAAATATCCAAGATTTACGCGGAGGCCTACGTAAACGGCAAATTATGCGCCCAGGCCACCCTCAATTTTATTTTAGGAGAAAAACATGTCTAACATTCACCCTACTGCTATTATTCATCCTAGTGCTAAAATTGACCCTTCTACCGTAGTAGGCCCCTACGCCGTAATTGGGGAAGATGTACAAATCGGCAAAAACAACCACATTGGCCCTTTCTGCGTAATTGAAAACACCACCATGGGGGACCATAACGAACTGATTGCCAGCTGTTTTGTGGGCGTTAAACCGCAAGACCTTTCTTACAAAGGAGAACACACCCGCGTCGTCATGGGTAACGGCAACAAAATCCGCGAGTGTGTTACCATTCACCGCTCTACGTTTGTGGATAAACCCACCACGCTAGGCGATAACAACCTTTTAATGGCGAACTCCCATATAGCGCACGACGTACACATGGGCAATAGCTGCATTATTGCCAACTCTACCGGGATTGCCGGACACGTGATTATAGAGGACCGCGTGGTGATGTCGGGCATGGTGGGCGTGCACCAATTTTCCCGCATTGGCACCATGGCTATGCTTTCTGGCGGAGCCATGATTCCCTTAGACGTTCCCCCCTATTGTATTGCCCAGGGCGAACGCGCCCGCTTGGTGGGGCTCAACATTGTGGGCCTGCGCCGCAGCGGCATGGAGCGCAGTGCCATGTTAGAAATTAAACGCGCTTTTAAGCTGCTATTTCGCAGCGGGAAACGCTTGGAAGAAGCCATGGCCGAACTGGAAAGTGCCCCGCACTGTAAAGAGGTGCAACACTTAATTGATTTCTGCCGCGCCAGTGAACGCGGGGTCATGCCCGCTAAAAAATCCATGCGCGAGGGAGCGGATGAGTAACCCCAAAATCGGCATTTTAGCCGGCGAAGGGAAAATGCCGGTCTATATTGCCCGCAACGCCCGCGCGCGCGGGTATGACGTGTATGTGCTGTGTTTAAAAAGCAACGGCAAACCGGCCGATTATAAACCCTACGCGCAAGACATTGGGCAAATCCGCCTGGGGCAACTGGGTGCGGGGATTGCGTTTTTTAAGGAGCGCGGCGTGCACGAAGTGGTCATGGCCGGGCGCGTACAGCACACCTCCATTTTTACCAATTTAATGCCCGACAAACGCGGCTTTGCCTTTTTATCCTCCCTTAAAACCATGCAAACCAAGCAAATCCTCTCGCGCCTCATAGAGGAGTGTGCCAAAGACGGGGTGCACTTTGTTAATTCCGCCCTATTTTTAGAAGATTTCTTCCCCAAAAAAGGCGTACTTTCGCGGCGCGTTCCTACCGAGAGTGAACAAAAAACCATTGACTACGGTTTCCACATTGCCAAAGAAATTGCCACCCTGGATATCGGCCTTACGTGCGTGGTAAGCCAACAAGCCGTTATCGCCGTAGAAGGCATGGAGGGCACGGATAAATGTATTGCCCGCGCGGCGGAGCTGTACAAGAAAAACGCCGAGAAAGACTCCCCGGTAGCCGTCGTCAAAGCGGCCCGGCCCAACCAGGATATGCGCTACGATTTGCCCGTCATTGGCAAAGGCACGCTTAAAAGCGTACACAAAGCGGGGTTTCCCATTTTAGCCTTTGAGGCCGAAAAAACGCTCGTCATGGACCTGGACGAAGTAATTGAACTAGCCAACAAGCTAAACATCTGCCTGGTAGCGGTGTAGATAACAGCATCCTCTTGCCGTTTTTCTCTCTCCCCCCGGGAGCGAGCGGTAGCGCGGCAATCTTGTTGTTGTAGGTCAGGTTTTACCTGACATTATTAAATATCATCCCCGTGTGTTAAATACAGTGTCATCCTGAACTGCGGCATTACCGTTAGCCGCACCCCGTAATGTCTTAATACGGGGTCCCAGGATCTCCACCTTATTCCTTCTCCCCCCTGGAGGGGGAGAACGAGTACGCTAGCACCACAGAGAGGGGGGCACGCCCTCCTTGCGGACGGAAGCGTGCCCATCTCGCAATTATAGGTCAGGTGTGAGCCTGACAATTTCCTCCCTTCACACACACATTACCCGGCCCGCTTGCGGCTCCTGTTGGGCTGACGCCCAACCTATAAACTGCATTTCTCCGCATTCCCCCTTAATCGCGTCTACCCCCCTCCCTTAACCACCTTGTCCGCACCTGTTATTCTCTGCGTTCTCTCTCAATCGCGTATCATTTCCCACCTTAATCCCCTATACCACCCCTCCCGCGGGACTTACTTCATTTCTCCGCGTTCTCTCTCAATCGCGTTTAACATTGCTAACAAAGTATTTGACAATGCTAACAAACTTTGCTATCCTAAAAGAGCAGTCCGCTACTTATTTAACTTCACGGAGGAATTATGAAAACCCCTTATATCAAACTCTACACGGCCGACATTTTGGCCCTGAGCCGCCAAGTAACGCCCGAACAAATGGGCCTGGCTATCATCAGCGCGTGCGAAAGTGCTTTTAGCAACATCCCTATGCCTCCCCCCCAAGGGGCTGACTATTTGCCCCTTTTTCAAATGCTGGAACAATGGAAAGAAGAATCCTGCCGGGCTTATCAAGCCTGCAAAAAAGCCGGGCGCAAAGGGGGCAAAAAAACACAAATGCTACGCCAACAAAAAACCGCTAAAATAGACGAAAGCCCCGCTTGCACAACGGCTTTAATCCCCTATGCCAAGCATACAGAAACAGAAACAGAAACAAATACAGAAACAGAGACAGAAACAGAAACAGAGATATAAATACTCTTACTGCGCATACGCGCAGGGAGTCAGTGTTCTTTGAAAATTTGTTATTTTTCTTGCCGCAACATTTCTTGCAACCGGGTTTTATCTTGCAGGATCGTGCTTTCCAGCGCGCCCACTAAGTGTAGGGCATCATAAGAAAGGTCCCAATACAACGTCGGTAAATGGCGGCGTGATAAACGTTGCAAACGGCGTTTTAGGCGGGCGGTTTGTTGTAAAGATACGTCTAATTGGGCAAGTGCTTCTTGCGGGGTCATCGGGCTCCTCGGAACCCAAAAAAACGGCTGCTAGGCAGAGCTTTACCAGGAACCCCACATAACAACCGTAATCCCACTAAAGGGACATTGGGCCCCTATAAACTGCGCAGTTTATAAGTGCCTATACGGTTGCTAGCGGACTGGTAAACGCGGGCCGGGTTTGCGGCCGCGCTCCGTTTCTGTACGGTTCCATTAACAAGTAAATTGTACGTACATTATAACAAAAATTCTTTTTCTTGTTTTTCAAATCCGTTTTATGATACTATGTAAAAGAGAGTGTCCCGTTTTGCGGGCCCCTACTACTTTATATTAAGAGGTCTTATACATGTCTAGAACACCGATTATTGCCGGAAACTGGAAAATGCACAACACCATCGCCGAAGCCACCGCGTTGGTATCCGCTTTAAAACAAGCCGGCAACAAAAACCATGCCGAAATTATTATTGCCCCGTCCTACACCGCGCTGGCGGTAGCCGCGCACACCGCCAAAGGGAGCGAAATTAAAATTGCCGCCCAAGACGTGCATTGGGAAGATAAAGGCGCGTTTACCAGTGCCGTTTCCCCCGTGCAAGCCAAAGATGCCGGCGCCACCCACACCCTGATCGGCCATAGCGAACGCCGCAGCGTATTTGGCGACACCGACGAAATTTTAAACAAAAAAGTAGCCGCCGCCTTGCGCCATGGGCTTACGGTCATTTTCTGCGTAGGCGAAACGTTGCAAGAGCGCGAAGCCAATAAAACGTTGGACGTCATTGCCGCCCAACTGGCTAACGGCTTAAAAGGCTTCTCTGCCGAGCAATTAAAGGGCCTTGTAATTGCCTACGAACCCGTATGGGCCATTGGCACGGGTAAAACTGCCACGCCGGACCAAGCGCAAGAAGTACACGCCGCTATCCGCGCGCAACTGGCCAAAACCTACGGGGATGATTTTGCGCAAGCGACCCGCATTTTGTACGGCGGCAGCGTAAAAGACAGCAACGTGGACGAAATTATGGCTAAAGCAGACGTGGACGGTGCCTTAGTGGGCGGCCAGTCCTTACTGGCGGACAAATTCGCCCGTATTATTAACTTTAACTAAACTATGAACCCAGCCAAACTCATTGACCACACGCTGTTAAAACCGGCTGCCACGCAGGCGCAAATTGAACGCCTGTGCCAGGAAGCGCGCACGTACGGCTTTGCCAGCGTATGCGTCAACCCGTATTGGGTAAAGTTTGCCAAAAAGCAACTAAAAGGCAGCGGCGTACACGTGTGTACGGTCATTGGGTTTGCGTTGGGGGCTACTACGCCTGCGGTCAAAGCGTTTGAAGCGCAACAGGCGGTTAAAGACGGCGCGGACGAGCTGGATATGGTGCTAAATATCGGTGCCTTAAAATCCGGCGACACCGCCACCGTTTTAAAAGATATCCGCGCCGTGCGCAAAGCGTGCCCGGGTAAAATTTTAAAAGTAATTTTAGAAACGTGCGAACTGACAGATGCGGAAAAAGTAACCGCCTGCCGGTTAGCCGCCAAAGCCGGGGCCGATTTTGTCAAAACGTCCACCGGTTTTAGCAGGGACGGTGCCACAGCAAAGGATGTTGCGCTGCTGCGCAAATCCATTCCCCCGCAGATGCAGGTCAAAGCCTCCGGCGGGGTGCGCACATGGGCTGATTTTAAAACAATGACATCCGCAGGGGCCACCCGTATTGGTACGAGTGGCGGGGTACGGATTGTAGAGGGAAAATGATTACAAATTGGGAAATTGTTAGCCGCATTGACCAAGCTACCAAAGCCATCCATTACACGTTACTGATGGACGGCAACGAACAGGATGCGCGGTTAATTGCTAAAAAGCTAAAGGGGTATATTACCGCTTCGCAACCGGCACAAGCACCCTATGCTTACGCGTTTGAATTACCTGCCGACATGGACGAACGGACCCAAGACAAAGTGCAGTCCGCCGTTCAAGAAGGGGTAAAACTGGCCAACAAGGTAGATAAATTTGTACCCGGCGGCGTGCTGGGGGACCCGCTATTTAATGCCGGGCTTACCCAAACTAACAACGAGTTTCCCACTTTTTTGGCTCCGGAGGCTGGTTCCAAGCCACAAGTTCCCTCTTTCCAACCCGAGCAGTTGGATTTAACCAACGCCCCGGAATTAAATTTACAGCAAACCAATCTGCACGTGCAAGCACGCCAAGTCAGCATTCCTGAAAATTTAGAAGAGACCGTGGCACAAGATATTCCTACCGCCACGCCCGCGCCCAAGGTTCCCCCCCAACCCGCTGACCCGGAAAAACCGACCGATACAGGGACCTTGTCTATTAGCGATAAAGATATGCTTTTGCAAGATATGGAAGGCTCTGTACTAGAAAAAATGCCCTTGGCAGACATTTTATCCGCCCGCACCCGCTACGATATGTTTGTGGACGTAGATAACGAAGCCCAAGCGCACACGCAACAGAGCCAAAAAGAAGAAAAATTATCCTCTGTGCAAGCGGAAAAAATAGACACTTTTAATGTTTTTGAACCCGAAGTTCAAGAACCCGGCAGTACCCAAGACGTAAACGAAGTACACGAAATTACCAATAGGTTGGCTACGAAACATATGGATTTTATGAACAAACCCACTCCCCCGTCGCAGGACCCTTCTGCGGACGCTTCGCAAGAAGCCTCCGCCCCCCAGGCAGCCACTCCGGCCGCCCCCCAAGTCCCTTTTACCTTAGGGGCTACCCCAGAGAAAAAGCCCAAGTTTGCAGACCTTTCTAGCGAAGAGCTCCCCCAAGAAGAAAAGCTGGAAAACACCTTGCCGCCTGCCCATACGCCGTCGGATGAAGCGTCGCTACCCGAAATTACCATCCGGGAAGAAGACCCCAAAATCCTAACCCGGACGTTTAACCTGGAAACCACCTTTAATACGGAAATTATCCGCAAACAACAGGCCCATGCCCAGGCGCGCCAAGAAGGCCGTCCTACAGAGCCGGCCCCTCAAACGCCTCCCCCACACAAAACGGTACTGCATCTAAAAAAACCCGCCGCCCCCGTGCCCGAGGCCGGTAAAACCATTTTGCGTTTACGCCGCAAAGACGCCTCCGCTCCCTCCTCCGTGCCTCAAACGCTCAAAAGCACGGTCTCTGCCGAGCGCGCCGCACAAAATTCCCTCTTGGCTAAACAAAAGGGGATTGACCACTCCATTGAAATTCCGCTTTCGGAACTTAGAAAACATAACTGGCCGTTGGAAGTACCCTTAGTGCCTACCTATACGCTTAGTAATATGGTGATGTCCGTCAACCGTTTTGCGCATGCCACGGCCGTTTCGGTCCTTGAGTCGCCCGGCAACTTATACAATCCGCTCGTACTGCACGGCGGGACAGGTACGGGTAAAACCCATTTCTTAAATGCGCTTGCCTACGCGTTTAGCCAAAAATTCGGGCAAGAGCACGTGTTTATGACCAACGGGGTACGCCTCTCGCGCGGGATTCAACGCTACGTGATGGAAGGCAACATTGATAAGTTTGAAAACTTTATGGAGTCCGTACGTGCCCTGCTCATTGACGACATCCACCTCTTAGCCATTAACGAACAAAACCGGTCGTTCATTTCCAAATTGCTTAACACGTTCATCCGCGAACAGAAGCAAATTGTCATTACCTCTAAATACCCGCCGGAAAGTTTGGAAAAATTAGAGGAACTTATTAAGTTTAAGTTAGACTCCGGTTGGATTAGCGAGCTAAAACCGCCCACAGGAGCCACGCATTTTAGAATTGTTAAAAAAATGCTCATGGAAAACAACGTGGACCTAAACGACAAGCAAATTGAGGAATTTTTCAGTGCGCCGCACATGACGCTAGGCACCATTACGCGCAGTATCCGCCGCTTGAAAGTGCTGGAAAATTTAATTTTTCCCCACGTGCCCGAGGATAAACAATCCCATGCGTCTATTTTTGAAAAACTCCTGGCCACCAAGGGCGAAGACCCCACCAGTGAACTAATCACCAAAGACCCGCTAGAAATTACCGGCATTTCTACCGTCGGTAACGGGGAATGGGGGCGCATTGGGTTTTTCTACCCGCAAAATAGCGCGGACATGATGAATTGGATGGTGTACGCCTTAGAGCAGCGCGCCAAAGAGTTAGGCATTGAGGGCGGGTTTGATATTGTGGTGCGTTCTTCTTACACCACCGAAAATATCATTTCCTCTGCCTTTAAAATTGCCAACCTGTGCGATAACAAAAAACTAAAAGGGGCCGTGATTTTAGGGCCCAAACCCAACACGTGCGACCCTTCCGTGCGGGAAAATTTCTACGATATTTTAACGCACATGCTGGAAATTATGCTCATTCGCTGCGGTATTATCAACTACGAAAATGTCCGCCTGCCCAGCACGTATGTAAAAGTACTCTCGGAACTGATGAGGTAACCATGAAAAAATACCTGTTATTTTTAGTAACTTGTTTGTGTATAACGGCGTGCAGCCACTCGCTTAAAACAGCCGTCAAAGAAGGTAAAATTGCCCCTTCTTTTAACGACACGCTTTTGGATGATGCGTATTTGTGGGTGCGCGGCTTTGGGGCCGCTAACCCCAACCACACCAGCGATTCCCAACGCCGCATTTTAAGCCGCGAGGCCGCCATCGCCCACGCCTATCAGCGTGCCACCGAGGTGCTTTACGGGGCGAATTTAGAGTCGCACGTACAAATTGTGGACGCGGTAAGCACCGGCAGTACGATTGACACTTCTGCCCAGGGCGTGTTGCAGCGCATGGAGCTCATTAACACCGAGTATTTAGACGACGGTGGTTGCGCCGTAACCATGCGCATTAGCCGCCAGGCCTTAGAACAAGCGGGGATTACGCCCCAGGAGCAAAAATGAATAAAATTTTAGGTATTTTTGTAAGCGCGCTCGTGCTGAGCAGTGCGTGTTCGTCCTTTCGCATTGGCCCCAAAGGGGAAGGCGAATATGTGGTGGCCGAGTCGTTAGTCCCCTATAACGAAAACGACATCCGCCAAATGAAAAAAGACGGCGAACTGGCCGCCCAAAAAGCCGCGGTGGAAAAAGTAGCCGGGGTATTTATTTCTTCGGCCACTACCGTAGAGCAAGCCCAACTGGTGGAAGACAAAATCACTTCCAAAACAGCGGGTTTTATCCGCAAATCGCACGTACAAAAGGCCTACCGCAAAGGGGACGACTGGTACACCAAAATCAAAGCCATGGTGCTAGTCAAAGACATTGGGGCTCTTATTAAAGAGTCCGAAAAAGACGCATTTACCAAAAAAACGGTTCTCTTGGTTGCTTCGCGCGAAATGGTGGGGGAAAACATTTCCCTTTCGCAAGATTGCAAACAGGCCATCTACCGCGTGCTTAAAACCCAACCGTATAACCTAATTAACGGCGATAATTTAAGCCAAAACAATTTAGAAAACCCCAACCCCACTATTGATAAAGCCCGTGGGGACGGCGCCCGCTTTGTGATTATGGCCGACGTAGAAACCAACCCCTTAGCCGCTTTGCCGGGGGCGTCCTCGCCGTTCAAATCGTACCGCGCGCGTGCCAAAGCTACGGTCTATTCCACGAATAACTACGCCGTAGTGGCCGAAGGGGCCGGCCAACAAAGCGGCCTAGATCCCTTGGAAAACATTGCCGCGCAAAAATCCATTTCGGCCGCGTGTGAAGCCGCCGCCAAACAACTTATTGAGCCTGTCAATGCGGCTATTCACTCAGCCAAAACCTTTAACGTAACGATTAAAGATATTAACTCCATTGAACGCCTGAAAAAAGTGCAAGAAATTTTACGCAGCTTGCGGGAAATTGAGGACTACAATTTAGTGCGTTACGCCAATTCGGCCGCGCAGTTTGAAATTTCGGCCAATATCTCCACCCCCGAGGAACTAACTGCCAAAATTGTACGTAAATACAACATTTATTTCACTGTACTAAACATTACCCCCAACGCTGTGGTACTGAGCTTTAACTAACTATGCTTTCCACCATCACCACCGCTACGATTAAGGGCATTGAGGGATTTACGGTATCTGTAGAAGTAGATATCGCCCCCGGTATGCCCAATTTGGCGGTGGTCGGCTTGCCGGACGCCGAGGTCAAAGAAAGTAAAGAGCGCGTTACCGCCGCCGTGCGTAACAGCGGGTTTGACTTCCCGCAACAGCGCATTACCGTCAATTTAGGCCCCGGCGAACTGCGCAAAAGCGGCACCCAGTTTGATTTACCTATTGCGCTAGGCATCTTAGCCGCCACGGGGCAATTATCGGCCCCTGCGCGGGAAAAAATTCACAGTTTCCTGGTGTTAGGGGAACTGGCGTTAGACGGCTCCTTGCGGCCCTGTGCGGGCGTACTGCCCATGCTTATTTCGTGCAAGAAACTGGGCAAAACCGCGGTAATCCCCCCCGCTAACGCGTTGGAAGGGCAAATTTCCTCGGCCCCGTTTATTACGCCGCACACGCTACGGGAATTGGCCGATTATTTGGAAGAAAAAATCCCGCTTTCCGCCGTACAGCTTAGCTACGTGCCCCCGCAAGAGGATACGCCCGTTTCGCCCCTGGATTTTAGCGAAGTAAAAGGCCAAGCCCTCGCCAAGCGCGCCCTGGAGATTGCTGCCGCAGGCGGGCACAATGTGCTGATGATTGGGCTACCCGGCACGGGCAAAAGTATGCTAGCCAAACGCTTCCCCGGTATTTTACCGCCGCTCACGCAAGAAGAAGCGTTGGAAATTACCAAAATTTATTCTATTTGCAATTTAATGGGCAAAAGCCGGCTACTGACCACCCGCCCGTTTCGGGACCCGCACCATACGATTTCGGACGTGGCCCTCATTGGCGGGGGCTCCAACCCGCGCCCCGGCGAAGTCTCTCTGGCGCACAACGGCGTACTGTTTTTGGACGAATTTGCCGAGTTTTCCCGCTCCGCCTTAGAAGTCCTGCGCGAACCTTTGGAAAACGGCCAAGTTACTATTTCCCGCGCTAAGGAAACGGTTTCCTATCCGGCCCGTTTTACCTTAGTGGCCGCTATGAACCCGTGCCCGTGCGGCAATTTAGGCAACCCCTTAAAACCGTGTACTTGTACCCCCATGCAAGTAAACCGCTACAAAAGCCGCATTTCGGGCCCGCTGTTGGACCGTATTGATTTAACCGTACAACTCAATCCCGTTAAATTTACCGATTGGAACCAAAAAAGCGAGGGCGAAACCTCCGCCCAAATCCGCGCGCGGGTACTGGCCGCGCGGGATATCCAAAAAACCCGTTTTGCCGGTACGTCCACCACGGCCAACGCATTTATGACGTCCGCACAACTGAAAGAATTTTGCAAACTCCCCCCGGGCGCAGACGCTATTTTGGAAGCCGCCATGCGCAAATTTGGCCTCAGCGCGCGCAGTTTAGACAAAATTTTAAAAACGGCCCGCACCATTGCGGACTTGGAGGGGAAAGCGGACCTTGAAACCAAACACCTGGTGGAAGTGATGCAATACCGCCCCTTAGACCGCAAAGGAGTGGCCGACCTATGAACGCCCACATCTCTACGGAGGAACGTTTAGCCCGTATCCGCTTAAATGCGTTTTTGTATTTCCGGGCCGATTGGTTGGCGCGGCTGTTGGAAATTTTCGGCTCGGCACAAGAAATTTTAAAGCAGGACGCCCCCACCCTAGCGCGCGAAGCCAATTTAAACCCCTCTACGGCTGCCAATTTACTCAAAGAAGCTTTTTCTATTAACCCCCAAGAAGAGTGGGACAAAACCGCCGCTTTAGGCGGGCATATTTACGTGCCCGAAGATGACGAATACCCGCAATCCCTGCGCAACTGCAAGGAGGCCCCCGTCGCCATTTACGTGCTAGGCACACTGCCCGCACACGAACAAGCCTGCGTGGGCCTGGTAGGAACGCGCAAAATTACCCCCTACGGCCGCCGGGTTGCCGGCAAACTGGCTGGCGAACTGGCCCAGTGCGGGGTGGTGGTCATCAGCGGCCTGGCGCGCGGGATTGACAGCGAATGTCACGCCGCGTGCGTACGCGCTAAAAAGCCCACCGTGGGCGTGATTGGCACCGGGATTGGGCGTTGTTATCCGCCCGAAAACCGCGCGCTGGAAAAAGCACTCTTAGAACACGGCGGTGCCATTATAAGCGAACTGCCTTTTAATAAGCCGCCCAACGCGTTTCATTTTCCGCGCCGCAACCGCCTAATTGCCGCGCTGTCGCAACCGGTGGTAGTCATTGAAGGGGAAGTCAAATCCGGCGCGCTCATTACCGCTAAGTTGGCTTTGGAGCAGGGCAAGGATGTACTCGCCGTACCGGGCCCCATTGACAGCGTGGCCTCCGGCGGACCCAATTCGCTTATTAAACAAGGGGCGGGGGTTGCCACCACCACCGCAGATATACTAGACTATATACCACAACAGCAGCGTTTTGGGCTGGACACCCGTTTCTTGGAGCACCCGCAAAACACCCCGGCTAAGCCCGAGGAAGAGTTAACAGACCGCCAAAAACAGGTCATGCACGCGGTGGCCGACGGGCAACTCAGTTTAGACCAAGTGGCCCTGGCAATTGAGGCCGACGTGCCGGAAACAGCCGGGCTGCTCTTTGAGCTAGAGGTAAAAGGATTTTTAGCCTGTGAAAACGGCCTGTACAGTAAAAGCAAATTTTAACTTGATAAGGAAGTGAAAAGTATGGTAGCAAAAGGTAAAAAATTAGTCATTGTGGAGTCTCCCACCAAACAAAAAACCATTAGCAAAATTTTAGGCAGCGACTTTATTGTACGCAGCTCTTTTGGCCACGTGCGCGATTTGCCCCAACATGATATGGGCGTAGATATTGAGCACGATTTTACCCCCACGTACGAGCCGGTGGAACGTGCCAAAAAAATGCTCAAAGAATTGACCACCTTGGCCAAGGCCGCGCCGGAAATCTACCTGGCTACCGACCCTGACCGCGAGGGCGAAGCCATCGCGTGGCACTTAATTGAACTGTTAAAATTACCCAAAGAACGCTACCAACGTATTTTCTTTCACGAAATTACCCCCACCGCTATTAAAGAGTCTTTCTCCCATGCGCGCAAAATTGACGAAAATCTGGTCAATGCCCAACAAGCCCGGCGCGTGCTGGACCGCATTGTGGGCTATAAACTCTCCCCGCTACTGTGGAAAAAGATTACCCGCGGTTTATCCGCCGGGCGCGTACAATCCGTAGCGGTGCGCTTACTGGCCGAGCGTGCCAAAGAAATTGCCGATTTTAAAGAACAACCCTACTGGACCATGCAAGCCCAGTTTGAAAAACCCGGCACGGCTCCCTCGTTTTGGGCCCGCGTTACCAAATACCAAGGTAAAAACGTGGAGCAAACCAAAACCTATAAACTCTTTGCCGAGGATTACAAAGTAAAAAACACCGTGTTTGACGCGCCCGAAAAACTGGCCCCGGTAAGCGACTTACTGCGCCAAGGGCCCAACACCGTGCTTAAAGTAGAGAAAAAAGAAGTTAAACAGCACCCCAAACCGCCGTTTATTACCTCTACTTTACAGCAAGATGCGTATAACAAGTTGGGGTTTTCTTCGCAAAAAACCATGCAAACGGCCCAACACCTCTACGAAGGGATTGAAGTGGAAGGGCAGACCATTGGTTTAATTACGTATATGCGTACGGACTCGTTTAACGTCTCTAAACTACTGCAAGAGCAAACCAAAAAATTTATCGGCCAAAAATACGGGGAACAATTTGTGCCCGCCAAGCCCAACATTTTTAAAAGTAAAGTAATGGGCGCACAGGAAGCACACGAAGCCATCCATCCCACGGACGTGCGCCGCACGCCGCAAAATATGAAGCCCTTTTTAACGGCCGACCAGTACAAACTCTACGAGCTGATTTGGCTACGGTTTGTGGCTAGCCAAATGGCCGACGCGGTCTTTAACACGGTGTCTATTGATATTGCCGCTAAGAGCGAAAAGGACTGTGTCCTGCGCGCTACAGGCCGCACGGTTAAATTCCCGGGGTATTTGTCTATTTACAAGGACGAAGACGAAACCCCCAGCGAGGACAGCAACAGTGCGCTGCTGCCCATTTTGGCCGAAGGGGACACGCTCAAACTGGTGGAAATTAAAACCAAAGACCACAAAACCACCCCGCCGCCGTATTACAACGAAGCCAGTCTCATTAAAACCCTGGAAAAGCACGGTATCGGCCGCCCGTCCACCTACGCGCCTACCATTAAAACGATTATTGACCGCAAATATATTGCGCGCCAACCCAAGTCCAATAAATTGGTCGCTACGGACCTGGGCATTACGGTAACCGACAGTTTAAAAGGGTTTTTTAAGGAAATTATGGACCTTTCCTACACCGCCGGCGTGGAAGAAAAACTGGATAAAATTGCCGAAGGCGACCAAAAATGGGTGGAGCTGATGGCGTCGTTCTACCAAAATTTTGCCAAAGACTTAGACGCCGCCGATAAAGGCATGCAACGCCCGGCCGCTAAAGAGACCGACGAAAAATGCCCCATTTGCGGCAAAATGATGCTTAAAAAACGCAGCCGCTTTGGCGAATATTTAGTATGTAGCGACGACACGTGCAAAGGCAAAGTCAATTTAACCAGCACCGGCGAAAAAGTCCAGCCCGAAAAAACCGACGAAATTTGCGATAAGTGCGGCAAGCCCATGGTCATCCGCACCGGGCGGCGCGGCAAATTTTTGGCGTGCTCGGGCTATCCGGCTTGCAAAAATACGTTCTCGCTAGATGCGCAAGGCCATAAAGTGGCTTCCACAGGCCCCATTGTAACGGACCGCTTGTGCGAAAAATGCGGCAAACCCATGGTCCTGCGCTCCTCTAAACGCGGGGAATTTTTGGGTTGTTCCGGCTACCCCAAATGCAAAACCATTGTAACCGTAACGCCGGACGAAATTGCCCAAATCAAACAAGCACACGCCCAGAAACAGGCCAAAACCAACTAATTATGCAAGCGTGGATAGAAGCGTTTTTAGCAGAGCTGCAAAACAAAAACTTTTCCCCCCTTACGGTGCGGGCCTACCGCACCACGCTGGGGGAATTTGACCGGTTTTGCACCGCGCGCAAGCTATCCAAAGAGGATGCCCTGTCCCCCGCCCAGTTGCGCACATTTTTAGCCAACGTGCAACTCAGCGACCCCAAGCGCAACACCGTGCTACGTAAAATTGCCACACTGCGCAGCTTTGTGGGGTATTTGCTACGCAAAGGGTATTTAACCAAAAACCCGTTTAAGCTGCTTCCCTCCCCTAAAAAGGAAAAACTGCTACCCAAATTTTTGTCCGAGCCGGAAACCGACCGTCTCATTGACACCGCCGCGCACAGCAAACATTTTGCCCAACGCAACGCGGCCTTGTTTGAGCTGATGTACTCCAGCGGGCTGCGGCGCAGTGAAGTAACCGGGCTAAAAATTAAGGATGTGGATTTTTTCAACGGGGTGGTGCGCGTGCTGGGTAAAGGGCGCAAAGAACGCTTAGTGCCCGTTACACAAACGGCCTTGCAAGCGTTAAAAGATTATTTAGCTACCCGCAAAAACCCACAGCCCGGGGACGCCCTTTTCTTAAATAAAAACGGCACCCCGCTCACGGGGGACGGCCTAGCGTATTTGTTTAAAAATACAGCTATTTCTTCTAACCTGGCGCGGCGGGTGACCCCGCACAGTTTGCGCCACACGTTTGCCACCCACCTCTTGGGGCACGGGTGCGATTTACGCAGCCTGCAAGAAATGCTAGGCCACCAAAGTTTGTCCACTACGCAAGTTTATACGCACGTATCGCTCGAGCAACTAAAAAGCGTGTACAATGAGGCACATCCTAAAAGTAAGGAGTAAGTATGATTGGAATTGGTGTAGATATCGGCGGCACTTTTGTAAAACTTTACGTGATGAACGACCACGGGGAAATTTTCCGCAAGGAAAAACTGGAGACGGATTTTTCCAAAGGAACCCAAGGGTTTATTACCCAAATTGGCAGCTTTATCAACCAAATTAAAGCGCAATTTGCCGACCAACGCGTTTGCGTAGCGGTAGGAGCGCCGGGCGACGTAGATCACCAAAACGGCGTACTGCGCTACAACCCCAATTTAAAATTTACCGACGTGCAAGCCTGGCCCCTAGCCGACCAGTTGGAAAAATACACCGGTCTGCGCCCGCAGGTTGTGAATGACGCTACCCTGGCCGCCTGGGGCGTATATGAAGCCGACTTAAAACGCCAAGGCACCAATGTACTGATTGTAACCTTGGGTACCGGGGTGGGCGGCGGACTGATTTTAAATAAAGAACTCTACCAGGGTTCCCACGGCACTGCCGGGGAAATTGGACACATGAAAATTGCCGACACCACCACGGGGCCCTTGTGCGGATGCGGAGCGCGCGGGTGCTTGGAAGCATTCGTGGGCACGATTGGGATTAAACGCCGCACACTACAAAGCATCGTGGACTACCCGGACTCTTGTTTGGCTAAAACCGTTAAAACCGGGGCCGATTTTAAAGTAGATCAGGTGGCCAAAGCCGCCGAACAAGGTTGCCCGCAGGCGCTCAAAATTTGGCAGGAAACGGGCCATTATTTAGGATTAGGAATTGCCAACCTTTCCTTAATTTTAGATTTAGACACCGTCGTTTTAACGGGCGGGGTATCGGGCGCGGCCCCTTACTTTATGCCTGCTTTAAAACACGTGTTGGAAAACCAGCAAATTAAAACACCGTTTCAAAAATTAAAACTGCTGGTTTCCAAAAACCCAAATATCGGGGGAGTAGGGGCGGCCCTGTACGCCTTGCACCAAGCCACCCAGTTACATCCATGAAAAAACTACTCCTTGCGCTACTGGTACTGACATTGCCTGCCTGGGGACAAGAACGTTCCTTGCCTGCCCCGCAAGAGGGTAGTTTTGTCTATTTTACCGCCGATAAAGCCCAAGTAGAGCCGCAAAGCAAAAAAGTTACCTTAGACGGCAACGTCAAGCTCATTCAAAAAACGCCGGACGGCACCGTACGCACCGTCACGGGCGAAAAACTCAGTTTGGACCAACTAAACACGCAGTTTACCTCCCAAGGGCCGCTACGCATTGAAGACAACAAAGGCAGCGTTATAACGGGCAACAACATCTCGGTCAATTACACTACCAACGATTTTCAGGCCGAAAATATGTCCACCCAGTACCCCCCCTTGCGCGTGCTGAGTGCCCGGGAAATTTCTTCTAAAAACGGCACTAAAATTTTGCGCAACGCCACTGTTACGTGTTGCGACAGGCCGGACCCGCACTATACATTGTCCGTGAGCAAACTTTCTATTTCCCCAAAGCAGCGCGTGTTTGGCACCGGTGCAGTGTTGCGCCTCAACAATATCCCGGTCATGTATTTGCCCTTATTTTGGCGGTCCTTAGACTCGCAAAAATTTTGGACTACGTATGTGGAATTTACCCAAAGTAACAAAACCGGGTTTGGGCTGTTAACCACCACCACTTTTCCGGAAATAGGGTCTCTTAAACCTAAACTTAATTTAGATTACTACACCAAATCCGGCGTGGGCCTTGGGGCGGAACTGGCGGCTGTTTCTTCCGATAAATTACGCGGAACGAGCGAGTTTTATTTTATTGACGACCATGCCAAATACCAAGACTTTTCGCTCAATAACTCCAACCGTTGGGGCGTGCAGGGCGGTTATTGGTGGGAAATGTATGACTCCTCCAACCATTTTAATAACCCCACCGGGGCGTTGTACCAATTCCAGACGCAGTTCCGTATGGTGTCGGACCCGTATTTCTATGACTCCTTTTTCCGCAGTAACCCCTATATCTTCATGCCGGACCAAGACACCAACTTTTCGCTTTCGCGCCAAACCCGCCGGACCACCTTGCGTGTAAATTATCAGCAAAAAGACCTGTTTGTATGGAGCAAGCAAAAATACATGGCGCAAGAACGTACCTTACCGGAGATTAAGTTTATGATGCTGCCCATCAATGACCCGTGGCTTAAAACCGCTAACCGCTTTGAAGTGAATTTTACCAATACGTCCCACTTGCAGTACGATCCACACCAAATCCCCGACGAGGGCCCTTACCAACGCCAGTTACACGCCAAATGGACCACGGAAAAGGCCCTTAAATTAAACCGTCATTTTACCCTGATGCCCCGCGTATTTTACGATCAAACCGCCACCTTTGCCGATGACAAATATGACAAAAAAGACGCGTGGGTCAGCCGCATTGGCGGGGACATGAACTTGCAAACCCGCTCCGTGTTAGGCAGTACAGACATCGGCTATGAATTTACCAAACGCCTTTCTACGGGCACGCTTTCGTCGGACCAAAAATCCTTAGACAAAGGTATTGAACGCAACCACCTGTACGTAAAGCACTATTTCCGCCCTACCTCCGGCACGTATGTACGGTTTGAAAGCGGGTTTAACCTTTCTGACTCCACCATCAATTTACGTACCGGATATTTGGAAGAACTGCCTTGGGATCACTTAAAAACCCGCATTGAACCTTTGGTGTTGGAAACCGGGTACACCTCCCCCAACGGCTTATTTACAGGCTACTTCCAGGACCAGTACGATATTACCAAGAAAAACATTAACTTTATTGCCCAAACGTATTGGAACATTCAACAGCACTCCATCGGCCTGGGCCTAAACAACTTTGCCAACTATACCTCGCCCGATTCTAAATACCAAACGCAAGCGGACCGCTATACCTTTACTACCACCTGGGGCTTGCACCCGGCTCACGCACGGTGGAGTGCCGACCTGGGGATTGATTTTTCGTTCTACCGCAAACACTTTGACAGTTTTAATAAATTTGCACGTTTCACGCGCTCGTTCCACGATTTGCGCCTGCAAGCTACCGTGCGCCACCGCAACCACAACTTATCTTTTGCGGTCAGTTTAAACATTTTGTGTGGACAAGGGGCCCGCCATACAGCCCCGGCATCAGACACGTATTTTTATCCGTGGATGGATGACACCCACCCACGTAATTAACGAGGAAACCTATGGTAAATCCGCTCTTATATCACAAACAAGGTTGGATAGAAGTGATTTGCGGGTGTATGTTCTCGGGCAAGACCGAGGAACTCATCCGCCGCGTGCGCACCGCACTCATCGCCAAGCAAAAGGTACAACTGTTTAATTCCACCGTTGACACCCGCTACGGCATTAACAGCATTACCAGCCACAACCAAAATAAAGTGGCCGCTATTTGTGTGAAAAATTCCAGCGAAATTTTGCCGCTTGTGGAAAAAAACACGCACGTAATTGCCATTGATGAGGTTAATTTTTTTGATAAAGGCATTGTGGATGTGTGTGAAGAACTGGCCCGCCGCGGCAAACGCGTGATTGTAGCCGGCTTAGATACCGACTACCGCGCCGAACCCTTTGAAGTAACCGCCGCGCTACTGGCGAAGGCGGAATTTGTAACCAAAAACCTAGCCGTATGCACCAAATGCGGCAACCCGGCCAGTTTTACCCAACGCCTCAGCAAAGATAAAAAACGCATTGTGGTAGGGACAACCGACGCTTACCAAGCACGTTGCCGACGGTGCTTTCGCAAACCGCGCGCGACCAAAGCTAAATAAAGTACAATAAAATTAGGAGGAAAACATATGATCTATGCAGGTTTTTTTAGACGGGCCTTGGCCCTACTTGTAGATACCCTGATTGTCATGGTACCTACGTTGTTTATTTTTGGGCCCGTCGTTGCGGCCCAACTGGTAGCGTTGGATGGAACGGAGGTAAATAGTCTCTCCGCCGCGCAAGCTAGCTTACTGGGCGGCACTATTTTGAGTTGGCAGCTGGTGTTTTTTGCCTTGATGTGGCTGTATTTTGCGTTTTTTGAAAGCGGAAGTAAACAGTCCACCTGGGGCAAACGCCTCCTAGGCATTAAAGTAGTGGGCGCGCACGGCGAGCGCATTAGCTTTGCCCGCGCCACGGGGCGTTTTTTTGCCAAGTTTTTATCCTACATTATTTTCTATATTGGATTTATGATGGCCGCGTTTACCAACCGCAAACGCGCCTTGCACGACGTAATTGCCGAAACGTACGTTGTCAAAAAATCCTATGAAAAAGGGCAAGAACTCCCCCCCACCCCGTCCCACACGCTGTGGCTTGTAGTGGTGTGCGTATTGTGGCTACTTTTCTTGTTTGGCGGGTTATTGGTGTCTTTGCGCTTGAGCATGACGCCCACCCAACTAGCCGCTGAGCAGGCTATCCAACGCATGACCCAACTTGCGCAAAATGGAACCCGCTTAATTGAGCCGCTACGCGCCGAGGGCATGACGTTATTTTACACGCCCGAAGGGTACCGTGCCGTAGTGACGGACCCGGTTTCTACGCGCAAATTTACGCTATTTATGCAAAATGGCAGTAGCGCGGTATGTTGCCAAGCCTTCCCGTTTGGCGATTGCGCCACCACGGGCGTACCCGCGTGTGAATAAGGTTGATTTGTGCAGAGCAAAAAGGGAACCAATAAAAGGTTCCCTTTTTTGTTATAATGTAGGTACAATTTAATTCTGTTTTTGGAACCGTATGCAGAATACGGAGTGCTTTTGTAAAAAAGCTCTAGTGAGATCCAAAACTGGCCTAATAAAGGCACCACGCAAAAAGGATTGCAACCTTTCTTGCGTAGTGCCGAATGTTTATCATCTTGATATGTTAAACTACGGCTGTTTTTGTTCACGGACTCTCACTAGACCTGAAGAAATTCAGCCGTTTTTATCTGCACTCTCCAAACGGATAAATTGAATTTACTACGAGGAGAGTTCTATGAACAAAACCAATCCCCGGCGGGGACAAACGCAAATCAATCCGGTAGGTCAGGCTCTGCCTGACAATGCCCCGGTTCTGGGGCATCTTTCCGCTTCTACAATGGGGAAAAACGCCCCTTATTGTCAGGTAAAACCTGACCTACATAAACTAAAAAGAATTTCCTTATTGGATACCCCCCTCACCTGCCCTGCGGGCATCCTCTTCCTCCAGGGGCGGGGCACACACTCTCGCGGGTTTACGCTCATTGAGCTGTTGGTGGTGGTTTTAATTATTGGCATTTTGGTGGCGGTAGCCGTGCCACAATACCAACTGACTGTCGCAAAGAGCCGATACGCCACTATTAAACATTTGGCCAGAGATATTGCACAGGCGCAAGAAGCATACTACTTGGCCAATGGGCAATTCGCAGATTCCTTAGAAAAGTTAGATATCAGTGCCCCAGCGGGTTATAACGAAACAAAAAGTAGTGCAAACCAATATGTTTATGATTGGGGCGGTACCGTTGAAACACAGGCCAACGGCCTAACTTTGGGGCGTTATAAAGGCAGTAATTTTAAATTACAATATCAAATTCAATCCCCACATGCACAGACTCTCTTCCCGGGGAAAATATTATGCATACATGAAGGAAATATCGACGAATCCTCTTTAGGCGCCCGAATATGTAAAAGCGACACTGGAAAAAGCGAACCTGATTGGTTTAACGGCAACAGCGGATTAGGATATTTTTATAATTAAATCTAAGAAGTTGGGAAAATATTTCGTAAATAAGCCGTATCAATTGATAATTCGGCTAACATCACCGCGTACCATGTTTAGTAGGCTGATTTGTCAGATTTGAGCCGTATTTGCGGGGCAAGTTGCCCGCATAGGCGTGTCTGGATGACACGTCAAGGGCAAGGGACCGCAAAGACGGCCAAATGTGGCAAATAGTTGCCCGGAAAGGACAGGGCGGATAAGACTTTATGTCTTTACCCGCCCTGCCTAAAATGCAACATTACAAGGGAGTCGCTACATACTCCAGTGCGGGGTAAAAGAATCGCCCGCTACGTCGGCTAACAGGTGCGGCGCACTGCCGTCCATATCCATCATATACAGCTGACGCCGCCCGTTGCGCGTGGTGGTAAATGCAATAAAACGGCCGTCGGGCGACCAGGTAGGGTCCTCGTTGGAGCCGGCATCACTGGTTAAGCGTTTAATTTGCGTGCCTGTTAAATCTACTAGGAAAATATCCATGGGGTGGTAGGGGCTTTCCCGCCCGGAAAATACAATCCATTCCCCGGTGGGAGACCATTGGGGCGTGTCGGACCAGTTAAACTTTTTGGTGAGCGGCCGGGTCTGCCCGGTAGCCAGTTCCATGACGTAAATTTGCGGATTTCCCGCGCGGTTGGACACAAACGTAATATATTTGCCGTCGGGCGAATAAGACGGGGAGCCGTCCACCGAGGCTTTATTGGTAATTTGCGTTTTTTGGTGGGTTTCCAAATTATAAATGTAAATACTGGGGTTGCTGCCGCCGGAGCTGGTAAACACAAGTGCCTTGCCGTCCGGCGAGACGCCGCCAATTAAGCTAAGCCCTTTTTTAATAATAATGGGCGAAATTTTGCCGGCACGCAAGTCAATGGCAAAAATATCCGGGTTGCGGTACTTATACGTGGTGTAAAAAATGCGCCCGTCTTTGCTCCAACGCGGCAAAAGCGAAATGGAATTGTCTTTGGTTAAGCGTTGCAAGTTTTTACCGTCGTAATCCACAATGTAAATTTCTTTATGTTTGGTGGCGTTATTGGCAAAGGCAATTTTGGTGTCCGCAATCCCGCGTTTACCCAGTAAGGCCGCCACAATTTGGTCCGACGCGATATGCGCCAAACGGCGTAAACTGGTTTGCGTCCCTTTAAAGGCTTTGGCAAATACCGCCGCACGGGTTACCATATCATACACGTAAATTTTAATGGTATAGTAAGGCTCGGCGTATGTAACCCCCCCTGTGAGCACGTAACTGGGCCGGGCCGGTAATTTGGCCCACGCCGCCAAGGATTCCTTGACGTTAGCAACATCAAACGCCGGGCCGTCTTCGGTTACGTCAAAATAACGGGCAAAGAGCAAGTCCCCGCGCAGGACTTCGTGCACTTCCGCGGCCGCGGCTTGGCTTTGCGCGTCCGCCGTGAAAACCGGCATGGCAATAGCGGGCAATTTTTGTTTGCCGGCAGAGGTAATACCAATATATACATCCGTTTTGGGTTTAGCCGCATAAGCAGCCGTTACACATAGCAAGGCTATAACAAGGGTAAAAAATCGTTTCCACATAAACGCTTCCGTTTATTTTAGTTTGGCTAGTTCCGCTTTGGCTTGGGTAGCTTCGGGCGCGGTGGGAAATTCGGCCACGACGGAGGACAAGTATTTTTTGGCCTCGTCCTTTTTGCCTAAGGGAACAATGCTAAGCGCGTATTTTAAACGCGCGGTAGGGACGAGTTTGCTTTTAGGAAATTGTTGCAACAAGGTAGCGTAAGCAATAGCCCCTTTTTTGGTTTGGCCCGCAGCTACGTACGCGTCGCCCAGGTAAATATAGGCCTCATCGGTATTTTCGTTTTGCGGGTATTTAGTTGTGTAGAGTTTAAAGCCCGTAGCGGCGGCCTCGTAGGCACCTTTATCCAGGTGGTTTTTGGCCTCGGCAAATAAATCGGACGGAAGCACCGCACTGGCCGGTTGTACCACCGGCAAGCCTTCGGCTCCTTCCTCGGCAGGTTTGGTGCCGCGTAGGGAGGCGGTAATATCGTCCAGTTTAGCTGATAAGCCGGCAATTTGGCCGCTGTTTTGGGAAAAATTCTCGTTAGAAACGGACAAGTTTTGGTTCAGCTCGTCCATTTTACTGGCCAGTTCGGCCTGGTTGGCCTGCATTTGCGAGATAGTAGCGTTGAGCTCTTTTAACTGGCTTTGCAACGAACTCATGTCCTGCTGACTGGCGAGCAAACAGCCGGACAGCATAGAGCCCGCACCCCCTAGTAAAATAAGTGATAGTATATTTTTCATGGGTCTGCGGGCTCCTGTTAACTAATAATTAGTTGGCTTGTAAAAGCGTTTCGGCTCTGCGGTTTTGGGCCCAGCAGTCGTTGTTCGCTTCGTAGCAAACCGGTTTTTCTTCGCCATAAGAAACCGTGGCGATTTTGTCAGCCGGAATACCTAAGCGTACATAATAAGCTTTTACTTCGTCGGCACGTTTTTGGCCTAAAGCGATGTTGTAAGCAGTGGTACCGCGATCGTCGCAGTTGCCTTCTACTACCACTTGGTAGTTGGCTACGGCACCCGCAGCGGCTTTGATGGCCTGGGCGTTGGCTTCCACAATTTTGCGGTTGTCAGCGGACAAGTTGAATTTGTCTAACGCAAAGTGTACTACGCCTAAAGCTACTTCTTGGGCAGGTACTTCTACGTTTTCTTCGGCCACTACCATTTCAGAAACGGCCACTACGTTGCCGTCTACGGCAGCGTCATTTTTTTTGTTTTTGCTGCAGGCGGTTAAACCGGCGGCCACAGCTAAAACTAATACTACTTTTAGTAAGTTTTTCATTGCTTTCTCCGTGATAATTTGAACTCCTACATAGATATGATAGCAACTTTATGTTTGTGGGTCAACCAGTTTTTGTTATAATAAAGAGGTAGTAAATACAATTATAAATCTGTTTTTGGAAGCGTTTAAGAAACGCAGAGCTTTTATAAGCGCATAACAAGCCAAAAATAGCCGATTTGAGGTACAACACAAACGGACTAATTACCCGGTTGTTTTGTGCCGAGCGTTTACCGTTTTTGACGGAAAACCGCGGCTGTTTGTTGTTGGGTTCTCTTGTTATGCACTCAAGGCAAATGGCCGTTCTTATACGTTCTCCAAACAGACACAGGAGAACGCAAATGACATACAAAAGTACCCGGCGGGGTAATACGCAAGTAGCAAGCGTCGCTTATAGGTCAGGTGTCAGCCTGACGCAAGCCGCAAGTAAGCCGGAACATATCAACCTCTCTAAACGACGTTCAAGCGGTGGAGATCCCCGACAGAAACCCTCGGGGATGACACCTTATTTGATGTCAGGCTCACACCTGACCTATAAGCAAGAGGCCCTGAATAAAGGCTCGTTCAGGGCTCCGCTTCGCTCCGGTTTTACGCTCATTGAGCTACTTGTAGTAGTCCTCATTATCGGCATTTTGGCGGCTATTGCATTACCACAATACAAGGTGTCCGTAGTAAAAGCACGCACAGCTACTATGTTGAACCTTGCCAAAAGTATCTTGGATGCTCAAGAAGTATATTATTTGGCAAATGGCGATTTTGCCGGTTCCATTTCCCTGCTTGATATAGACATGCCCGGCGAATGTAGCCATGTGGATTATGAGCCTTATGATTCAGGCCGCCATAAAGGAGAATTTCTAAAGTGTGGGAATAACTTCTTATTGAATAATTCAACAGAAGATAATCGAGTTAGCATTGAATATTGCCCTGATAATAACACAACTTGGGAAGATTGTTCTACAGTAAGAGATTTCCAATTCCTTTTCTTCGGTTCGCACAATCAAAGCGGTTATGATAATAAACATTTGTGCCGCCCGCTTAATGGTTCGTCCTTAGGTAACAAAATATGTGCTAATTTTGCCGGATTTGAAAAGCAATAAGTTAGCCTAAAGCAGACCGTCAAACTAACCTCGGTTTTGGAAAATCATCTTATCCTCTATATTCCCGGTGCTTGGGGAAGTGCGGGTCTTTCCACAGGTTGTTTGAATTATGTTACAATAGAGAAGTAGTAAAATAAAATTAGATTATTTGTTGGAAGTGCAGGGAGAGCCTGCATTAAGCAAGGCGGATTTCGGTCCGTGATGCATATTCCACTCCACAAATAGTCGTCTGCTTTTGCGCCCACCTCACAAGAGGTGGGCGGGCGACGATTATTGCACGGGTTAGTGGAATAGCTTAGGCAATACGTCGTCTTTTTTTGCACTTTTCAACACGGAGAGAAAAATGAACAAAAAAACAACAGCAGGATTCACACTAATAGAACTATTAGTAGTTGTACTGATTATTGGCATTTTGTCGGCGGTGGCAGTGCCTCAATATCAAAAAGCGGTAGAGAAATCGCGCGCTACACAAGCACTAATCTTGCTTAAATCGCTCGTACAGGCACAAGAAGCATATTATCTAGCCAATGGCGAATACGCTACGCAATTCGACCAATTAGACGTAGAAATCCCTTGGACGGAGCACATCCCTTGGCACAAGAGGTCCCAAGAAACACGTTCCAATGAAGACTGGACCATTCAATTATACACGGATAGACCTGCGAACGTATGGGGGATTTTTGTTGGGCGGATTAGTGGCCCGTATCAAGGTAGTGGTTTTGCGTATTTCTTTCAAAATGATTATGATACTTCTACCCCCACAAAAACAATCCTGTGCCACGAACAACTTGATGCTGATTTCTTCTATAATTTTCAACAATCCAAAGGGGATTTTTGTCAGAAAATTATGAACGCCACTGAAGTATCCTCTTCATCATACTATAAGTTACCATAGAGAAAATCGGATTTTTGGGGAAATCAAACGTATCATATGGCAAATGGTTGCCCGAAAAACGAGTAGGGTTTCAAATAACAATATTTGAAACCCTACTGTAAAAACGGGACTTTACAAGGGCATGATAGCCAATAGAAATTTCAAACGAATTTTTCGCAGCTCTAGGCGCGAACGAGGAAAAATTAAATACCGTTCGCAATATCACCGGGGACAACCAAAAGTAGGCTGATTTTTCAAATTTGCGGGGAAGAAATTTCAAAATAATTTGCCCCAGTTCGCGGCACCGGCCCGTGAAGCGTACGCGCGAAGGTACGTGAGCGGGCCGGTAACAATGAAATGGGGCAAATTAGGACGAAATTTTACCAGTTTTTGTGCCGCCAGTAAAGCATCACCAGCCATACGAGCATCAAACACACCCCCATCAGCATCCAAAACGCTTGCGGATGCTGTGCCATGGGCAGGGCCACGTTCATACCGTATGCACTGACTACGAGCGTGGGGACCATCATCCAAATGGTTACCACGTTTAGTTTTTTCATCAGTTGGTTGAGGTTGTTGTTTACAATAGAGGCACGCGCGTCCAAGAGTTGCGCTAAAATGTTGGAGTAAATATCGGCCTGCGTTTTGCACTGGGTGTTTTCCACAATAATATCATCTAGCATTTCCACATCTTTTTCATCCAGCCCAATGCGCCCGGCCAGGGTGCGCGTTTTTTCAAACACAAAGCCGTTGGAGGTAATGGCCTCGGCATAGTACACCAAACTTTTTACCAGGCTAAACAAGTTTAGCAGGTAGCGGTTATCCATAGAATCGGTAATTTTATCCTCAATCTCTTCGGAAATCATATGGATAATGCGCAAGTGCTCCACGTAATGGGAAATAGAATTATAAATCAGTTTTAAAAATACGTCTTTTATGGAGCTGACGCTTTGGAAACGTTTGCCTACAAACAGCGGGATGTCCTCGGCCAGTACAATAACCAGTTTATTTTTAAATAAAAACATCCCCACGGAGGCTACCTTAAATTCCAGCTGGTCTTTGCCGGAATAATTTTTAGGACGTTTGTAAATCAGCACAGTGTGTTCCGGCTCAAACTCCAACCGGGGCAGTTCATCCGGGTCCAGGGCGGAGGCCAAGGTATGCTCGTCCATTTTATAGGTATCAATTAAAAAGCGTTGTTCTTCGGGCGTGGGATTCGTGTATACATACACTTGCGCTTTTTTACCGTCGGTTTCCACCAGTTTTTTATCTTTGATGAGATATTCTTTAAGCATACCGTTCCTCTCTGTTAAATGATACTCTATTTACGCGCGAAGCGCAACTCGCTAGCGAGGTGGGCCCGTGTTTCGCTAAATACCACCCCGCGTAGCAGCCATAAGGACAAAATGTTAGGGATGCACATCACCGCTATAGCGGTGTCGGCCAGTTCCCACACCAGTTTGGGTTGTAAAAAACCGCCCACACACATCACGCACAGCCACGCTATATACACCCATTTTTCCACATTGGAGCCTACAAAAAATTCCACCGATTTGGCGGTATAATAGCTCCACCCCACTAGCGTACTAAACGCAAATAGCGACAAACTGGCTACTAATAAATAAGACCCCGCCGGCAAACTGGCAAACGCGTTTTGCGCCAGTTCCGCCCCAAAGAGCGTGCCGCTTTGCCAATCGCCCGCAATCACTACCGTTAGGCCGGACAGCAAACACAACACAAGCGTATCCCAAAACACCGTGGTAGCCGATACCAACCCTTGGCGCACAGAGTTAGGCGTTTGTGCCGCGGCGGCCGCAATCGCGCCCGAGCCGCTGCCTGCTTCGTTGGAAAGTACGCCGCGGGCCACCCCGTAGCGCACGGCCTCGCGCACGGTTACGCCAATCGCACCGCCCACAACTGCGGTACCGCTAAACGCGCTTTTAAAAATGCACGCAAGCGCCCACGGGATTTTTTCCACGTGCAACGCGATAATCACGAAACAAAGTACGATATAAAGAAGCGCCATCAGCGGCACTAAATACTTGCACACACGGGCAATTTTTTTGACGCCGCCCAAAATAACGGCCGCGGTTAGCACGATAAGCAGTGCCGTGGTCAGCGCGGCGGGCGCGTTGAAAACCGAGTGGTAAATAGCCGCCAAGGAATTAGTTTGGATCAGCGCATCTGCAAAGCCCATCAGGGCCGTAGCCGCCGCAAATACCACCGCCCATTTTCTAAAATTCAGCCCGTTTTTAAGCACATACATAGGGCCGCCTACCATTTCGCCTTTTTCGTTTTGTTCGCGGTATTTGACGGCCAGTACGGCTTCGGCATATTTGGTAGCCATGGCAAAAAAGGCACACAGCATCATCCAAAATAAGGCCCCCGGCCCGCCGGTAGAAACGGCCGCCGCCACGCCTACAATGTTGCCGGTACCCACCATAGCGGCTAGTGCCACCACCAAGGCCCCAAAGCTGCTAATCACACCTGCACTGCGCGATTCTTTTAAAGAAAGTTGGATGGCGCGGTGTAAATGGCGTTGGAAAAATTTTAATTTAACCGTAAAATAGATGCTAATGCCTACGATAAGTAGCATCATGGGCACGCCCCATACAAAAGCGTTTACGCGCACAACCAGTTCAGTAAACCACGCCATTATTTGTTCCTTTTTGATAAAATATGTATATAAATTTTACAAAAATATGAAGATCTTATTCCCAAAAAATAAAAAACCGGCTTTGCCGGGCATTTCTAACGCTGCTAATTACGCTAAACACGTAGCAGCCGGGCTTACATTGCCTAAAAAAGCAATCATCTGCCCTATTTCTTCGCTCACGAAATATGTTACTTCGCACAGTAAATGGAAAAAATACACGTGCGAAATGGATATTTACGTACTGGAAAACACCGGCGTTTGCTACGTAACCAACTTTGGCTACGGGGCCCCGGCTATGGCGATGAAATTGGAAGTTCTCATTGCCCTGGGGGTAAAAGAATTTGTGTTTATCGGCCTGGCGGGTAGCTTGCAAGAAGAAGTACAACCCGGCGACCTGTGTTTGTGCAGTGAAGCCTTATGCGACGACGGGACCTCCCCTTGTTACGTAACGACCGAAACCGCCAAGCCAAACAAAACCTTGCTTACCCAATTGGCAGGCGCACTGAAAGCCAATAAGCAAAATTTCCACCTAAGCCGCAACTGGACCACGGACGCTATTTTCCGCGAAACCAAGGCCGAAATTAAGCACTACCAAACCAAAGACGTCCTGACGGTAGAAATGGAAACTGCCGCGTTTTACGCCGTCTGCCAAAAACGCAAAGTGCGCGGCGCGGCGTGCTACGGCATTAGCGATAAACTCTACGAGTACAAGTGGGAAACCCACTTTGGCGAGCGTGCTGTCCACCGCACCTTAGAAGTACTATTTGAGGCCGCCAAAACCGCGCTAAAATAAAACCCTTGTTTCTATCTAAAAAAGCACTGGGCCACCCAGTGCTTTTTCTTGCAAAAAATTTCAAACAAACGCTACAAACTGATAAAATAAGCAATATGCTGTGTATGTATTTGCCGTCATTGCGAGCGCTAGCGTGGCAATCTGTGCCCTTTCGTCATTGCGAGCGAAAGCGTGGCAATCTGTGCTGTTTACTAAATAGATTGCTTCGTCACGTTGTTCCTCGCAATGACGGCGGAACGTAGGAGGCGTTGCCCGCAATGACGAATAAGGGAATAAGGTGGAGATCCCCGACAAAGACACTCGGGGATGACAACCTTACTTATTTTTATTATACTATAGGTACAATTTTTATCTGTTTTTGGAACCGTATACAGAATACGGAGCGCTAAGTAAGCCTGAGAGAACTCCAAGAACTAGCCGATAATAGGCACAAAACAAACGGAATTGCAAACCATTTGTTTTGTGCCGAGTGTTTGCTATTATAGCAGGCCGCGGCTGTTGCTTGTGGGGCTGTTCTCTCAGTTCATGCGCAAGAGCCGTTTTTGTAGGTTTCATGAGCAGAGAAATTGAAATTAAATCAAAGTGAGGCAAACTTATGGAACACACAAACACCCGGCGGGGTTTTACGCAACATGTTGTAGGGGAAACCTTTTTGTTCACTTCCCCCCTGGCGGGGGAAGATGTCCGCAGGACAGATGAGGGGGTATTGAAAAGGAAAACTTTATTTTGCACCCCTTCACCACGGTGCTTACGCACTCGTCCTCTCCCGCAAGGGGCGAGGGGAACGGCGCGCGGCTTTACCCTCATAGAGCTCTTGGTCGTCGTGCTGATTATTGGCATCTTGGCTGCCGTGGCTCTACCGCAATACCAAAAAGCCGTGGGAAAAAGCCGTTTTGCATCTTTAAAACCCATAGGAAAAGCTATCAAAGATGCGCAAGAAGCATACTTTTATGCGAACGGCCAATATGCCACCCGTTTGGCAGACCTGGATATTCAAAAACCCGAAACAGTCGATGTGGAACTCAGCAACACAGAGGGCCACGAATACGTCCGCGTAAAGCGCGAAGGCCTAGATAACAATTACTTAATGTATTTAAGCCACAGCGAGAACTTTGCCAATAATATTTATTGTGAGGCAATTGCCAACGTAACCCTTGCAGAAAAAGTGTGCACCTCGGACGGCGGCACAGAAACGGGGCTCACTTCTGATAAAGGAAACGAACTCTATTTATTGGCCGGCAATAGCACGGGCAATTTTACAACTACCCCCAATTTTCAAGCGCAGGCCGACACAGCCCGTGAACTCATTCAATCTTTCCAAGCAGCCATCAAAGCCGCTGTGGCCGCCGGTGAAACATTTGAAAACGAAATGTCCTATGATGATTTTCACAACTTATACGGCCTAATGGATATGCCGGATGGATTTGAATCTATATATCTTACGTGTTTGCAGGATGATGGGATGTGTACTGTGTCTATTCGCACAGAAGACAAATTCTACTGGACCGTAGATTTTTCGTTAACAGGAGAAACAATCCTTTTCGACGAGTGTTATCCTGGTTTTTCGTATGATGATATTGATGATCTTCCAGATAATTTTTGTAATTACTAAGAATGATTAACAATTAAGGGGCCATCAGGCCCCTTTCATTTTAATAATGTGTTTTTTCCGGGTTATCGTCTTGGTCCGGCTCAATGGCACTAAGCCGCGCCCAAAACTCTTTGACCGATTGGATACGCTCTTGCGGATCTTCTTTCAAAGCGTCTGTGAGCAAAGCGTCCACCGCCACGGGAATGTGCGGCGCTAATTTAGAGGCCGGCACAATTTTTTTGTTGGCAATATCAAATCCTTTCACGGTCCACGGCACTTGGCCCACTAAGGCTTCGTACAAGCAAAGCGCCAGGGAGTACACGTCCGACTGTTTACGCATAAACCCGCGCTGTTGCTCCGGCGCCATATAGGCGGGCGTACCGGCCACCGTACGGGCTCCGGTTTGGTTATCCATTTTTTTAGCGACCCCAAAATCCATGACCTTGGCTTTGTTATTTTCCAAAATCATAATGTTGCCGGGTTTTAAGTCGCAGTGTACGATATCTTGCGCGTGGGCATATTCCAGGGCTTCGCACACATTTTTAAAAATCGTTTTGACAACCGAGAACGGCAACCGTCCGTCAATATCTAACCGGGTTTCCAGGGTTTGCCCGTCCACATATTCAAACACCAGGTAGAGGGAATTTTCCGTTTCAATGACGGTGTAAATTTCCACAATATACGGGTGGCGCAATAAGGCCACCATGCGGGCCTCGGACAAAAATTGCTCGCGCACATACGCACTGCGCACCAGTTCCGGGCGCACACGCTTAATGGCTACTTTGCGTTTGAGGGATTTGTCGTACGCTTCGTACACTTTGCCCATACCACCCTCGCCAATTTGGCGGATAAAATCGTACTGGTCTCTTATTTCGGATTCTTTGCGCGAATAGGCTTTTTTGGGCGTGCGGAATAAATCCTCGTAGCGCAAATAGACAAACAGCCCCAGGCCCAGTAAAATTACACCTACGTAAATAATTACCCACCGCGGGAACCCTTTCCCCGGTTTTTTAGCGGGGGCCGCTTTGGCGTGTTGGCTGTCTAACTCTTGTTTGATGTTTTGCGCTAAGCGGGAGGACGGATTTAATTTAAGGGCGGCCTCTACATCTAAGCGGGCGCGTTCGTAATTTTTATGTTGCATATACGCCCCGGCACGCAGTACATAGGCGCGCGCATCTTGCGGGGCTACGGCAATGGCTTGCCCGGCCGAGTAAATGACGTCGTCATATTGTTTGAGTCCGTCATAGGCAATGGCTAAGAGCAAATAAAAACGGTCATCTAAAAAATTATTGGCCGTTAAGGTATTGATGCGTTTAATTGCTTCGTGATATTGGCCACTGCGCAGTTGGGTACGTAAATTGTCCACTTCTGCGTCGCGCGCTTCTTGGTTAAAGGCACGCGTTTGGGCCGGATTATTGGCTTGGGCCGAAAAACTTCCCCCCACCAGTAGCGGGGCCGGCTGGGCCGCCTGTTGCGCCACGACAAACGGGGTAAAGCAAAAGAATATAGACAACAAAAATAGGCACTTTCTCATATATGTATTGTAGCACATAAAAAGGGCTTTGTTCGCGCTTTTACAAATTACTATAATAAGGGTATGAAACAAAAACCCATTGGCGTGTTTGATTCGGGGGTGGGCGGGCTGACCATTTTGCGGGCCCTGCGCCGCGCCTTGCCGCACGAAAAACTGATTTACTTTGGCGATACGGCCAACGTTCCTTACGGCGGTAAATCCAAAAAAGCCGTTACCCAACTTTCTTTACACGTAGCCCGGTTTTTACAGTCCCAAGGGGTCAAACTCATTGTAGTGGCATGCAACACAGCCTCCGCCCAAGCGTTAGGGACACTGCGCAAGCAACTTACTGTCCCCGTGCTAGGCGTGATTGAGCCGGGCGCGCAGGCGGCTATTGCCGCTACCCGCAACCACAAAATTGCCGTGCTAGGTACGCAAGGCACGGTGGAAAGCCAAGCCTACGTAAAAGCCATTCAAAAACGCTGTCAAACGGCGCGCGTATTTCAGCAAGCCTGCCCGCTGTTTGTGCCGCTAGCCGAAGAAGGGTATGCCCAGCATCCGGCCGCCCAACTCATTGCGCAAGATTACCTAACACCCGTGCGTGAGTCCGGCGCGGACACCGTTATTTTAGGCTGTACCCATTACCCCATTTTAAAAGACGTTATTGCCCAAACCATGGGTCCGCGCGTGCAACTGGTGGACTCGGCCGATACTTTAGCCGCCACGGTAGCCGCTTTCTTAAAAGCGCATCACTTGGCGGCCACCGCCCGCGGCAGCGTAAGGCTCTACGCCAGTGACGCGCCCGATAAATTCACCCGCGCCGCCCAAAAACTATTGGGTCAAAAAACCGTGCGCGCTACCCTTAAAAAAGTATGAAAATTTTTACCGATAGCCGCCTACTGCGCGCCGGACTCATTGGGGGGACCCTTTCGCGCCATAGCGGCAATATGCGGGAACTTGCTAATCAGCAACGTGTTTTTAAGGAACTGGGAATAAACCCGGCCCATATACTCCATTTTCATCAAACCCATAGTGATACCCTTGTTTCTGTTTCTTCCGCCACAGAGGCACAAGCCCTTTTAAAAGCCCCTCTTTTAGAGGCGGATGCGTGGCTACTTTGCCCTGTTCCTGCCGGTTGGGGAGCCGCCATTGTAACGGCCGATTGCGTCCCCCTGTTTTTGTGGGACGACACCGCCACACACCTCGCGTTAGCGCACTGCGGGTGGCGCGGGGTGGCGCAAGGGCTGCCCGGCAAGACGGCACGCGCACTCCTGCAAACAGCTCCGCACGCACGCCTTAACGGGTGGCTGGGGCCGCACATCCAGGCCTGTTGTTTTGAAGTGCAAGAGGACGTAGCCGCCCAATTCCCCGCCGCGTGCGTACAGCGTAGTAACGGCAAAATTCACGTGGACCTCACCGCCGAAATTAAACGCCAACTGACCCAAGCGGGCGTTTGCGCGGACCGCATCCAAGCCCCCCACTACTGCACGTGCGGGGACGCGGAAAACTTTTTTTCTTGGCGTAGAGACCACCAAAAAAATTTGCTCCTTTCGTTTCTTTATAAACCGTAGGGCTTGCACAATATAAAATTATTTCCTTTAATATGAGTATGGAAAAAATTCTATTGGCAGATGACTCCCACGCCATCCGTTTTTTAGTAACCGAAATTTTAACCAATGCCGGGTTTACCGTCGTGCAGGCGCAAGACGGCCAGGAAGCCGTGGATAAAACCTATAAAGAAAACCCGGACCTCTTAATTTTGGACTACGAAATGCCTAAAAAAACGGGCTTTGAAGTGGTCAAAGAAATCCGTAGCCGTACCGGGTATTTGCACACCCCCATTATTATTTTTACCGCCGTTACGGACAAATCCACCAAACTAGAAGGCTTGGGCTTGGATATTGATGATTATTTAACTAAACCCGCGGACGAGGACGAAATTGTAGCGCGCGTAAAACTGCTCTTAAAACGCAGCCAGCAAAAAATGGACTCCAACCCGCTGACACATTTGCCCGGCAACCCCTCTATCCAGGCGCGCATTGAGCGCGAAATTGCCACCGGCAAGCCCTTTGCCGTACTGTATTGCGACCTGAATAATTTTAAATCCTTTAACGATAAATACGGCTTTGAAGCCGGGGACCGCGTACTAAAGGCTACGGCTGACACCATTGTAGCCGCCGCCAAGCAGGACCCCAACTCTTTTGTCGGCCACATTGGCGGGGACGATTTTATCGTAGTGTCCTGCTTTGATAAGGCCGAATCCATCGCCCAAGAGATTGCCGCGCAAATAGACAAAATGGCCCCGACGTTTTACTCGCCCGAGGACCAAGCGCAAGGGTACATGGTCTCCACCAACCGCAAAGGGGAAGTGGAAAAGTTCCCTTTCCTGGCGATGGGCATTGGCGTGGTGCATAATACTAAAAAACCGCTCACTTCGTTTGCGCAGGTTAGCAACATTGGCAGTGAACTTAAATGCCTGGCTAAACAGCACGAAAAGGGCAGTTTTTACATGCTAGACCGCCGGGCATAATTTCATTTTCCTTTCTAAGTACGCGCGTTGTAATACGCGTGTTTTTTTTGTTATACTAAAGGTACAATTTTTATCTGTTTTTGGAACTGTATGCAGAATACAGGTGTGCGTAAGCACTCTAGAAGGCCAAGAACAGTCGTTCTAGGCACAAGAGAACAAGAAGTCATGAGCTTGCTATCTTGTGCCAAGTGTTTGTCATTTACGTGGCAAACCGCGGCTGTTTGTTGTTGGGTTACCTTCTAGAAACTCGCACGGATAGCCGTTTTTGCATGCGTTCCCCAAGACAGAAAAATTGAAATTATAGGTCAGGTGTTAGCCTGACATCAAACAAACTGTCATTGCAAACTTGATTTGGAATCTCTCCATTTTAAGCAATATAAGGTGAGATCCTGGATCAAGTCCAGGATGACATAATATGAAAGGAGACGTATTATGCAAAACAAAAACTCCCGGCGGGGACTCACGCAAAGAGTAATAAGAAATAATCAAGTGAATATCCCTGAACTTGTTTCAGGGTCTTCCACGCAGGCCGTTATGCAACAAAGGGCCCAACAACAGGCGTTGAAGATGCCGAAACAAGTTCGGCAATATCTTTATTTAACAAGGACCTGCGGGTTTACCCTCATAGAGTTGTTAGTGGTAGTCTTAATTATCGGCATCTTAGCCGCGGTGGCTTTGCCACAATATCAGAAAGCGGTGGCTAAAGCACACCTTACGGAAGCCATTTTGGCGACACGCACCATTAAACACGCTCAAGAAGTGTTTTATCTGGCAAATGGTCATTATGCAGATAGTATGGAAGAGTTAGATGTAGATGTACCAACACCTAAAAACTTTACAGTCACCGTGCACAATACTTACGATAAAGTATTTCTTGAAAATACAAATACAGATGATCCCTATCAAATGAATATCATGTTTGTACTGGATCATAGTGATTTTTCTCCAAACCATACCGAAGCATATAGAAATGCTTTATACTGTGCAGCTCCTTCTACAAAACCCAAAGCTGTAGAATTGTGTAAATCTTATACCGGGATATTAGTAGATAATACTGGTGGATGGGACCGTTGGCGTATTAACTAAATTTAACCCCGCTCGGTTGAGCGGGGTTTTTATTATTTGAGCAACTCTTGCGCGGACGTAATGAGCTCTTGCAAATGCGCCTGGCTCACAAACGTTTCGGCATATACTTTTAGGATGTTTTCCGTGCCGGACGGACGTACTAAACACCAGGATTTTTCTAAATAGATTTTGATGCCGTCCGTGTCGCGCACGCGTTGCACGTTTTCGCCAGCCAGTTCTTTCACGTTGGCAAAATCCGCGGCTTTGAGGGCCTTTACGCGCGCTTTGGTGGCGTCGTCGGTAGGGATATCCACGCGCGTATAATAAGGGGTACCGTGCGTGGCGGCCAGTTTATCATACAGCGCGGCAATATCGCCCTCAACGGCGGCAATTTCCATTAACAGACACACGGCAAACATCCCGTCTTTTTCCGTCGTCCACCCACTGACCGACATCCCGGCACTCTCTTCCCCGGCTAGCACGTATTTCCCTTCGCGCAGCCCCGGCACAAAGTATTTAAAACCCACGTTTACTTCGTCCAAACCCAGCTGATAGTTTGCGGCAATACGGTCTAATAGGGCAGTAGTTCCCAAGGTGCGGCCAATAGCGGTGGCACCTTTAATTTTTTGGTGGCGCACTAAATAATCGGCCATTACGCATAGCGCGTGATTGGGCGAGATTAAGCCGCCCTTGGGTGTGGCACAACCAAACCGGTCGGAGTCCGGGTCGCTGGCTCCGGCAAAATTGTACTGCCCGCTTTGCACATATTTAATTAACGGGGACATGGGGTATTTGGAGGACGGATCCATACGGATTTTGCCGTCGTGGTCAATGGGGATAAAATAAAACGTGGGGTCTTGTTCGGTGCTTACGATTTCCACATTTTTTAGACCGTATTTCTCAATGATAGCTTGATAAAACGCCAGGCTTGCCCCGCCCAACGGATGTACGGCAAATTTTAACGGACTGTTGGCAATTTTACCAAAATCAATATATTTGGCCAGTGCGTCCACGTACGGGGTAATAATATCGGCATTTTTCACAAGGCCGTGGGCGCGGGCTTCGTCCAGTGTCATCATTTTAATTTGGGACGGGTCCTTCATATATTCGTTGGCGTATTTTTCAATTTGCCCCGTCAAATTACTGTCGGCCGGGCCCCCATGGGACGGATTGTATTTGAGCCCCATATCTTGCGGCGGATTGTGGCTAGCGGTGCCGTTCAAACACGCACACACACGCCCGCTTAAAATTTCAAACGAAAACACCGGCGTAGGTACCGGGATATCCGGTAGCACCACCGTAATACCGTTGGCGGCTAGCACCTGGGCACAAATTTCCGCCGTCGCGCGGGACATTAGGCGCGTATCTCCCCCCACCAGTACGGGGCCGGTGAGGTGGTTTTCTTGGTGGATACGGGCCACGGCTTGGGCAATAGCTTTGGCGTGCAAAGCGCAAAACCCCGCCCCTAATTGGCCGCGGTGGCCGGACGTGCCAAATTTGACCGCCACAGGCGTTTTTGTCGGATTCAAAAATTCTTCGCGTAGTTTTTTTACGTCAATGCGTTGTTGGGTTAAGGTGCCGGCTAACGGGCTAATCATATCAAAATCCTCACTTAGTAAATGTGACGGGGTTGCTAAAACTTCCCCTCTTTTTCTATCATATTATATATTGAAAACCTTTTGCAAACGGAGACCGTATGAAAAAACTACTTTTTTTACTGGCTGTTTTGTTAACTCCCGCTTTGGGTGCCTTTGCCGCCAATATAGGCGACGACTTTCACAACCACTATGTTCCCGGTAAATCCAACTTAAAAGCCTATAACCGCGATTTGAACGGCCTGGTAGGTATGGTGGATTTTAACACGGGCCACCCCAAAACTTTCCCCGGTGTGAATTTAGGGGCTAGCCTAAGCGTTTTTAAACCCTCTTCTTCCAACAACATTTCTTCCAATAGCTACACCGTGCTTCCCTTTTTAGTAGCTGAAACGAAAATCCCGTACTTGGGCGTAGGCGTAGTGGCCCGTGGAACGCATGCGAACGGCTACCGTTCCTTGGGGGGCGGTTTAACGTATCAAATGTCCGCACTGGAATTTTTAAACCTGTCCTTTGGGGCATTTTATGACAACGGCCGCACCGATTGGTATCGTAACAACCACTATTCTCTTACCGCCATTGCCTCTACCTCTGTTCTTATGTTTACGCCTTACGTGGGCGTGGGGTATGACTACGGCAAAATTAAAACCCGCGGCTACGACCATAACGAATCGGCCTCCAACGGCACCGCGCGCGGCATGGTGGGTTTAAATGTCAATCCGTTCCCGCTGTTTACCGGTTTTATTGCTTACACCGTTACCAAAGACAGCCACGGTTTTACCGGTGGCTTAGGACTGCGCTTTTAATGAGTTACAAAGACGCGCTTAAAGAATTCTTCGGCGAAAATTGCTTACTAAACGAGCCGATGCAGTTGCACACCACCTATCGTACCGGCGGCCCGGCGGAAGTATATGTGTATCCCCAGTCGCCCGAACAATGGGCGTTTGTGCTTAAACTGGCCCGCACGGAAAACATCCCCCTGCGCGTGGTGGGGTTTGGTTCTAACATTTTAGTCAGCAGCCGCGGTGTAGGCGGCATTACGTGCTCTACCAAAAAAATGAACCGCATTGTGGTAGAGGGCGACACCATTTCCGCCCAAGCCGGGGCGTCTTTAGACAAAGTTGCCCAACTTGCGTGCAACGCAGGACTAGCCGGGATGGAAAAACTGTCCGGCATCCCGGGTAGCGTAGGCGGGGCGGTGTACATGAACGCGGGCGCGTACGGGCAGGAAACGGCCGATTGCTTGGAGTATTTTGACATAATGGACTTAGAGGGACGCCCGGCCACCTTGCTTAAAAGTGATGTTAAATTTGCCTACCGCAAGGTAGAGGGATTGCCGCCGTGTATTATTTTATCAGCCGGGTTTAAATTAGCCCCCGGCAATTCCAAAGATTTACTGGCCGCACGTAGCCAAGTGCAACACAACCGCGTAACCAAACAGCCCTTAGAATTTCCCTCCGCGGGCAGTGTGTTTAAACGCCCGGTAGGGGATTATGCCTCGCGCCTGATAGACGTGGCGGGGCTACGGGGCCTAAGCGTGGGCGGGGCCAAAGTGTCTGAAAAGCACGCCGGATTTATCGTCAATTTCAACCACGCCACGCCCGATGATATCAAAACACTGATAGACCAAGTGCGCCAAAAAGTGCACGCCCAATTTGGCGTGGAATTGGAACTGGAACAAATTTTGTGGGGTCCGTTTGACGAGTAAACGCGCAACTTAAAACAAAAAATTGACGCGCCCCCAAAAATAAGATACAATATATAGGAAGTTAAGGAGTCGTGGTGTAGCCTGGTTAACACGCTGCCCTGTCAAGGCAGAGACCGCGAGTTCGAATCTCGTCGACTCCGTAAAAATATGAAACTCCCCGAGCTTACGCTCGGGGTTTCTTTTGCTCCAAAATCTCAGCTTCGCTTGATTTTGCCTAGCGCACAACTTATAAGAAAACTCTGTTTTCTTGCGCTAGGACTTTCATTCATCCCCAGGCTAACGCCCG
>JAZRAH010000027.1:0-1373 GCA_045634505.1 Elusimicrobiaceae bacterium
CAAGCCCGGGTAAGGTTCCTCGCGTATCATCGAATTAAACCACATGTTCCTCCGCTTGTGCGGGCCCCCGTCAATTCCTTTGAGTTTCAACCTTGCGGTCGTACTCCCCAGGTGGATAACTTAACGCTTTCGCTTGGTCACCGACTGTTTATCGCCGGCAACGAGTTATCATCGTTTACGGCGTGGACTACCAGGGTATCTAATCCTGTTCGCTCCCCACGCTTTCGTGCATCAGCGTCAGATTTAGCTTAGAAAGCTGCCTTCGCAATCGGTGTTCTGTGTAATATCTAAGCATTTCACCGCTACACTACACATTCCGCCTTCTGCAACTAATCTCAAGCCCTACAGTATTAGAGGCACGACGCAAGTTGAGCTCGCGCTTTTCACCTCTAACTTACAGGGCCGCCTACGCACCCTTTAAACCCAATAAATCCGGATAACGCTCGGATCCTCCGTATTACCGCGGCTGCTGGCACGGAGTTAGCCGATCCTTATTCGTACGATACTTTCAGACAGGTACACGTACCTGGGTTTACCCTCGTACAAAAGCAGTTTACAACTCATAGAGCCGTCTTCCTGCACGCGGCATGGCTGGTTCAGGATTCCTCCCATTGACCAATATTCCTCACTGCTGCCTCCCGTAGGAGTCTGGTCCGTGTCTCAGTACCAGTGTGGGGGGTTAACCTCTCAGTCCCCCTAAGCATCGTCGCCTTGGTGAGCCGTTACCTCACCAACTAGCTAATGCTACGCATGCCCATCTCCAACCAACGAATCTTTCAACATCTAACGATGCCGTTAAATGTATTATGGGATATTAGACCAAATTTCTCCGGATTATCTCCCTGTTGGAGGCAGGTTGCATACGCGTTACGCACCCGTGCGCCGGTCGCCGTCAACAGTATTGCTACCGTCACGCTGCCCCTCGACTTGCATGTGTTAGGCCTGCCGCTAGCGTTCATCCTGAGCCAGGATCAAACTCTCCATTGTAAATAAATTATTTTAAATGTTTTTAAGAGTTTCCTGACTACTGTCCTGATTTTAAAAATTAGGAATTGATGTACTACATTTTCTTTCTTATTTATTCAGTAATTCAAAGAACAAACTTATCCAAGTTTCAACTTATATCGTCTTAATGAACGATTTTATATTGAGAACGGACTGCAAAGGTAGAAACTTTTTTTTAATTCACCAAATTTTTGACAATATTTTTTAAAACTTTTTTTTCAAACCAAATTTTAATTCGGCTTCAAAGTTATTTTGTCAACCTGAACTAAAAGAACTTTTCTGTTTTGCGGGTGCAAAGGTAGAAACTATTTTTTAATTCACCAAACTTTTTTCAATATTTTTTTTAAAACTTTTTTTCGATTACTCTT
>JAZRAH010000028.1:0-5439 GCA_045634505.1 Elusimicrobiaceae bacterium
AGGGGTAAATGAAGAAACGATACAAAGGTATATAGAAGAGCAGGGAAAAGAAGATTCAGGGCAAACTTTGTTTGAAACGGACTGATACCACGGGCGTGAGCCCGTGGAGTTTCATGATGACACTTTATTAACACGCGGGGAACGCAACGCAAATAGGGGCAAAAATTGTGTTATGTTAAGTGAAAAAGTCGTTTTCTCGTCGAGAAAAAATATTGCTTGACTTGTTTTTTTTTTTTGTTATCCTGGTAATGCGGGCCGGAGTAATTCTCCTAAATTTCCTACAAGTGAGACAAAAACGGCCCGCCCTTCCTTTGTACAGCAAAGGGAGTGAAAATTGGAGGTAATAACATGAAAAAAGTAAATAACGTAGGTTTTACGTTAATTGAGCTACTGGTTGTAGTGCTCATTATCGGTATTTTGGCGGCGGTCGCTTTGCCCCAATATACCAAAGCCGTAGAAAAATCCCGCGCAGCGGAAGCTATGCAAATCCTGGGGGATATTGCCACAGCTGAAAGTATTTATTATATGTCCAATAATAAATACACCACTAGCCTTGGTGATTTGGACCTGACTTTTGGTACGGCAACAGGTAATACTTATAGTACCAATAGCTGGACTATTACACTTGCGTATGATGGGGATAATACCGAAGCTGCTACGGGTCATACGGCCAAGGATAATGCTATCAAAGTGACGGCTACCCGTGATGATGGTACTTATGCTACTGGAACCTTAACCATTAAGGTGGATAAGAACGGTGCTATTTCCAAGGGTGGTACCTTGTCCGGCAATACGACAGATAATGTAACAACGGATACCTTGCCGGAATTAGCTCCTCAATGGAAATAATAGCGTTAAGCTAAATTCAAAACACCCCGCCCGAAAGGGCGGGTTTTTTTGACCATTTAACCGTTTAAATCGTTTTGGCAAGGCGGGCTAGGTAATAAGCTGCTTTTTGTTGGGCCAGTGCTGCCGACGGAGCAAAGTCTGTAAGTTGGGCGACACACACATTTTTTAAGGAGTGTTTGGCAAGGGCTTTCCAATCGGCGGACCCGCAAATAAACAACGTTTTTTTATGGTGTTTTTGCGCCAGTTTTAACACGGCTAGCGGGGCTTTGCCAAAGAAGGTTTGCCCGTCCAGTTTCCCTTCACTGGTAATGACTAAATCGGCCCATTGGAATTGTTTTTCCAGCGCGGCTTTTTGTAGTAAGAAATCGGCCCCTAATAACAGGTGTGCGTTGAAACAACCGGCCAGGCCGGAGGCAATCGCACCTGCCGCCCCGGCAGAGGGAATTTGGGTTACGTCGCGCCCGGTAGCGTTTTTTATAAGCTGTGCCCAACGGCGTAAACTTTTTTCCAAGATTTGTACGTCGGCGGCAGTGGCTCCTTTTTGCGGGCCAAATACACGCGCTGAGCCGCGGGCCCCCAATAAGGGACTCGTGACATCTGCCACGCCGAACATTTGCACCCCCTTCAAATTTTTTTGAAGCGCGGATACGTCCAGTTGCGCGGCCTGGAGTAAAGCCTGGGTGCCGAGGGGAACAGGGCGCGCGTGCTTATCCAAAAGGGTGGCTCCGCACGCAACAGCCAGGCCGGCACCGCCGTCGTTACAGGCTACGCCGCCTAAGCCTATGTAGATTTTTTTGGCCCCCTGTTGGACGGCCTGCATAAGCACTTGGCCGACGCCAAAAGAACTGGCGTTAAGAGGGTCTAATTTGTTTTTAGGGGTGCTCCCCAGGCCGCAAATGCGGGCTGTTTCCAGGACGGCAGTTTTGCCGTCACGAAGCATTAAAAAAGAGGTGGGGCGCGTTTGTAAAAACGCATTTTTGGCACGTGTTTTAATGAGCGTGGCGCGGGGATCAAGCGCGCAAAATGTGTCTATAAAGCCGTCCCCTCCGTCGGCAATCGGAAATGTGCGCACGGTGTGGCGGGGGGAGAAAGTGCGCGCTAAAATTTGCCCGGCACGCACGGCACTAAGCGTGCCTTTAAACGCACCGGGCAAAAGTAAAATACGCATTAGAATTTCCAGCTAAGTTGCGCTTGAATGAGCGTGTTGGCAGCGGAAGATTTTTTCAGCTCGTTGTGGCGTTGGGCAAAAACTTCGCGCACTTCTATACCAAGCATTAAGTCGTCAATCCAGGTTTCTACGCCGATACCCGCCGCCCCGGCAAAACCGTTGGAGGAGATGCGTTCGCTGTGCTTTTCACCGCGGTAGTTAAGGTGCAGTACTTCATACATGGCACTGCCGGTTAGGTAAAAAGCAAAGCGGCTTTTGGGGTTTAAGTAAAAGTGTGCGGTAGCACCGCCCCGTAAAATTTGACCGCTGGTTTTGACTTTAGGGTTGGGGAAACTTGCGGGATCCAAATCGGAGTCTTTATCGGCAAAGGAATCGTTGGCAATGTTGGCAAAGCCCACTTCGGGCCCAATCCAAAAACGGCTGCCTTTGAGACGCCAGAGAAATTTGCCGGAAATAGCTACACTGGTGCCGCTTACGTCGTAGGGTTTGTCGCCCTCAAAGCCGGCACGTTTGGAATTGTCCAACTTTAAATTCAGGGGCATGGCCCCTACTTGCACGGCAAAGTATTTGTTATAATCGGCCTCGTTATGCAGTTTGGGGGCTTTCTTTTCCGCTTTGGGTTCTTTTTTGGTTTTTTGGGCGGAAAGTTCTTCTTTGGCGGCCGCGGCATATTCTTGTTGGCTGACTGCGCCGGTTTTCACCCCTTTGAGAAAAGCCTCTTCGTCCGTCATGGGGCGCGCGGGCGTTGCCGCTTGCGGGGCTTGCGCGGCAGCGGTGTGCGGGGTAACTACTTGGCCGTTTACAACGGTGGCTTTTTGCGTATCAAAGACTTGGTCAATGTCGCTATCAAACGTGAGCCCGCCCGCGGCTTCTACCCCGGCTGCAGCGGTACCGGCGGCTACGGCTGCTTGATGGGCTTCTTGGGCGGCTTGTTTTTCTTGCGCTTTTTCTACATATTCTTTTTGCGCGTTTTGCCCGCGGTCGTAATCGTACGTTTCCACGGATACGATTTGCGGCATATCAATGTTGACGGTAGCACCGTCGTCCGTTTTGAGTTTTAAGTTAAATTCGTCCAAATCCACAATTTGACCGATAAGTTGCGAGCCGCCTTTTAAAATGACGCGGTGCTTATCGGGCAGGATTTGTTCAATTTCCCGTTGGTTGAGGGTAATAACGCCGTAAGACGTATTTAATTTGAGCACATATTCGGTTTGCTCCATAATAGAGCCGGTAATAAGGTTGCCGTCTTTCATTTGAATGGTTTCGGCGCAGAGCGAAAGTGCGGCAAATAAACATAGTACAACTAAAAATTTTTTCATAAACCCTCTTGTCCGTTGTAAAAAAAGCGGTGCGCACGGGGCGCACCGTGTAAGATTATTTGGCTTCTTGGTTGGTTTGTTCTTCGGCGTGGCAGCAGCACGGAGCTACAGCATGTTTGATTTTAGCGAGTGCTTTTAGGATTTTGGAAACCGTTAAGCAGCCAATAGCACCCGCTAACGATTGACCTACATAAAAGCTAAGCGCAATCCACATTTCGGTACCGGTAATCATGGGGTGTTTGCCAATTTGAATAGCCATGTACACCGCAAAAATAAGCGCGGCGTAAAACCCAATTACAAACAGTACAGACAAGCCTCTTAAGCACAGCCAGTTGTGCGGCAGAAATTTGCACCAGCATTTGCCTTTACAGCAGTTAGACATAGTTTTCTCCTTACTATAATTTAGTGATACTTTTATTGTAGCAAAATTAGGGGGGGACAATACAAGACCATGAAATTGGAAAAAATAAGGACCGGTAGAGGCGTTTGAAAAAGACGCTTATTGATACCCCCTCACCCGGCACCACGTGCCCCCCTCTCCCTCCAGGGGAGAGGGGGATAAGGTGGAGATCCTGAATCCGTTTGATTAGACCCCGTATTAAAACCTTACGGGGCGCGGCCAAGCTGTAAAGTCCGCGGTTCAGGATGACACTTTATTAACACGCGGGGATGACATTGAATGGATGTCAGGTAAAACCTGACCTACAACTGGTTGCTAACCCACGCTTACCACACTAAGTTCGCCGGACAGTTGCCGTAGCAAGTTTTTTCCCACCGATTGGGATGAAGAGTTTTAGTTGCCCGTAAATGGTATTTTCCTTCCATAACATTGCCAGGTGAGGTTACATACCCGCTATCCAACCATTCTTGTAGTGTACCCCGATAAGCGTACAGAGTACACGAAGTGTAATCACAATATGCATAATATACAAAATCCTTACTATAACAAAACCCAAAGTTTTCTGCATCTTGTGTACAGCCTAAGAACCCGGCTATATTAACGTCTAATGACAAATTGGAATATGAATTTTGGTCGTTTGGACTATGCGAATCGCTTTCGCCTAAAAATGTGATAACTTCCAATTCGGCCGGAATGTCATGTTCCAACAAATAAACGTCAATTCCTTTTTGCAGCGTGTTTAGCACGCTAATGGCCTCTGCTGCGCGTGCTTTTTCCACTGCCTTATTATATTGCGGTAAAGCTACGGCGGCTAAGATACCGATAATGAGCACGACGACTAAGAGCTCAATGAGGGTAAAACCTTTGATAAAACGACGAGATCCTGAATCAAGTTCAGGATGACGGCTTGGAGTAGAGCCGGAGAGTCCGCTATCTCCCGCATACCGACACTGCGGGGTGACGGAGCGGGCGGTAAAGCGGTGGGTTGAAAATAAGGTGGAGATTCCCGACAGAAACCCTCGGGAATGACAATTGTTTTTTACAACTACATTTTTGTTTTGCATAATACGTCTCCTTTGTGATGTTGGGTTGACACCCACCCTATAATTTCAATTTGGTCTGATTTGGAGAACGTATACAAAAACGGCTGACATAGATGAGTTCTTCCTACAGTCCTCACACATAACAGCCGTAGTCTCCCGCTTATGCAAGCGGGAAACACTCGGTGCAACAGGATGTACGGTCCCGTTGCACCTAAGTTACCGGCTGTTTTTGGAGTAGGAAGAAACTACCATTTCCCTGGTAGTGACCCGTATTCTGCATACGGTTCCAAAAACAGAATCAAATTGTATTTATAGTATAGTAAAAAACAAAAAAAAGGACAATAATAAGGCGGAGATCCCCGATAAAGACACTCGGGGATGACGCTTATTGATACCCCCTCACCCGGCACTACGTGCCACCCTCTCCCTCCAGGGGAGAGGGGGATAAGGTGGAGATCCTGAATCCGTTTGATTAGACCCCGTATTAAAACCTTACGGGGCGCGGCCAAGCTGTAAAGTCCGCGGTTCAGGTAGCACCGCACTTGACCCCACGGGCGTGAGCCCGTGGAGGGAGTTCCCCCTGAATCTTCTGCTACAATGTATAGTATGAAACTTTATAAGCAGGGACATTGTGTTTACTATTGTAAATATCACATAGTT
>JAZRAH010000029.1:0-3053 GCA_045634505.1 Elusimicrobiaceae bacterium
GGGTTTCTTTTGCTCCAAAATCTCAGCTTCGCTTGATTTTGCCTAGCGCACAACTTATAAGAAAACTCTGTTTTCTTGCGCTAGGACTTTCATTCATCCCCAGGCTAACGCCCGGGGAATCCTGGATGGCAGTATTAAAAAAGACTGGGTCTTGCCAGTCTTTTTTGGGGTGTTGGTAAATTCGCGTCTGTTGTTACAACACAGCCGTTAAAATGACAAAATAGGCAATCATCAGCGCTAGTCCCAGCCCAAAGGCGGCTTTGACCCACTCTTTGCTTTTGATGCCCAGTTTAGAGGCACAAATAATGTTAGGGATATTGCCCGGAATAAGCATCCCGCCGGATACCACCAAGCTCATCAGCAGGAACGTAAGCGTGCGGTCGCTAATAGCGGGGGTAACCTCAATGGCGGCCAGGGTGGCGTTATCCAGTACGGCCGAGAGCATGTTAATCCAATATAACCAACCCGCAGACAGGTGGGTAATGGTCTTCATGGCTAGCGGTTTTAAACCGTCCCCCAAAAACGTAAGGGCCATTACAAACAAATACACTTTGGCAGCGCGGATGACAATGCCTTTAATGGTGTTATCACTGCCCATTTCGGCCGCTTTGGCACCGGGGGCTTTTTCTTGCCCTTCGCGAATAGAGCTAGCCATCCCCGCCATAAAGAGTACGCCGCCCACTACAAACCAACCTAAATGTTGGATCAAATAGAAAAAACCGGCGTTGTGCGGCTCGCCCGAGAGTTTGGAAATAACCACCGTTCCTAGCGGTTCGCCAATGGCGGTCAGCACCGCCCCCATGCCAATAGCATAGCACGAAAACGTAACCAGTTTAATGCGCCCGGCACGCTCCAGGGGGAGCATGACGGCAATTTCCGCCAAAATTAAGGCGGCAATAATAGCGGTAATGATACTGGAGGTAAGCCCCAAAATGACTACAATTAGAAACAGCGTCCAGCGTAGCCCAATGCCTTTGACGGCCTTTTGTGTAAGTTTTTGTAAATGGGTGTTAAATTGGCGGAATAAAAGCCCGGCAACCAGTACGGCTACGGTAATTTTGATAGGGTCTTTTAAAGCGGTCAAAACCAGGTGTCCGCTCCACACGTGCGAAACAGTAACGGCAAACGCCCCGCAGGCAAATAAAAACGCCTCCAAATTTTCTTCAATTTTATGCACGGTTAGCGGTAAAATGAGCACCACTACAATCAGTGCGGAAAGTAACACGGTTTGTAAGACGGAAAGTTCCATAAAGGCTCCTAAAAATGCTGTAAAAAAACGTCAACATATTTTCAGCAAGCGAACAGATTTACTGCAATCAGTACGGCAAGATTTAGCGATGTGGCTTGCTATTTTAGAAGATTTGGATAACCAATACAGAGAATATCCGAACTCCTATTATCCGTTTACTGATTCGTCATGCTTGTAACATTTGACGTTATACTGTAATTATAGCAAATTAAGTCCGGTCATACCGGGAACAGATGGGGTTATAACCACGCTAAGAACCGCCAAGTTGCTTCCAAAAGTGTGAACTATGCCTCAAAACACCCCAAAACCAGATGGCTTATGCGTGATGACAGCTATTTCAAAACTCTAAAAGGGCAGGGGAATTTAGGTACAATATGAATATGAATGAACATCTTATGAGCGAATTAACAGCTAAATTAACCCGTATTGCTAATCGTGCAGTACATAAAGCACAAGAGGAAAACCGCAAGAACGGGATACCTAACATGTACGTCATTAACGGCAAGCAAGTATGGCAGATGCCGGATGGCTCCTTTACGGATAAGAACCCGCTACAATAATAACTGGCGTACCTAATTTATCGTACCTAACCCCATGCTTAGTGTGTGGGGTTTGTTGTTGTAAATATGCTACAATGAGAAAGAAGTAAACAATTTGATTTGAAGATTATTTGTTGAAGCGCAGGGGAAGCCCGCGCCGAGCAATGGAAAGAGTAAAATCCTTCCGGCGCAAATTCTCAGTCAGCAAATAGTCGCCCTGTCTTGCCCGTTTCTCTTAATAGGAACTGGGTAGGCGGCGATTATTTGTTAAGGGTTACTGAGAATTGCTTTTAACAAGATTGCCGTCTTTTTTATCGGCAAAATTTGTGTAAATAAAAATAAGACAGGAGAAAATTGTTATGACATATAGAAATGCCCGGCGGGGACTCACGCAACAATTATTCCTTCGCCCCTTGAGGGAGAAGGTGGGCGAAGCCCGGATGAGGGGTAGCTCAAAAGCTTTTACCCTTATTGAGTTGTTGGTCGTAGTACTGATTATCGGTATTTTAGCCGCGGTAGCAGTGCCACAGTATCAAAAAGCGGTGGAAAAAGCCCGTATGAGCGAAGCAATTATTTTGTTGCGTGCCATTGCCAATGCCCACCAAGTGTATTACTTAGCCCATGGCGAATATCTGGGACCTCATGATATAGAAAAATTAGATATACAAATACCCGGGAAATCTGTCCCGCAGGCTATGCGTATACAAACCAAAAATTTTGTGTATGCACCTAATGGATGCGGTGCCTCATGCACAGACCCAGATAAATTGTCCAATTACCTAGCATTAGCTACACGGATTTCTCCAACCGATCAAGAAATGTATAGTCTTTTTATTAATCAAGCCAACCCAGTGCGCGTTAACTGTAAGCCTAAGGCTGCGATTACGAATATACAAGAGAAATTATGTGACAAAATCAATGAGTCGGGAACTCTATAAAAATATTTTTCCCAATCAGTTACAAAAAGCCCGCGCCTAACAACCAAATGTACAAAATTAGGCAGAAAAAACGTCCCGTACGAGATTCGAACTCGTGATCTCCGCCTTGAGAGGGCGGCGTCCTGGACCACTAGACGAACGGGACATTACCTATATTTTAGCATATTTTTACTTCTTGTGAAAAAGGCTGTATGGTATCTATACATATTGGACTTTTGAGCAGACAGCCCCAAAGCCTTTAATGTGTAATCTATTGGTGTTTGCCAGTGCAGGCTTTGATGGGGCCTTTGGGTATTATACCAGATTAAATACTCCATTAGTTTTCGG
>JAZRAH010000030.1:0-29916 GCA_045634505.1 Elusimicrobiaceae bacterium
TGTTTCCCTAAATATTTGCCCCATTTTATAATGTCTACACTACCACATTTACGGCATACTTTTTTATCATACCTGACTCCAAAAATAATATTAAATCATTTCTAAGACGGTATCACCAACAAAAAGTTCTATTAGGCCCAAATTTGAGGCTAGGTAAAGCTACAAGTTGAGATACCTAAAGCACATCACAAAATTCAAACAGCAAAGGGATAATTTCAAACGAATTGGGGGCAGGTCTAGGCGTGGGCCGACGTGGCGTACGTCTTGCGGACGGGGCGTAAGCCCCGCAGGTACGTAAGGAGGCCCAGAACAACGAACTGCGCCCAATTAGGAAGAAATTATATTAAAACCGTACGGATAAGGAGGCCTCCGCCCCTAACCCATAGTGCGCATAGTTCGCCGCCAAACTCAAATCCAAGTACGACGGCAACTTAAAGTTCATCCCCACCGTACCGCGGGCCGTGGCGGCATATTCGTTATCGCCGGACAGGGCGGTAGCGGCTACGGAATTGACGTGCAAGGTGGTATAGTCCACCCCGCCGCCAATGTAGGGCACAAAGTATTTAATCTTCATGGAAAGCACTAAACTGGCGTTATAGTGAGAGGCGGAAAAATCGCGCGCACTGGCACTATGCGCGGCTACTACCAACATGGGTTGCAAAGAGCCCAACATTTCGTTCGGTTGGGTAATCCCCCAGCGTAGCCCGCCCCCGGCAATCGTCATCCCTTGGTAACTGCTCGCGCGGATAAAACCGTCAATGCGAAACGGCAACCCAATATCGGCCTGGAGCCAGGGATAAAAAACGGTACCTACTTTATCGCGGTCCCCCAGGGCGGTGTGGTTTTTTTCGGCCCCGGTACTGCCCGAGCCTTTACTCATTTTAAAAATCATACTGCCGCGGGGCCCAATTTGAAAACCGCCCCACCCCAGTACACGCCCGGTGGTGTACGTGCCCGAGCCAATGAGTCCGCCCAAATCTTTGGTAAATGCGCGGATGTTGCGCTCGGTTACGTTTTTGGAGAAATCATCCCAAATGTTGTTGCCAAAACAAACCGAGGCACACAACACAAAAGCAAACAAGGTAAGTATTTTTTTCATGTTCGTTTCCTTCTTAAAATTCATTAAAAATCAGTTCGTCGCCTGGCTTTACGCGCCCCTGGAGTGTGCCACACGGCAGTTCCAACGTGCGCCGGGCCGACGGATACAATTTACTAATACGCCAGGGAACTAAATTTTCGGCCACTGCCACCACACGGTTTTGCTTATCCAAAAATACGACGTCTATACTAAAACGCATAAACCACGTGTGCACTTGCGGGCACGGCTCCAATAAAAGCGCGTGATGCGCTGCCAGGCTAGCGCGGCCCAACAGCCCCTTTAAGCGCGCGCCAAAACGGCGGGCGTACTCTACGTGTGCGGCTAGTTCAAAACCGGTTTTGGCATGGGTACACTTCATCGTAATTCCTGTGTAACAGCTTGCAAAACAAGTTCGCGCGTGCGCTTTTCAAGAACGGGGTTTATAAACACCACGTGCGCGGGGAATTTAACGTCTAATTTTCCCCCTTTTTTAACTACTAAAAACGTCATCCGCCACGACGGTAAAAAATCCACCTCGGCTATCCACACTCCCTCCCGGGTGCGGGCCGGGCGCACGCTAGCCACCGTGGGTGTTCCCGTTTCGCCCGTCAATACACACAGTGCTGCACACGTACTAAGGGCACGGTACGTTTGGCTAGTTAGTAGGCGGATATTGGCGTATTGGTTACGCTCTAGCGGAAGAACCACTTTTCCCCCGCTATGCGTAACATCTAAAATTTTAAAAGACCCGGTAACGGTTACGTCAAAAGAGTGCAAGGTGGACGAAAACACAAGGAGAAAAACAAACGCCCACCCTGCAAATTTCAGCATACTAGGCGGCTACGCGTTCTACGTAGTTGCCGGTGCGGGTGTCCACCAAAACGGTGTCGCCCTCGTTGATAAACAACGGCACTTTAATTACAGCACCGGTTTCCAGCGTGGCTTCTTTGGTGGTGTTGGCTACCGTATCGCCTTTTACACCGGGCACGGTGGAGGCAATTTTGAGCGGTACTTTAATAGGCAGTTCCACATTAAAAAGTTGGTCGTTAATGTAGATGCCGGTAGCGTCCATATTATCTTTTAAGTATTTGGTTAAGTCGCCCAGTTTGGAAGTGGGCACTTCAATCTGGTCGTACGTATCGCTATTCATAAACGTAGCCATATCCCCGGTGGTGTATAAGTATTGGAAGGGGCGTTTTTCCACTTCCACTTCGGTAAATTTATCTTCGGGGCGGTAGGCCGTTTCAATCATAGCGCCGGTGTTGATGTTGCGCAGTTTTACGCGCACCACGGCACGGGCTTGCGATTTGCGGTGGTGTTGAAATTCAATAATTTCCACCAGTTGGCCGTTTTCATCTTGAAAAATCAGCCCTTCGCGAAATTCGGTTGTGCTTAACATAATGTACCTCTTTTTTCGGGGCGGAAAACCGCCCGGATTTTTTACTACGTCAATTTTTTGGAACCCGTCTTTGTGACGAGGAAACTATCTTCCAAGCGGATCCCCCAGCGCCCGTCAAAATAAATCCCGGGCTCTACGGTTACCACAAAGTTTTCTTCCAGTTCGTCGGGCGCACCGGCACGCAGGATCGGCAAATCGTGCTCCTGCAAACCGATACCGTGGCCGGTGGTGTGGAAAAATTCTTTTCCGTATCCGGCTCGTTCTATAACGTCGCGCGCGGCCTTATCCACGGCCCCTGCGCTTACCCCGCTACGCAAGGCTTTTACTCCGGCTTTGCGGGCGGTTTCTACGATGTTCCAAATCTGTTTATAGGCAGCGGGCTCTTTATCCCCGTGCCACCAACTGCGCGTCATGTCCGACGTGTACCCCTCATAAAAACACCCAAAATCCATTAAAATAGGTTCGCTCTTTTTAAGTTTGCGCGTTTTGGAGGGAGTATGGTGTGCGTCGGCGGTGTTTTCGCCAAAACACACAATGTTAAAAGGAATGCTATCGGCCCCGCGCCGGATCATGGCCAGGGCCATTAAAATACGCACTTGCTCTTCGGTCATACCGGTTTTAATTTGCCCTTTAACTTCTTCAAACGCGGCCTTGGCAATGGCGCAGGCTTTTTTCAGGCAAGCTAATTCGTCGGCGTATTTTTGGCGGCGCATTTCGCCCACCAAACTGCACGTACGCACCAGGTGATGTTTTACAAATAATTCCCCGGTTTCAAACCCTACTTGGGCCGGGTCAAACGCAACACGTTTTAGTTTTTTATCCGCAATTAGCTTAAGCGCGCCGTCCACCATGCCCCCAAACGGCACGTCCACCGTTTTCATAAATTTTTGGGCGGGTGCCATTTTGGATACAATGAGTTTTTTGGTTACGCAGTAGGCTTGCGTGGGGGTAATCACAAACACAGCCTCGCCGTCCGACAAGTCAACACCGGATAAATAGCGTTGCTCCAGGCGGTCGGTAGTAATATACCCGTCCAACCCGGCTTGTTTTAATGTGCGGCGCAAATCTTGCATGCGTGTTTGGGCTAAGTTTTTCATCTTATTTCCTGGTTAAAATTTTGGCTCCGTTTTGGGTAATAGCGACGGTATCTTCCAACCGCACGCCAAATTTTCCCGGCAAATAAATGCCCGGCTCTACGGTTACAATGTTACCCTCTTTGAGCACGTACGAAGAGGTTTGGTTGTTATAGGGGTTTTCGTGAATTTCTATCCCCACCCCGTGGCCGGTGCCATGGGTAAAAAATTCGCCGTAGCCTTGCGCCGCAATGAGTTGGCGGCAAGTGCCGTCCACCGCTTGGCAAGCCGTGCCGATACGGGCGGCTTTAATGCCTTGTTTGCGGGCGTTATCTACAATTTTCCAAATTTTAGTATATTCGGCCGGGGCCTTGCTGCCGTGCCACCAACTGCGTGTCATATCCGAGCAGTAGCCGTTCACTACACAGCCAAAATCCAGCAGGACAGCGTCCTCTTTTTTGAGCTTGCGCGTGCCGGTTTCGTAATGCGGGTCCGCGGTATTTTCGCCAAAGGCCACAATGGTAAAAAACGAGGTACACTTGGCCCCATTTTTGCGCATAAAATATTCCATTTCCGCGGCTACTTCGCCCTCGGTCATCCCGGTTTTAATACGCGGCTGAATATATTCATACGTCAAGTACGCCAGGCGGTTGGCCGCACGCAAGTGTTTAAGTTCTTGGGCGTCTTTGGTAGTGCGCAAAGAAGTAATAAAACTTTCCACCTCTACAAACCCGTTTTTGGCAAACAGCTTGCCCGAGGCGTACCCCTCTTTGGCGGCGTCAAAACCTACTTTTTTAAGGCCCAATTTTTTAACGAGCGCAATCATGCTTTGCACACGGTCCCCATCGTCCCCAATCACGCGCATAAACGGGGCCGCCTTGCCGAAGGTCTTTTCGTACAGGCCCCGGGTAAGGGCGTAAGACGCTTTGGGCGTGATTAAAAAAATAGCTTCGTCGTGATAAAAGAAGAAATTAGCTAAATAAAACTGGTCCACATAGTCGGTTACCAGCAGACCGTCCAACTTATTTTTGCGTAAAAAAGCACGCACCGCAGAAAATTTGGCTTGCACATAAGAATTGATCATGTAAAATACCTCGCAGAGATATTTTACTATTTTTTGGCCTGCGCTACAATACAGCTGCGCACGCGTAAGAGAAAATTCCCCCCAACCTAACCTAATTATAATATAATACTAGTATGAAGAATTTTATTGCGTCCGTTTGTGTACTGTTGCTTTCCCTGCCGTGTGCCGCGGATTTGTTTACCGCTACAGACGACTCTTTAAGTATTGACATGCCCGCCGGGTGGACCCGTATTGCCAACCCGCCTGCGCGCAGTGTGCTATCGGCCCAAAAAGGGGACGCACGCCTGGATATTAAAACCATTGACTGCACCACGGAAAGTTGCATTGACCGCATGATTAACAACGACGTGGCCGAAGTAAAAGCCCGCCAAATGACCGTGGTCAAAAACACCTACACCGACGAAGAAATTAAACGCACCGAACTGGCCACCGGGGAGCCATTCTACTACATCAGCTTTTATTCAGCCAAAAACGATTTTAGCGCGGGGTATTTTTTAATTGACGGCAAGGGATATTCCGTCTTAGCCAAAAACATTACCTACGCCGATACAGACCTATTATTTGCGGCCATTTCCCCCCTTAAAATACAACAAACGCAAGAGGAAGCCCCCCTTACCCAGTGGGAACAAATAGACGTGTTTAACAGCTACGACACGCAAGCTATGCCGGACGTAGCCGTGGAAAATTTGCAAGAGCCTACCCCCCAAACGCAACCGCAACAAAAGGCCGCCGCACTCAGCCGTTGGAAAAAATTTTTTAGCCGCACCCTCGTACGCCCGCAAATGTCCCCGCTCGTGCGCCAACTGGGCCACGGCTACGACGTGCTGATGATGCTACTCACCCTTTTTGTACTGGCGTGGATAGCCAGCGGTGTGGTACGCGTGTTTGTACCTGCTAAGCAGGTGGACCTTAACGCCAACCCCAATGCGCTCTACCCCATCAAACTAAAACGGCTGTATGGTACGCCGTCTATCATTTTCCGCGCGAAAGACAACCAAGGCAACACCTTGACCGCCTTGTCTGCCCGGTGGGAAGCGCTTATTATGTTTACCGGGATTGTAATGATGTTAATTGCGCTGTACGTGATGGCCGTGGCCAGTGGGTGCGAGCAACTCAAAGTGGCTGTTTTAAATCCCTATTACAATGCGTTGTACGCCGGGGCAGGCCTGGTGCTACCGCTGGGGCTGGTGGTATTTTTCTGCGGCGTGGTATGGGACCAAGTGTCCCTGAGTGAAATGACCCTGTTTGACCAAAACGGCAAGAAAGCGGCCGTCCTTTTGCAAAAAGGGTATAGCTTGGCGCGTGAGCAGTACCAAATTTATTTTGTAAACTCCAAGGAACTCATGTTAGCCGAGCGCAAACGCTTTACCTTGCGCCGCACCTGGAAACTACTGAGTAAGGACCGTATTGAATTTGCCACCATTACCGAACGCTCCGCCGGGCGCGCGGTGGCGCGTATGCTGTGCGGGCACTTGTGGGGTATGCTGCGTGCGGACTACGATATTGCGGGGGCTATGGAGAGCCGCGGGGTGATTGAAAACAAACACGCGCTATTTAACCAAAGCGTGTGCAATATGGACAAACCCGAAGCGGTACAGGCGCGGGATTTGTTGGCAATTTCGCTGCTCATCAGCATCCGCGACAGGGACAAATGGTACCCGTGGTTTAACTAGAAAGATTGATTAAGATTAATGGTATTGGTATGTTCGCGATGCGGTGCCATACTGCTGCAGAATCGCTTCCTCAGGGTCACCTGTTTCTTCTTTACAAATTTGTCTTCCTAAGTCATTGGCAATTATTGCAAAACATTTTCTGTCATTTGCCTGTATCTCTGCATGGTTTTGCCGTTGCTGATATCCCATACCTATTTTACTATTAGTGCAACTTATTTGGGCATATCGTCCGTTACTAATAATACAACTTCCCCATTCGTAATGGTACATACTATCTGTGCTTTTTTCGGTTTTTCCACCCGGCATATCAATGTCCAAGTCTGCAATATTGACAGCGTAATCACCATTAGCCAAATAGTACACCTCTTGCGCTTGGGCCATAGTGGAAGCCAAAGCTTTAAGTTTAGCATACTGGCTTTTCATCACAGCTTTTTGGTATTGTGGCACGGCTACCGCCGCCAATATGCCAATAATCAATACCACAGCTAACAGTTCTATGAGGGTAAAGCCTTTAATAGAACGACTAGATCCTGAAACAAGTTCAGGATGACGGCCCCGCGTAAGTCCGCTAAAATGCGCTGTACTGCGTTTTTTCATAAAAGGTTCCTCCAACCATTCAAATTAACTACAACGTGCAGTGTATCAAAAAAAAAAAACGCGTCAAGGCCTTTAAAAAATGCCATGGCAAAAACTCAAAAAATCACAACATCCGTTGCCCGCAGACAATGGTTTTTTGTATCCTATATATATGCGGAAAATTTTGCTAATTTTATGTGTTTTGTTTTCCCTCCCGTTGACGGCCCAACCATTACAAGAGCTAGTTGAGGCCCAAATGGATCACCCCGCGTTACAGGGCGCGTGGTGGGGAGGCGTGGCCGCATATGCCGACGGAAAGGCCGAAGAACTGTTTGCCCTGCGTGCAAACACGCGCTTGACCCCCGCTTCCACTTTAAAACTGCTTACCACGGCGGCCGCGTTGGAAAAATTAGGGCCGGATTACCGCTTTCAAACTAGGTTATATGCCCAAACCTTGCCCGACGAAAACGGCGTGCTAAACGGCAATTTGTACGTGCGCGGCGGCGGGGATATGACGCTAGGCTCCAAGCGCGTGAAAGGCTCCAAAACCTATCCGCAAGTCATTCACGAGTGGGTGCAAGCCGTCAAAAAGGCGGGCATTAAGCACATAAACGGCAGTGTACTGGCGGACGTGTCTTTATTTGAAGGACCGACGATTGCCGACAAAGTAAATTGGGAAAATATCGGCAATTATTACGCCGCGCCGGCCAGTGCTTTGTGCTTTCATGACAATTTATTCTCCGTGCATTTTAAAGGGGAATTGGGCCACGGCAACCGCGTGGACGTAAAAGGGATGAGCCCCGAAATTCCCGGTGTGGAAATGGAAAGTTTTGTTACCGCAGACAGTAAAAATAAAAAAGATAATGCCTATGTGTACGGCGGGCCGGACCAATACAAATTAAAAATTTTTGGCACCATTCCCACCACTTTAACCGGGTTTACGATTGAGGCCGCTATTCCCAACCCGGCCCTGTTTGCCGTGCAAGAGTTGACCCGGCAATTAACCGAGGAGGGCATTAGCGTATCCGGCGACGCACAAGTACTTTTGGACGCACCGAATTACGACGATATGGCCCTGCTGGACACACACCTATCCCCCGCACTAGCTGACATCATTTTTATTGTCAACAAACGCAGTTTTAATTTGTACGCTGATATGCTTCTGCGGCACCTGGCGGTGGCCGACGGTCAAAAAGGCAGCATTAAAAACGGGCTGCGTGCGTTAGCCAAATTTTTGCAGGAACACCACTTGGCCGTGCCCAATGATTTTGTACTTTACGACGGCAGCGGCCTAGCGCGCGACAATATGCTTACTCCGCGCGTACTGCTTAACACCTTAATTTTTATGCAGCAAAGCCCCTATTTTGGGCATTATTACCGCTCGCTCGCTACGCCCGACGACCGTGGGGATTTACTGGTACTGCGGCGGTTTTTAAAACCCAAACAAAGTATTGAAAAAGTGCGCATTAAGGGCGGCACGATTGACGGGGTAAAAGCCCTGGCCGGGTACGTGCCCGACGCGAACGGACGGCTGATTGCGTTTGTGCTGATGGCCAATAATTTAGCCACCAACAAAGACGAAAGTTTGTGGCGCATGCACGAGAATTTGATTAAGCGACTGTTGGAACAAAAAGAAACGAAGTAAATTAAGCTGCACAGCCACCTTGTAAAGAAGAGCAGAAGCATTATAAGGCTTAAGAAAAACAAATAATTTACAAAAAATGAGTATTTTGATACAATTAGTGGATGAAAAAATCAATTATAGCAGAAAAGCATATTTCATTATTTCAATTCCTACTCTTGGGAAGCATCGGCAGCATTTGTTTTATAGCAATGTTTTTATTTGACTTAAATTTTGCTCTAGGAATTTTTTTGATTTTAGCCCTAATTCCTTTCTTATACTATGGTTATAGAGAAATTTCCGACTCTTCCGAATATGTCCGTGAAATAGGCATATCGGATAATTGTTTAATTGTAGGATATGCAACTCATCACAAAACTACACGATTTGTCAAAATAAAACTAAATGATATAGAAAAATGCGAACTTAAAATACAATTTTATCCAACAGAAGATAACTCAACATTCGATTTAAGCCAAGAGGTTTGTATATACCATAATAACAACTGTACGAAATTTTATGTGAGACCTACAGTGGGCATTGATTTCAGGAAATGGTCTTTTTCCATTCGGTTGCTCAGTATTGCACGATATATTCCAAACTTCTCTTATACGATTGACACAAATAAACGGGGAAGTTTTATAAAAAAAGATATTGAGTATTATGTTGCAAATGGTAAAAAATATCCGTATGTATTGCTGATTGCTGCTGATATCGGATTTTTCCCTGTCGTTCTACTAACAATAATATTTATCGCAATTGTAATTTGCACGTTATTTATATTATTTGAATAAATTTTTCTGGGCAGAACCTGACCTACCTATGAGAGCCCCCAAACGGGGGCCTTTTTTTAGAAGTTTAACTGCGTGGAATGTTCACACGGGCAGGGGCGTTCATTCGGAATTTGCGTGATCATCTCAAATAAAAGTGCTTTTAATTTTTCAATGTTGCCATTGAACACTTTGAGTACTTGCGCGTGCGAGACGGGCGGCAGTTCGCCCACCAGGCCGGCGTCGTAATCGGTAATGAGCGAAATGTTTAAGGGACACATATTAAGTTCTTTGGCTAGGTACGCCTCGGGAAATGCCGTCATATTGATTACCTGCCAGCCTTGGCGCGTGAAGAAAGCCGACTCCGCCTTGGTGGAAAAGCGCGGGCCGTTAATGACCACCACCGTTCCCCCATCATGCACGGGGATATTTAACTGCTGAGCGGTTTTAACCGCTAACGCGCGCAGTTGCGGGCAATAAGTTTCCGCCGGCGAAGGATGCTGTACGGCCATGCCCTCAAACACCGAAACGTTTTCAAAAAATGTACTCTTGCGCCCGTCGGTCCAATCCACAAATTGGTCGCAAATGACAAAATCGCCGGGTTTGATTTCTTTTTGCAAACTGCCCGCCGCGCACGGGGAAATGACCCGTTTGCAACCCAGGCGTTTCATGGCCCACACATTGGCGCGGTAATTCACCTGGTGGGGCGGGATCGAGTGGTCCCGACGGTGGCGCGGCATAAAAGCCACGCGGTGCGCCCCAATAGAACCGATAAATACACTATCACTCGTTTCGCCATAGGGTGTGTAAACTTTTACTTCTTCAATATCTGTTAAAAAATTATAAAAGCCCGAACCGCCAAATACGCCAATATCTGCTTGATGTAAAATTTCCATAAATTCCTCTCCTTTTAGCTAGTGTAGCACATTTTTAAGCGGGTGCGCGAATTTTGCTATAATATAAAAAGATTTAATGAAGGAGGTGTCGTTCCGCGCACCAGCGCACTCACTTTTATAAATTTATCTATTTTTGGAAGCGTTTTAGAAACGCAGAACTTTGGATAAATCCAAAGCCTTACCAATCCAAGAATGGCCACACAAGGTTCTTTTCGGGCGGCCGCCCGAAAAGAACCGAATGTTTCCCCTTTAGTGGTGGAAATTTACGGCTGTTATATTGGATTTCTTGGTAAGGGTCCGGTGTTACAGCCGTTTTTGTTGCCGACCCCTGCCAATTAAAACAATTATAAGGAAAAAAATTATGAAAACAAAACAGAGATTCACACTCATGTTATTAGATAATGGTTGTTGTTCCCTTCGCCCCTTGCGTTCTTTAGCGCATAGTGCCACCTCCCCTGCCCCCCTTGCGGGGGAAGTACGGCGTAGCCGGGTAGGGGGGTTATTAAAAAACACTTCTACCACTTCGCAGAAGGTGAAAGCCCGGATGAGGGGTCATGTCCTATTTAATTTAATAAACCCCTCACCTGCCCTACGGGCATCCTCTCCCGCAAGGGGCGAGGAGAACCGAGGGTTTACCCTTATCGAATTACTAGTCGTAGTGTTAATTATCGGTATTTTGGCGGCAGTCGCATTGCCACAGTATCAAAAAGCAGTATTTAAAAGCCGCTTGGCAGGTCCGGTTTTATGGGCACAAAATGCTGAAAAAGCCCTACAACTGTATGTATTGCAACATGGGTATAATTGCGAGATGGGAACTGGAACTGTGGCGGATTGTGATTTTGACATAGAAATAAATGCCGGGTTAGACTGCACAGAAACTAGTCGGTGTACGGATGACTACTTCAGTTATGATATATCAATGAACCCTGGTAATTATTCTTGGACAGTCTACTTAAAATCAGACCCGGTGGATACATATTTTGGATGTACCTTCTATGAAAATGGGACCCGTACTTGTTCTTGTGCGGATGATGACGGATACGTCCAGGAAGGACCGTGGATGTGTGAAATGATACCTTCACTTTTTCCGCGAGATTGGAATTAACCAAGGGCCCCATTCGAGGACCCCTATTTTAAAGTTCAACCACACGGAGTGCGTGCACGGGCAAATACGTTGTAATTATTAAATTTTACCCCGCGGTAACACGGATTGTTTTCCATTTGCCGCGGGCAAAACGTACCACCATAAATACGGCCGTGAGCCATGCGTAAAACGTCAACCAGCCCCAGACCCACACCACGGGGGCGTGGAACTTGTACACCAATATCCACGTGCCGGGAATGAGCAAACACCACGCACAGCCCATCATGACCTTCATAAAAAATTTCGTGTCGCCCGCGCCGCGGATGGCCTCGCCAAAAATTAAATAGGTGGCGTCCCCCAACACAAAAAAGCTCACTAACTTCATAAGCGGCCAAGTGGTGGCGGCCAGTGGGGCGGCGTTTTCCGTCCCGGGCGGGATGAATAAATGCAAAAATAACGGCGTACCAAAAAAGAATAACAGCGCAATCCCCCCCGCGTACGTGTAGCCGATTTTGCACGCGTTTTTAACCACTTGTACGCTCACATCCGGGCGGTTTAAGCCTTGGTATTTGCTTACCAAAATTTGAATCCCCACCCCTAGGCCCAAAATTACCGTAAATACGACGGGTTGCATACTCATAACAATGTTGCTGGCCTGCAAAGAAAGCGTGTCTATATTGCCCACCATAAATGTAAACAGCGTAAAAGAAATCACATCCATTAAAAACCCAAATCCGTTTGGGAGCCCAAAACGCACCAGGCGCGTAAAAATGGGTTTGTAAAAACCGGCCAGGCGCGAAATTTTAAACGACAGGCGCGTGCGGGTAGAGAAAATGAGCGTGGTAAAAATCACCGTGATACACGCACTACTTATAATTGTGGCCCAGGCGGCCCCTTGAATGCCCATAGGGTCAAACCCCAATTTGCCAAAAATCATCACATAGTCTAGCACGATATTGACGGTGTTGCCCGCTAGGGCGGCGTACATGGGAATTTTGGTTTTGCCGCGCCCGCTAAAAAAACTGCCTAGCGCGTTATTGATAACCGCAAAACCGCCAAATAAATTTAACAGGCCAAAGTATTGTAGTTCCAGCATTTGCACGTCGGGCGCGTGGCCGAAAAACCGGATGAGCAGTTGCCCCAAAGGCGTAAGGGCCGCTAAAATAATAGACGAAATTACCGCTAAAAAAACCCCTTGCCACAACGAAAGCGTTACGCTGGCGCGCTTGCGTTTGGCATCAAACTGGGAAATAAAAACACTGGTGTAACTGGCTAACCCCATAAACAGGGCGGCAAACGTCATAGCCAGCATCCCCCCCGGCACGCACGCGGCCAACGCCGTGGGAGAGTACCACGCCAAAAACATACGGTCTGCAAATTGCATGAGCACCTGCGCCGCCATGGTAACAATCAGCGGATAGGATAAAAACCACAGTTCAGACAAAGAGGTTTGGACAGGTTTAACAGCGGACATAGATTAAGGTGGAGATCCTGAATCAAGTTCAGGATGACATGCTAATTTAATACATAAAAAAGAGCCCCGGTTAAGGGGCCCTTGAAAAGTCTTCAAAAATTACAGTTTGACGACTTTGACGGCTTTCGGGCCTTTTTCGGATTCTACTACTTCAAATTCCACTTCTTGGCCTTCAGCTAAGGTTTTGAAACCGTCGCCCTGAATTTCTTGATAGTGAACAAAGAGATCTTTAGAACCATCTTCGGGGGTTACGAAACCGTAACCTTTTTGGTCGTTAAACCATTTTACTTTTCCTTTAGGCATTTACTTATACTTCCTCTTAATAATTATATCAAGTACTTAAACTTAATAAGTACCTACTAGTATTATTATAAATTCTAAAAAAAATTGCAAGCATTTTTTTAAGTATAATAAAAGTATGAAACTCATAGAAGCTGTGCCGAATATATCTGAGGCAAAAGATACTGAAAATTTACAACGTATTGTGGGCGATTTACGTGCCAGTTTGGGCGGAGCCAAACTGCTGCACGTGGATAGCAACCCCGACGCCAACCGCACCGTGCTTACCCTAGCCGGCGCGCCCGAGCAAGTATTACGCGCGTGTTTTGTACTCTTTAGCTTATGTCAAAAATACATTGATATGCGCTTTCACGAAGGGGCACACCCGCGCCTGGGGGCGGTGGATGTATGCCCGCTCGTGCCGCTGCAACATATGACCCTGGAAGAAACAGTACCGTATGCCGACGGGCTGGCACGCTTGGTAGCGCGGGAGCTGAACATCCCGGTTTATTTGTACGGCGCAAATGCCCAAACAGAGAAACGCAAAAATTTGGCTTTCTTACGCAAAGGCGAATATGAAATGCTGCCCACCAAACTAACGCTACTCCCCCCTGACTACGGACCCGCTGAGTTTAATGCGCAGGTGGCTACAAGCGGGGCAAGCGTAATTGGCGCGCGCAATTTTTTGATTGCGTTTAACATCTCTTTAAACACAAAAGACGTGGCACTTGCCAAAGAAATAGCCGCTAAATTACGCGAGAAAAACGGCGGACTGCCCGGCGTAAAAGCAATCGGGTGGTATATGCCCGGGTACCAGTGCGCGCAGGTATCGTTCAACTTGACCGATTTTCACAAAAGCAACTTGCACGACGTATTTGAAGCGTGTAAAAAAGAAGCCGCGGCGCGGCAACTGCACGTAAGCGGCAGTGAAATTATCGGCTTGGTGCCGCAAGAGGCGATCCTGTTGGCCGGAAAATTTTACGCGCCCAGCGAATCAAATAAAACCGCGCTGATAAACGCGGCTGTCAAAAACTTGCTTTTAAACAAAATCCACCCGTTTAAAGCCAACGATCGGATATTGGAGGACCTGCTTAATTAAACGAGCGGCACACTTTCGTCCCCAGGTCCGTATTTGCGTGACATTCAATTTTATCCGGATGGCTGGAATAATGTAGCCAGTAAATCACGTAATAATCTGCCTGGGCGGCGCAATCGTCCCATTTGCCTTTGTTTTTGGCAACTTCAGGGCAATAGGCAAGGCGAACGGTACTGCCGCTATTATTGGGCGTGCCGTCAATCGGGTCTAAAAGCCACCCCCCGCATACCGGCACGTTGTGCCACACATCATCTTTAGGACATTGGGGTAAATCTACATCCAAATCTTCCATATCATTGGTGTAAGTGCCCGTGTATAAGTAGTATAATTCTTCCGCTTGTTTGACCGTGGCCGCAGCCGACTGGATACTGCCCAAACGCGCCTTAGCCACCGCTACTTGATATTGCGGCAAGGCAATAGCCGCTAAGATGCCAATAATCAGTACCACTACTAACAGTTCAATCAGTGTGAAAGCCTGGTTTTGATTGCACATAAATTTAAACATACCCTAAGCATATGAAAATTGCGCAAGGCTCGTCAAGACTTATATCCCTTCGATCACACTTGAAAATGTCACAAATTGGGCGGGGGTCAGTTGTTCGGGGCGGACGGTAAGCGGTAATTTTTGTGTGCGTAGCGCAGACAGAATTTTTTCGCGTGCGTACCCCGATAGCAAAAGCGCGTTTAACAACGTTTTACGGCGGTGTAAAAAACTGGCTTGCACCACCCGCTTTACAGCAGGAAAATTGGCCGGAGCCGAAATTTTTTCAAACGCCAATACGCGCGAATCCACTTTGGGCGGCGGATTAAAACAGCCTTTGCCCACATTGCAAATTAGACTCATGCGCGCGCGCAGCTGGCTAAGCACCGACAGGGCCCCATAGCCTTTTTCGCCGGGTTTGGCGGTAATTTTTTGCGCTTGCTCTTTTTGAAACATAAACACCGCCGTTTGAAAATGCGGGTAGGAAAGGACTTTGTCTAAAATTTCTGCGGCATCAATATACGGCAAATTACTTACAAATTGCGTGGGGATAGCCGGAAGCGTTCCTAAATCAAACGCTAAAAAGTTGGCTTGCAACAGATGTATCTGTGCGGCGGGCGGTAAGTGAGCGCGCAAAAACTGGACCATGTCTGGGTCAATTTCTACGACGGTAAAACCCGTCCGTCCGCGCGCAATCAGCTCCTGCGTAAGCGCGCCTTGACCGGGGCCGATTTCTATAAGCTGCGGGGCTTTAAGTACCTCGGCGGCGTCCACAATTTCGCCAATGACACGCGGGGAAATTAAAAAATGTTGCCCGTATTTTTGGATGTTACGTTTGGTCATATTCATTTCTATAAGGTGGAGATTCCCGACAAAAACCTTCGGGAAGAACAACCTTTTGTTTTTAAGGTGAGATTCCAAATCAAGTTTGGAATGACACTTTATTTTATGGGGCGGGTTTACACCCGACCTTTTTGTGTCAGGTACAACCTGACCTACAAACCACTTTCAAAGGTGGAGATCCTGAGTAACGACTTCTCAAGATGACACCTTATTAACACCTTCGGATGACGGCCAATTGAGTTCTTTGGATGTTGCGCCCGCTCATTTATCGTCCGTAAGTACTTTTAAATTTTTAGCGGCTACTTTGTTTTTTTCGTCTAAACCAAGCGCGTTTTTATAAAACGCTACGGCGTTTTCGTCCTCGCCGTTCATGACGGCCGCGGTGCCTAAGCCCAGTTGAGCGAGCGGGTCATGCGGGGCTGTTTTGGCGGCATTGGAAAAATCGGATAAAGCGCGCAGCCCATTCCCCCGGGCCAGGGCGGCCAGGCCTTTAAGTAAATCACAGGTGTTGCCGGTGGGACAGTTTTTATATTCAGCTAAATCTTCTTGGGCTTCGTCCACAAACTGTAGCCACGTGCGGCCCATGACCCACAGGCCCATGTCGTTGCCGACAATGCGCGGGTCATAAACGGCCTTGGGCGGTGTGGTGCGATTTTGCGACAGGGCAGAAGGCGAATTATAATCCACCGTGCGCCCTTGCATAGAAAGGCTTACGTTATAATTTTCCGGCGCGCTGGCAACCGCTTGTTTTAAGCCGTTAATTAAATTATCAATTTGCTCCTGGCGGGATTTTTCATCCCCCCCCGGAAAACTAAAAATGCGCTTAAACGTTTGCACTTGGGGAGCGGAACCGGCTTGCAAAGTACCGCCGGCTTGCAAGCGTTCATAGGCTTGTTCAAACGTACTGGAGCGCGGCGTAGGCTGCGGCTGAGAAGAAACGGCGGGCTGATATTCCAACGTAACTTCCACGTTAATGGCTTTGCCCACAGGGACTTGCTGCAAACTTTCTTTAAACTGGTTGATTTGCCGCTCAAACGCTTGGGCGGTGTGGCCACGGGCGCGGTACACGGCGTTTAGGGCAAGGCCGTCCTGCTTAAAGCGCGTAATGGAGAATGCTTGCTCTATGACCGCGCGGGCTTGGGCCAGTTGCCCTTGCTTGACAAGTAAAAACCCGTAGCGAAGCCGCGCCACAAAATCGCCCGGTTTGGTTTTAACGGCCCGCTTGTAGTATTTAAGGGCCTCTTGGGGACGGTTTAGTTTTTCGTACAAGGCCCCTAAGCTAAGCATGGCGTCTTCGTAATCGGAAAAATAGTGCAAGGCTTTTTTGAACGATTCTTCGGCCAATGCGTCGCGCCCGAGTTCTTCGTACAAGGTGCCCAATTGGTAGTGGTAGAGGGCTTCGCGCGGAGCAAGGTCCACCGCTTGGCGGAAATGTTCCAGGGCTTTATCCCAATTACGTTGTACGGCGTAGGTGGAGCCCAAATTCATGTGTGTGTCGGCCTTGTTAGGGTCAAAATAATTGGCTTTTAAAAAATAGTCTTGCGCTTCCTGCACGTTGCCTTTCCAACCGGCGGCTATGCCTAAGAGTTGGTAGGCCATGGGGTTTTGGGGGTCCAGGCGCAGGGCTTCGTTATATTCGCTAATGGCGTCATCCACCTTGCCCGCCCAGTACAGCGAGGCCCCTAACAAAAGATATCCGAGCGGGTCTTTGGCGTTTTTGATGACCGCGCGGGCAAAACTATTGGACGCGGCTTGGTAATTGGATGCGGCCATTTCCCCCATGCCGCGGCGCATTTCCAACATAGATTGCTCTTGCATCATGCGGTCCCACACGGTTTGGGAGTAATCGGTCTTGATTTCGGGCTTGCGAAAAGAAAACGGAAAAGCGGCCTGCGCAGGCAACGTTCCCCCTATCCCGATAGAAATGATTAAAAATAAAAATTTTCTTTTTGCCACAACACAACCTCTTTGTATAACGGCAACAGCTTAGTACGTGGAAGATTCCCGATCAAAGCCTTCGGCAATGACACTTTATTTTATGGGACGGGTTTACACCCGACCTTTGGTGTGTCAGGTGCAACCTGACCTACAACGACGGGTTGCTTCGCAGGCGCTCGCAATGACTAAACAACCTGCGGCAATGCCACTTTATTTTATGTTTCCCCCTCTCCCGGGCTTTGCCCATTTTCCCCCTCTAGGGAGAAGGAAAATTGGGATAACGGCTTTTTTTTATGTCAGGTATAACCTGACCTACAACGACCAGATTGCTTCGCAGGTGCTCGCAATGACGACTAAACAACCCGCGGCAGTGACAACCTTTTTAGCGCATAGGTATATGATAGCAAAAAAGAGCGGGCCCCGTTAGGCCCGCCCTTTTAAATAAACTGCTTTTTCTTAGCCTCTACCTTGGCCACCCGATTGTTTTTGGGTGCTACCGTCATTACCAGGCTGGCTGGTAGTGGTACGGGTAAAGGTTTGCCCGTTCACGTAGTTCTTTGGGCCCGGACGGTTGCTGTATTGGTTGCCGTACGGTTTGGCATCTAAGCCAACCTTACAGACCGTTTGCACGTATTCCAGGGCCTTGTCCACAGACATCGTGGCATTGCCCGCAAACGCAACACACGCATTACCTTGGTTGTCCGCTGCGTCCACATCCGAAATCATCAGCCCAAAGTAATTATCTTTGTTATACTGATTGCGGGTAGAAGCACAGTTATCCGACGGACAGTTATGCGCTAAGTCCGCGTGGCCTTGCACCAGTTGGGCAAGCGGATAGGTTTTGGGAATTTTAACATCATCAAACGAGGCTAAATAGGCCGACAGACTGGCTTTATTTTTAGAGTCGTTGTAATAATTAAAATAATAGGCTTTACCCATCTTCATAGTGCTCTTGCGCCCGCATTGGGCAGGTTCGGGCAAGAAGCGCCAGTCGCACACGCTCATTTCTCTACCGTAGTATTTATTGGGGTAAAGAATAGAGGTGGGGTGTACGTAGGCTAAGAACGCGCCCAACTCGTTGCGGTAGTAGCGTTTTAGGCCTTTAAAGTCATCACTGGAACCGGCCACCGGCATATTTCCGGCGTGCGGGTCTTTGGACATACGCACAAAGTCACGCGCGAGTTCACACACAGCCGAAGACGGAACTTGCGTAATGCCTAATTCTTTAGCGATAAACAGCGCATCTACAAATTCCCCGTCCGTGGGGTATTTGTTGGCGTAGAATTTATCGCTTAACTTCTTAGCCGCGTTGGGGTTTTTGGCGTTGTACTGTTTCACAACGTCTTGCACGAACGTGGCGGCGGCTTGCGAGTCCATCATCAGCGGAATTTGAGAGCCGCAGTTTTGGTCCTGATTTTTGACAATGCCCGGAACTTTGCCACAGTTACCGAATACTTTTTCGGTCGGGTTGGTAGCGTTGTTTGCTTCCTCGCGGCATTCTACTTTACCGTTAAACGGAACCCACGAGAGTACTGGGGCTAAACGGGTCATTTTTCCGTCCACAGGTGGCACAGGTGTGTCGTCCACACATTGGCTACCGGCCGGTTTGCTGGCGTCCCAATGGTGCGGGGTTGCGCCCATCAGTTCGTCGCAGCACTTAAGACTTTGTTGCGGGCTGGTACACGCACGTTCACGCACGTATCTGGTATATCCGTCCCCGGAGAGGTTAAGCGGGCAGACTTTGGTAACCACTTCAGCTCCGCGTACCACTCTCCAGACAATGTTACCCACCAGATTCCCTTTTCCTTCACCAAGAGACATATTTCTAATAATCTCATTGGTGTTGGTAACTTTATCCGAGTCAATAATATTTGAGAACGTATAAGTAAACGTATATCCATCTCTACTGATACCCGGAATATTGGTCATAGGTTGCACCACAGATTGTTTTGCCCCTTCTTGTCCATTATTCAAATAGCGGAACTCAGCCGATACAGTGACATCCTTTGGATTAGGTCTTTCACTCTCATTTCCACCTTTGAAGCTCTCGTGGTTGAATTTTACATGTGCCTGGGCAGAGTTATCCTCACCGCAGTCAATTTGTAAGCCATAGAAACACCGCGGGCCCTTGACCATATCCACATTTTCAACACGCAATTTGGCCTTATAGACTTTATTTTTGGACCCACCTAACTTATGTGTTACCTTTCTGTGGATGATATATGCATTTTCAAACTCCCAATACGGCATAGGTAACAATTTGACAAGTGTATGGCCCGACTCAAACCATTTTGCGTACGCCAACTTGTGTTTGGTAGCAAAAGATTCCACAAACATAAGGTCTAATTGGAAAAATGCCTTGGCTGCCGTGTCGTTATCTACGCCGTATTTTTCCATGAACAGGTCCATAATTTGGTTTTTGACCTGCTCATACGGTAAGATATTTCCACGCGAAACAACCATTACACACGCATCGCGCAAGCTTTCTTGGTCATATTCTAAATACTTCTCGCGGATGTGTTGTTGTCCAGCAGTGACGTGAGAGCTTTTCTTATTTACAACAATCACATTTTCAACTTCACCTTCGTCTTCTGCCGAAACATCACCCACACTGGCTGTGGCCCGATTATGCTCCAAGTTCGTACCGCCGTGTTGAGCGTCGTTAGAGCCGCAGAGCAAGTATTGATTCCCGTTTTTGGTACTTCTGACTGTAATCTTGCCGGCATCTACTAATGCTTGCGGAGCATAGTTGCGCACTACAGCATAGGTATAAACGTTCCATTTGCGCGCTTGCCCTGACGGGATAACGTTATAGGTGGGCATATCGGCACAGTTCATGCCGGCACCATCTAAACCTAACGAACCAGATGCATAACCACCTACGTTAAGCCCTAAACATTTCAAACGAGATTCAACCGGGCCCAGGGCAACGTCAGTCTGTACACCGCCCTTATAGGTTGTTGAACAACTATACCCAAGTGCTTTTAGTTTAGCTTGGTTAGTTTTTATTTTACACCACTTTTCAAAACCACCAGCTTCCTCAATTTCCTTCTTAGAGGCAGCTTTGGATTCGGAGACACCACAGCAAGTAGGATCACTGCCACCCCCTACACTAATACCCAGAAATTTATCCACATCACCACCGTCATCGCCGGTAATAATACAATTTAAGAGGTTGCCTAAAATGTTTTGGGCTAACTTGTCCATCCAGTTAATCCAGTTCCATTTGCGTTTGAAACGGGCCATCCACTCTTCTTGCATGCGGGTTTTCATCATGTCCCACCACCACGGCGTTTCCCCTTTGCCAACGTTGATGCGGTGGTCCAATTTACCGCCGCCGCCAGCGCGGCCATCGGCAAATAAGTCAATACCGCCGGAACGGCTAGGGCCTACGGGTTTTACATACGCATCACGCAACGCCGCTACGGCGTCGGCTTTGCCCATGTTGTCTAACCCTTTGCGGGCCGCTTGGGCGGCACCTTGCCCAAAGGAGGAACGGGCAGGACCCGCGGCACGCAGCGGTTGCAAGGAAACTGGTTTGGGCGCTTCTCTAGGGCCGGAACCCACTTTGCGGGCCGCATTTTTTAACCCACCACCCCAGTTGTTAATGCCTAAACGGCTGCCACCCGGGCGACGAAAACCGGCTGGATTAAGCGTACCAATTTGGGTCCGGCGAAAAGCAGCACGGGTACCGGCACGGGCACGGCGTTTATAAATGTTGGTTGTATTTTCTTCTACGTCCATTTCGGAGGAAGAACGACGTTCGGCTGCATATTCGCCGGAGGCGTCCCCCTCGTAAGAGGCGGAAGCGTCCAGGTCCATATCGTCGCGGGCGTAGTCTTCTTCTTGGTTGCTGCCCCACCCTTTAATTAAAGAGAGGGAATCGCGCCCGGCTAACTGGGCAATTTGCCCGTCCGGGTCTTTCACCATGGCCGTATCAAAGCCGTAGCGTTCGGGGTCAAACTCGGCGCTTTCCATGCCGGGAGCGAAGGTTTGATCCTCGGTAGCTTGGCCGCTGTACTTATACAAAAACGGCAATAACAAAAGCGCGACCAAAGCGGCAATAAAGAACGGTGCATCCCGGCGGGTACGCTCAAAAAGCGTTGCCTTGGGTTTGCCGTCCCGGCCAATTTTGGCGGACGATTTAGCGAAAGATTTACTGCCAGCAGGTTTGCTGTTTTTAATCTTATCGCTAAAGGTGAAACTATCTTTCTTTTCCTCTGGCATAACAGGTTCCTCCTATGAAACTAAAACTGTGGGTACTGCGTTTTACGTCTGGGCGGGCTGTGCTAGCCCCGCGGGTACAAAAATAAATTACGCGCTGCGTGCAACTGGTTCCCCATTACACAACAGCTTTTACAAAGTACCTCTTACTTTTATTATACAACTATTTCTCATTTTTTCAAGCCCCTATTTACAAAAATTTTTTAAGGGACGATTCCCGACAACGGCCCGCGGCAGTGACAAGTTTTTATGTCAGGTATAACCTGACCTACAACTAGTTATAAAGGCTACAATGTTTTATTTTGTTGCATTCCTTTCACAACCGTATCGGTAACGTTATCCTGCGAACCCGGCTTAATATAGGTAACGTTTCCGTCGGCATCCACCTCGCTGCGAACGACCGCCGAGAAATAGTCCGAATGAGCTCCGGTTTCTGCCAATACTTCACTTTCTATGGGGGTACCCCACTTTTCTTGGGTGTAATTTTTTGAGTCAGTCTCCCATTTTGAAGCCGGGTAAGGAGGAGGCGTCGTTCCGGCTTCACAAGCTGCCTTATTTTGTTGGCACCATTCTTCCTTCCATTTTTGTTCTTCTGCCGCATATGCGTCTTGGCAATGCTTAGCAAAAGCATCCCACCGGCCGCTGTATTTGGTGCGAATAGATTTATCGCACGTCCCTGAAAAAGATTGCATCAAACACTTATTGCCCAATACCGTGTAATCCGACGTGACTGAATCACATAACGTAGTAATTTTGTGAATCCTCCCCTCAAAGGCAGAACGACGCTGTGAATCATTCACCCCCCCGCTTGGGCTACAATCCACCGGAAAACCCAAATTGGGCTCAGCTTTGTCATTGAACGAAGAAAACATACTGTTATACTGCTCAATAGACCGGTCAATACGGCCACCGGCCCCCCGGTCCGAAAGCTCTTCTTTACATTGTTTTTCCCACTCTAAATATTCTTGCCATTCTTGTTGGTCGCGCGAGAAGCTGTCCATATCTACTTGGATTCCCCCAAACGTAAGCACGTTGCTGGCTACGGTGGGAATATCGGCCCCTAAAAAACTGGAATCTGCTAAGGCTTTTTTAAGCATAAGATTAGACGTGTATTTAGACATACGGCTGGTAATCCAAGCGTGGTACAAGTCCTTATGCTCTTTTTTATCCCCCACATCCACAACGGAACTCGCCCAATTCACTTTCGTGTTGTTTAATTCACGGTCCACTCCGGCTAAACTGTTGGTAGCACGCACCATTTTTTGCGCCATATTGGAAAGCCAATCAATGGGTTTGCCGTCGGCAATGTGCGGATTTTTTACTTTGGTAAGCGTTTTGGAAGAATCGTACGCGTCGCGCGCGTCCCGGTTAATGGCGGCGGCATCACTGCCAAAATACACATCTCCCTGTACGCGGGTGGATTCCGTGCGCACTTCCACGTGGTCCCCTATCAGTTGGGCCGGGGCCGCTTGAGCCTCGGCCTGCCCCGGGCCCGGCATCACCGCCCCGAGAAGTCCGTCTTGCGGGCGGCCTTTTTCACGCTGTAATTTTTGCAAAGCGGCCATATTGATTAAACTGGTTTGTCCGTTGTAGCGGGTCATACGGGCGTTTAAATCCGCTGTGTTTTCTGCGTCGGCGGAAGTACCCAAATTAGCACCCAAACCGCGCGCAAAAAGAGAGGTGGAAGAAGCATCCACGCGCCAATCCCCCGGTAAACCGATGGTTTTATCCGCCCAGGCCAAGAGTGCGCGTAAAAAGGAAATACGGGAGGTATCGTCCTTCGTAAACCCGAGAGCGTACGCCACATTGCGTAGCAACGGAATTTTTTCCACCGGGACTAACCCCGTCATGCTCCCTAAAAATAAAAATAACAAAACGGCGAATAACCACGGCCAACGGTGCGAACGGCGGCCCTGTGTAGGCGCAGGAGTGGTGGGCGGTGTAGCCGGTGGTTGGGCCTGGGATTTGACCGGTTGGTTGGACTTTTTACGTTTTTTAAATAAACCGAACGGGCGGCGTTTGGGTTTTCCCGCCTTGATAAGGGCCGTAGTGGCGGCCGGGATAACGGCTGGCAAGGTGGGGGGGGGTATGTTTTCCCCCTCTCCCGGGCTACGCCCACCTTCCCCCTCTAGGGGGGAGGAGGAATTTGGATAACGGCTTTTTTTTATGTCAGGTACAACCTGACCTACAACTTCCCCCTCCAGGGGGGAGTGGACCCCGTTTGAACTTTTCTCTTCCTCTTTGCTCCCCGGCATTTTTTCTCCCTGGGGAGAAGAAGTTAGTTCTTGCGGGATGGGCTGAGGAGGGAGCGTTTTTTCTTTCTTTTCCGCCTGGCGAATTTGTACCAAATCTTGCAAGGTATCAATGCGGGTTAAAGAGGAGGTTAAAATAACCTCTTCGTCCGGCACTTGCGGTTGGCGAATGAGCCCGTTTTCCGCAATAATGGGGGCGAAGTTCTCGTGCATGCTGAGATCTTCTTCCGGTATGAAATTAGGCGGTGTAGGTTTGTGCTCACTCATAGAATTTACGGGCGCACGCACAGGTGCGCCCTCTTACACTTATTTAAATAATCCCATAATCCCATTGGTAACTTGCCCGGTAAGCAGTCCCACGGGTTCAAAGGCAGCTTTAATTTTGGTCCAAATTTTAGTGCCCAACTTTTTCCAACCCTCAGGCTTAATAGCGGTAAATACCATACCCGCCACCATAATCGGTGACAAGATAACCGCCAATTTGGCAAGTTCCGTGCCACCCATACTGCTGTAACGGTCCATAAACTCGGCCGCTTTAATAAATAGAAGTGTATTGGCGGCGGCTACGGCAGCTATCATCGCCCCAGCTACAGCCCAGCGCAGGACCTTTGCTGCAGACAGTTTAGCGGCCAGGGCAGGTTTCAGTGCTAAAGGAGCTATTGCCAAAGAAGCCTTATAGGCCATAATTTTAAGATCCATTTTCCTCAGGATAATAGCACCCGCTACCATCATACCTATTGAGCCCAACACCGTGGCAATTAACTGCGTAGTCAAACTGCGGCGGTCCTGGTTCATTTGTTCTATTTTTTTATCTACGTCACTAAGTTTATTGCCTACCGCTTTTAATTTATGCGCTGTGGGAGCTGCTAAATCGCCCGACGAAGCACTGCGGGTCATATCTTCCCCGCCGTCTACAGACACACCACCTGAGTTGCGGGCATTGGCTAGAAAAGCACGGCCCCCTTCGTTGGCAGAAGCATTGGCGTTGCCTGCCGCATCCGCCGAGCGTTTGACAATGTCTTTGAGTTCATCCCGGTCGCCCCGTGCATTACGGCCACGGCCTAAACGAGTGTTACGGCCTTGCCCAAAAGAAGAAGGATTGCGGTTACCGGCTAAGGCACCGTCCAATCCGCGTTGGGAAACAATGTTACTGCCCCCCGGCATGGCTCCCGATAAGCGGCGGCCTTCACTGCCGGAGCGGGTCCCCCCTTGTGCCCCAGTATTCCCCGTAACAGCACCCGAAGAGCCACTAAATGAGCTGCCGGAAGCACGCGTGATAGAGGCATTGGCAAGACGACCTTGGCCTTGTGGGGCATCACCGCCGGAAGAGGCGGCAGAATTGTTTTCTACTACGACTCCCCCGGTAGCGGCATTGGGATTGCCGACTTCAAAACGGGTGGGCTCTTGCACGGCGTTGCGATTGCCGGTATTAAGGCCCGCGTCTGAATCCGAAAATTGGGCGGCACGGCCCAAGGAATCATCCATAGACCCTAAAGCGCGTTGGTTGGCGGCGTAACGGTCCAGGGCGGTGTTGCCCTCCATAGCGGCACGTTCTTCGGCGGTAGCAAGTTGGTTGCGGCCGTCGCGCACGTTAATAGAGGTAAGCAGATTGCCACTGCGGCGCATCCCCTCCTGCGGAGCGGTTTGCGAAATGCTGGTTAAGGAACGCGTAGCACGGTCCGCCGCGATATGACGATTCGCGGCTGTATTGGCTACGTAGAAAAAACCGGCCCCCGCTACGCCCGAAATAATAAGGGCGTTAAGCGGCTTAATAGCCCCTTTTGTACTTTTTAAAAAGCGAAGTATATTCATAATGCCTCCTAAAATCTATTTTTTATAAGGTGGAGATCCTAAGTCAAGTCCAGGATGACACTTTATTTTATTTGTCGGGTTTGCACCCGACCTATTTTTACTTTAAGGCGGAGATTCCCGATTAAGACTTTCGGGAATGACGACCTTTTTTTATGTCAGGTACAACCTGACCTACAACAACGACCTTTTATTAACTACTAGCTGCTCAAACAAGTTCAGCACGACGACCTATTTTATGTTTCCCCCTCTCCTGGGCTTTGCCCACCCTCCCCCTCCAGGGGGGAGGAAAAAATTGGAAAAAAATTTTGTTTTACTTTTCCCCTCATCTGCCCTACCGGGCATCTTCCCCCGCAAGGGGGGCAGAGGATTACTATCTTTCATCAAAGGCGTTGCGCGTGCGAACACCTTGGTTAAAATTCTGTAAGTCTTGCCGGTACTGCGCTCCACGGCGTTGAAACTCCTGCCGGCGGGCCGCCTCTATGCGGGACTGTTCTATGCGCTGTTCGTCCTGCTTGATCTGATTACTTAAATAAACCCCTCCCATAATCCACAACACAAGTAAAAGCAAAATTATTCCTCGCACCGTCCATACCGTACTTTTGGAGAATTGAGGAATCGTGCGATTGGAGGCTTTGCGTAAACGTTGTATTTGTTGAGTGCTTAACTTCATTGTTTACCCCCTCCATCGCGCAAGTTTTCCTCCCTTTTGTCTATATCCTCGTCTGCTTTATTATCATCCAGTTCTTCATCCGTATAGCCATCGCCATTTTCAGATAAGAATTTAAACAAGGTGGAGCCACCAAAACCCGCGGCAATGCCTGCGCCCCATACCCATATGGGCATATTGTAACAGAAGACACCAAAACCAGGACTCCACAAGGCTAAACCGACGCCAGTTGTTAACCCAGCCCCTAGAACTGCGGCAAAAATGGAATATCCGTCAGCTCCGTATTGGGTCATGTAAGAAATCCCTGAAATAAGCAGTTGTATAACAGGGTACAAGGTTACAGCAGCCAACGCATAAGCAATAGCTCTCAACGTTGCAGCTACGCCCGCCGTAAAAGGGTTGAGTGCGAGTAATCTGGCCAGCGCGACCAATGCGCCAATCACTGGAATCATAGCCATGGCAAGCGGCAACGCAATCCACATCCATTTGCGTAGTTCATGACGGCGTTTTGTACGCTCTTGCAATTGGGACTCAATATTGCCTAAACCGCCTTTAATACCTTTCAATTGAGTATCCGTGGTACTGCGTAAATCGCCCGAGGAGCCCGTGCCCGTAGTTACGTTATCCCCACTGACTCTAAGCCCGCCGGAAATTTTAGTGCTGGCGAGGAACGGGTTGCCCCCTTCGTTAGCCGCGTTGGTTTTATTGGCGTTAATAGCGGCGGTTTGTTTGCGGATAAAAGCAAGTTCGTCTTTGCCTTTGCCAAAACGGCGCGCACGCTGGGCGGCGGCGTCTTTGTCTTGCCCCAAACCTTCCGAACTGCCAAAATTAGCGCGGGAACGCATACGGGTGCCTTCCTGCATGCTAGCCATAGCGGCTTGCGCTTGGGCAATTGCATCCCCCGCTTGGGAAACGGCCGCCGCGGCGGCTTTATCATCCGCGTTTTTGCCGCTGTTTTGCACCACAAACGAATTGGCAGAGCCACTTCCACCGCCGGCACGAGTTAAGCCGTTGTTACCCCAATTGCGCGAGGCACTGGCTAATTGCGCCGCCGTTTGCCCGGACGTATTGCCCGGCGCAGCGGCCCCGGCCGCTTGAGCGGAACCCGCCTGGGCATTATTCACGGCTTGCGTAACACCGGCAAGCTGGTTTTGAAGGTTAGAAAATACCTCTAAAGAGCCGTTGGCTTGTTTATCGGCAGTGGTACCCATCCCTAGGCCTAAATCCGCATTGGAAACTTGGTAGGCTTTGGGTAGTTGCGGGGTGACCTCGTCCCCCGGTTGCTGATAGGTGGACTGCCCGGCGGATTCTTCCAGTGCGCGGGTTTGCGCCTGGCGGGCGGCCTGTTGGTTGGCTAACTGGATAGCACGCGAAGGGGCTGCTTTAAAAGCCGAGCCGACCTCCCCATTGGCTTCGTACTGACCGCCACCGCCCCCTTGGGCCACATACACCACCTGCCCTTGACTAGTGGAGGGAGGTAAAAAAGTATTGTTGTTATCGGCCGGAGAACTTAAAAAACTCATTGCACCAAAACCGGCCGCACCCACCACGGCAGTAATCCCCGCCGCTTGGGCTAGCGTAATAGGCAATTTGCCTGATTTGCTTTTTAGCCATTGAAAGATGTTCATAAAAACCTCCAAAATCGGTTTTAATCCTATTGTCATGCTGAACTTGTTTCTACCCTCCGTATTTGCCTAGTTAAAGAGGTGGAGATCCTAAGTCAAGTCCAGGATGACACTTTATTTTATTTGTCGGGTTTGCACCCGACCTGTTTTTACTTTAAGGTGGAGATTCCCGATTAAGACTTTCGGCAATGACGACCTTTTTTTTGTCAGGTACAACCTGACCTACAACGACCAGATTGCTTCGCAAGCGCTCGCAATGACGACTAAACAATCTGCGGCAATGCCACTTTATTTTACTTTCCCCCTCTCCTGGGCTTTGCCCATCCTCCCCCTCCAGGGGGGAGGAGAAATGGGGATAACGGCTTTTTTTATGTCAGGTACAACCTGACCTACATACTACTCACATTCATATTTACCATCTCCCTTGGGAACAAACTTTTTATCTCCGCAAGGGTTAGTAATATTTCCATCATTTTTATTCTGTTGAAAATATTTAGAGGAATTTGTGGATCCTTGTGCTTTACCAATCTGCTCAACCTTGGCTTCTTGCCCACGCGTAACAGCTACCGTAGAATGACTCATCAGTTTGGCACGTTCTTTGGGTTTCATTTTATTCCACTCATCCTGCCCCTTCGATACACTAGCCAAATAGGCCTTATCCTCTGCAGACAGATTTTCATAATTGGACCCGGCCACTTGTGCCCCATACTGTTTGCGCGCCGCACGCGAAGCAGCATTCCCGTTAATAACCCCTTTAATATTGTCCCCTACGCCGTCCATGACCGCACTCACTAAACTGCTGGCGGCTTGTTTGGCTAGGTCAATGAGCATGTCTTCCCACCAAGAGCGTTTTTCTTCTTGTTTTTGTTTTTCGGCTTTTTTGGCGGCGTCGGCTACTTGTTTATCCAAATTATCTAAGTCGGTGGTGGTGGGCAAGGCTCCGTCTTCAATTTGAAATCCGCCCGTAGAACCAATGGTAGGAGCCGTAGAAACCGGGTTTTGCCCGTCTGCACTTAATTGCATAACGGCTTTACGCTGGGCCGTCATTTGCCCGCCTTTAGAACGCGCCGCTTGCACAGAGGCCGCACGGAACGCCGCCGCTTCTTTGTTGCGCGCAATTACCAACTGGGACGGTTGCTCGTTACCGCGGCTTTCGCGCCCTTTAAATTGCCGAAAATCCCCCGACGGGCCATACGTGGAATTTATGCCACTGCCCCCGGAATGAGCCATATTGGCAGTGCCCAACTGGCCAATTTCCGTCTTGCTACCACCGCCACGACCCCCACGGCCCGAGCCGCTATAACCGCCGTAGCCGGAATCGCGGCTGGCATAAGAGTCGTTTTCTGCGGAGGAAGATTCGTCCTCAACTGCGGAATCGTCCGGTCCTTCGGCCGCCGCTTCATCGGCTTCTTGGCGTGCTTCCTTTTCGGCCGCGGAGTACAAAAGTGTGGAACCGTTTTCACGCATGTCCGGGTAGGCGTTGGCCAGTAAATATTTTTCCGCTTCGTCCGTGGCAAAGGGCATATTGGCTAGGTCATAGCCGCGGGCTTTCATCCCCTCAAAAGAGCCGTCCTCACCGCTAGTCATAGCGGAAATTAACATCAGCAAAGCTACGATACTTACCACCGCAATTGCACCAATGGTGTAGGCTTGTTTGCGGTCCATCTTATTTAGTTTTTCAAAAACTTTCTTTGGTTTAAATGTGAACATATAGCTAACCCTATACAAATAAAAACTACTCTTGTTGACCCGCACCATACACATGTGCGCTCAAACACAGAGTGATACACCTTACTACTAGTATAGATAGCCAAGGGCAATTTGTCAAGACCTTGTATGGTATCTATACATATTGGACTTTTGAGCAGACAGCCCCAAAGCCTTTAATGTGTAATCTATTGGTGTTTGCCAGTGCAGGCTTTGATGGGGCCTTTGGGTATTATACCAGATTAAATACTCCATTAGTTTTCG
>JAZRAH010000031.1:0-2540 GCA_045634505.1 Elusimicrobiaceae bacterium
GGTTTCTTCTGCTCCAAAATCTCAGCTACGCTTGATTTTGCCTAGCGCACAACTTAGAAGAAAACTCCGTTTTCTTGCGCTAGGATTCTCATTCATCCCCGGGCTGAAGCCCGGGGTATTCTGCAAGGCTGTCAATAAAAATTTTTCTATATTTTAGAAAATTTACACGGGCAAGAAAAGCCCCGCACTGCTTATGCAAATTAAGAAAAAATTATGTTAGAATAGAAAAGACATAAAACAGAAAAATTCTGTTTTGGACAAAGGCTTTTCTTGTAAAAGCACTATGCACACCCAAAACAGCCGTTTTAAAGCACATATGGGCGGCCACCTGTATGTGCTGAATGTTTGCCACCTGGTGGCAAGCTACGGTTGTTATATTTGGTTTGTGCATAGGCCTGACTATAGCAACCGTTTTGTTATGGCCGGGCCCGACAAAAAACAAATAGGAAATAACTATGCACAAAACAAACACCCGGCGGGGTTATACGCAAAATGTAGTTATCTGTCCCCCTTGTGGGGAAAGTGTCGCGGGAGCGACAAAAGAGGGGCAAAATTGGAAAAAGACCTTATGGCCCCTCCTACCCCGCCTAACGGCGGTACTCCCTCCACAAGGGAGGGAGATGCACAGAGGTTTTATCCTAGGTCATCATCTGGACCTACTAAGTGGTAGAACTATCAATTATAGGTTGGGCGCTAGCCCAACAGGAACCGCAAGGTTGCCGGGGAGTGTTGCCCGCACAGCCGGGGAATTGTCGGGTTCGCACCCGACCTATAAAGAGGCCCTGAACAAAAACGCTTTCAGGGCTCAGCTTCGCTCCGGTTTCACCCTTATTGAACTACTGGTTGTCGTCCTCATCATTGGTATTTTAGCGGCGGTAGCACTGCCACAATATCAAAAAGCAGTTGCCAAGACCCGCGCCGTTGAACTGGTATCTATTTTGCGCACCGGAGAAAAAGCCATGGATGCCTGGATACTGGCCCATGGTTACACGGACGTCAGTCAATCGGGTATGGATATCGTCATTCGCCCATCGGAAACGATTAAAAAATTTTGGCTAGAAAGAAATTTTTATTGCGCAGGTGAAAATCCGGAATATCCCGATGAGGACATTGGATGTTGGATTTCATTTGATGACAACGGAGGTGGAGCAGATATATCTTGGGCAAATGAGAATTACACTTGGTCTAGAACATGTACACCCTATACTACGAACGGACAGACCGTTTGTAATTACCTAAAGCAAAGCTTTCCAGACATGACAATCGACTAACCCGCTCACAAGCAAGCCCCCTCTTTTTGAGGGGGCTTGCTCACATTCTTCCACAAACTTAATAAACTGAATTCCACGTCCGCTTTGTTAGTTTCATATCCACGCGGCGGTTAGCTAAGCGGCCGTCGGAGGAATTATCCAGGGTCACGGGCCGCGTATTGCCATAGGCATGAATGCGGATGCGGTCCGCCTCTACCCCGCGGCTGACTAAATAAGATTTTAACGCCGCCGCACGCGAGCCGGAAAGCCAATAGTTGTACTCATCCGAACCTAACACGTCGCTGTGCCCCTCTAAAATCAGGTGGATATTCTTTTTTTCTTTCATCAGCGTAGCCACTTTATCCAGTAGCGGGTAAGCGTACTCCGGCGGGCGGATAGAGTCAAAATCGTAGTTAATGGCCGGCAATTTCATAGACCGGTACATCTGCGTTACACTTTGCTTATAGAGTTTATAATTTTGTTCTTCAAACGCGGCAATATTGGGGTCTTTGGCCGGCAAACGCGGGATATCATCTACCTCTTGCTTTTGGTTAGACGCACACGCCCCCAACATCAGCACCACCCCTACTAAAAATAAATGGCGTACTTTCATAAATATCCTCCCATGGTTGTATTATAAAAAAATACTTTCAATTTGTAAACAGGGTTATAAACAGCTGTGGAAAACTTGTGGATAAGTTATCTTTTCCCCTATAAATTTACCTTTTTTACAATCCCAGGTAAGCGTGGCAAGCAGTGTTATAATTAAAGGCTGTGGATAAGTTATTTTTTCTGTGGACAACTTTTCTTTTTAAGAAAATATTTACTTTTCTTTCTATTTATTTACCGACGATAAATTAACCTCTTGGTTAGTAAAAGTAAGTTTTCCACAATCCTCCGGCCCGCTTGTGGACAACTCCCCGCAAAGGGCCTATAAACCGGTCTTTTAGGGCCTATTTACTGGGCCTAGGGAGCAAACAGGTCCAAATTTCGCTTGCGTAGCCCCCCCAAAACAGGTTTAATAAGATATACCGATTTTAAGGAGTTTTACTATGGCCCCCAAAACCAATTTACGCTTTTTATTATCCCTCGGCGCCACCAAAATGGTGGTCTTGCAAGATGAAGACGACCTACGCGTCTATACCAGCAAACCCTCTGCCAAAACCCGTCAAAAGGATACCGTTGCGCCCGAACACGTAACCGAGGCCCTGGCAGGGAAATAACACTGATTTGCCCCTACAGACAAAAACCCCCGCTCCATGGAGCGGGGGTTTTTGTCTGTAGGGGCAA
>JAZRAH010000032.1:0-16472 GCA_045634505.1 Elusimicrobiaceae bacterium
GGTTATTTTAGTCAATTAAAGAGCAAGGTAAGGATACATTCGGGCCTAATTAGGGAGAGACGGATTAAACTGATAAAAAAGTTACTTAGCAAACCACATATTTAGACCTAATCACCCAGATTTTTGTCTATTAGGCCCAAAAGGGGGTTATCAATAAGGTGGCCTTTTTTACAACCCCCCTACCCGTCTGCGGCGTACTTCCCCCACAAGGGGGGCAGATAACGGCTCGCGGTTTTACCCAATGTCGTCATGCTGAATTTATTTCAGCATCTAGTCGTTCTATTAAAGGGTTTACCCTCATTGAACTATTGGTAGTAGTCTTAATTATTGGTATTTTGGCGGCGGTGGCGTTGCCGCAATACCAAAAAGCGGTAGCAAAGGCGCGTATCACAGAAGCGATTGTGGCGGCGCGTGCTATTAAAGAGGCCCAAGAAGTGTACTACTTGGCTAATGGGCATTATGCCGATACTATGGACGAATTGGATGTGTCCGTGCAAACGCCCGCAAATACCTCCATTAACATACACTCGGGCGTGGACCGCGTATCAATTGCAGGAACAAATACGGATGACCCCTACCAAATGGATATTCTTTATGCGCTTGATCATGGGTATAACGAAACAGAAGAACCACAATTTTTGGGGGCATTGTATTGCTCCGCTTCTGTCAAAAAACCAAAAGCTCTTGCATTATGTAAGGCATACACTGGAATTGAGCTGGCAACTGATAAATGGTATAGTAGGTGGCGGATTCAATAAATCAATTACCCTAATAGGACTTTTTGGGTTGAGAGGAGTAAAACACATCAAAATTTATAGGTTGGGTGTTAACCCAACAAGAGCCATAAGTAAATGAGAGAGTATTGCCCTTCTTTGTCGGTAAATTGTCGTGTTCCAACTTGTTTGTAAAAAATAAACGCCCCGCAGTTTGCGGGGCATTTCACTGAAACGTAATTTTTACATTTTCAGCATTTCTTTGGCGTTTTTAAATACTTCGTCCGGCGTAATGTCTTTCATGCACTTAAAGTGCCCTAAGGGGCATTTTTTGCCACCGTGCAACGCACAGGGGCGGCAGGGTAAGTCTTTCACTTCCAGCACCCGGTGCCCTTGCCCGTACGGGAAGAATCCTAATTCCCGCGTGGTCGGCCCAAAAATAGCCAACGTGGGCACATCAAAGGCGGTGGCAATGTGCATGGGGCCGGAGTCATTAGTAATAAATAAACTTAAATGTTTCATCAGTGCCATTAAATCGGCTAAACTCGTCTTGCCGCATAAACTGGCCGCGTGCCCTTTTGCCAGTTGGCAGATTTTTTCGCCCAGGTCCGTGTCTTGTTTTCCCCCGCCCACTAGCACACATTGAACGCCCAGTTCGGTTTGCAGTTTGCTAATGAGCTCCACAAAATACGCTTGCGGCCAACATTTGGTCGGCCAAGCCGAACCGGCGTGGATACCCACCAGTTTTTTGCCTTCCAGGTTGAAATCTTTAAGAAGCCGCGCCACGTTTTCTTCGGCAGACGGGGTAAAAGACATAGAAAGTTTCTCCCCCCCAAACTGCTCTTTGGCAATCCCTTGCAGCAGCGACAAATTGCGCTCCGCGTCGTGAATCATCCAGTTAAACGGCACGGTTTTGGTGTACAAAAACCACCCCTCGCTAGAGGTAAACCCAATACGGATTTTCACGCCCGAAAGCCACGCAATAAGCGCACTTCTAAAACTGCGGTGCGGCACAAGTAAAATATCAATGCCGGCCTTTCTAATATCCCGGGCGGTTTTCCACACGCCGGCAATTTTATTCCAACCGCGTTTGTCGTTTAAAATCACTTGCGCTACTTCGGGCAGCGGTTTAAAAATGTCTTGCGTTTGCGGGCGGGTAATGACCACAATTTGTGTATCGGGGAAGAGTTTTTTTGTTTTTTGGATAAGCGGCGTGGTCAGTACGCTGTCGCCAATAAACGACGTTTGGAAAATGCCGATTTTATTGATTTTTTTGCCGGTTGTTTCCGTATGGCGGTAGGCCCAGTCGCCCAGTTTGGGCTCGGTATATTTGACGGGGATGTTCCAGGCTTTGAGGGCCTCTAAATACTTCTCAAGGGTGTGTTTTTCTAGCACCGGGGAGCTTTTGTGGAACTTTACAAACATACGCCGCGCCAGGGTGTTTTTGTCGTAACGGGCGCGGTTGGGGATATTGGAGAGCCAACCAATTAACATACTTTTAAAGGTGGCATGTAAGTCTAAATAATGGGTATAATGCCCGGCGCGCACTTGGCGCACAATGCCCCACAAACTTTTTTTAGCTACCAAAATTTCGTCAATATCCGGGTGCCCGGCGAGTGCCTGCGAAAAAGCCGGTTTTACCAGTAGTGTAATGCGGGCCTCCGGCCACGCCGCTTTGATATTTTTATACACAGGCGAAGAAAGCACAATGTCCCCCAACGAGGACAAGCGCACTACCAAAATGTTAGGCTTTTGTTGCGTGTTCATAGTTTTCAATCACTCCCCTGATTTTGTCCGTGGCTCCTTTAAAACTTAGGGCCGTTTGCCGGGCTTTTTGGTTCATATTATCCAGTTGTTCCCGGTCGGCCAGTAGCCGCAAGACGGTTTCTTTAAAATTGGTTTCATTTACAAGCACGCCGCCGCCGCGTTCCAGTAACGCATGGGCGGTGTCGGGCGTGTTATAAAAGTGTTTACCAAACAAAACGGTTTTACCTAAAATGGCGGGCTCTAGCAAGTTGTGCGCGCCGCGCGGAGCCACACTGCCCCCCACAAACGTAAGCGTAGCGCACGCATAAAGGGATTGCAACCACCCCATGGCATCGGCACATAGCACGTCTGTATTTTTGTCAAAGGTTCCCTGGCTTAAAAATGCGTGGTGTAAGCCGGATTGTTGCAAGGTGTGTTCAATTTCGCTCTTGCGTTCCAGGTGGCGCGGGGCAAAGATAATTTTAGTACCTGTTTTTAAAATATCCGCCGCCGCCCGAAAGAGCATGGTTTCTTCCACCGGGTGGGTGCTGCCCAGCACCAGTAAGGGGTGGCCCATCCAACCCAGTTGTTCTAGTAGTTCTTTGACTTGTTCTACTTGGGTGGGATTATCGGAAAGAGAATCGTATTTTACGTTGCCGCATACAAAAATTTTATCAGGGGCTACCCCCAGTAATTCGTAGCGTTTGGCGGCCTCTTTACTTTGCAAGGCCGCAAACGCCATAGGTGAAAGGACTAGCTTAAATAACGGCTTTACCCACGCGTAGGCGCGGGCCGATTTTTTACTAATGCGCCCGTTGACCACGGCAAACGGTACGCCCGCTTTATGGGCGGCGTAGAGCATATTAGGCCAAATTTCCCGCTCCACCACAAACAGCCTGTGCGGGCGGGCGTTTTGGATGAAATGGTTACAAGCGGGATAAAAATCCAGCGGGGCCAAAAAAGCGGCGGTAATATCCGGATTTTTACGGGCGGCTTCTTTACCGGCTTGGGTGGAGGTAGTTACCAAAATGGGTTTGTTGTAAAACGCTTTAAGTTGGGCAATCAGTCCGCGCACGGAGTTCACTTCCCCTACGCTAGCACAATGAAGCCAAATGGCTTGCTGAGGTAGTTGTTCGGCCGGGGTAAGGCCAAAGCGTTCTTTTAGCTCCGCATATAAGTGCGTGAGTACGCGCCGGCGGGAAGAAAAGAAAAATCCTAACACCACCCCCAGGGCGGCAAATGGAAAAATTAGGTTGGTAAGCAAAAGTAAAAGCTGTCCCATATCTTCATTATATGATATTTTGTTTTTTTTATTTTTTTTACTTGTAAAAATGCTTGTTTTTGCGCCTCATTTTAGCTATACTTAAATAAATGTACGTTTTTGGTAAGGAGTGTTTGTTATGAAAGCGAAACTAGCGGTATGGGGAACCCTTTTTGTGGCGTCTTTTGGGTGGGCGGCTCCCCAAGAATTTACCTTTGTTACCACGTTATCTGCTCCGGTAGCTTCATTTAAGGAGATTGAAACCAAGTACACAGGGGTGCCTACCGAATTTGGTAACAATGCGGAGGTAAACCTGGGCTCTTCCAAAAGTGGATCCGGGGAGATAAACATTGAGGGGGGTGCCCCGGTAAGTATAACCCAATTGAAAATGGAAGAGAATACTACGTTTTCTGTAGGGGACGATAAAAAATGGATAGTAGATGAGCTTACCATTGGTGAGGACGGGGTAGTGGAAGCCCAGAGTGCCCATATTCAAACGCTTGAGGTGCCGTCAGGCAGTACGCTTGATGTGAAAGGAAATTTAATTATGCCCGGGCAAATTGAACTTTCTAAAGCGGGGAGTGGTGTTAACACGGTAACAATAGGCGACCCGGAAAACCCAAGTTTTAAAGTTGAGTCGTCCCTAGGTTCGGGCACTGGTAACTTTAAAAGCCTGCGCTGTAGTGATAAAAATGTAGAGGCAGGCACTTGCAGCGCCGCTGAGTCTAGGTATGTTTTGGTCGTGAATTAACAGTTTGTTGTATGTGAATTAAAAACCCGCCAAATGGCGGGTTTTTTTACGGATAAACCGAAGAACATCATTCTTTCTTTTGTTTCTTTTTAAATAAGCTGCCAATCCCCTTTACAACATCCTCAGCGGAGTGGACTACTACTTTGCCGGTTGTAGTAGCGGCACCAGCCGCCACTTTTCCGGTAGTTTGGGCGGTCGTTTTGGTAGCCTTAGCCCCTCCATTGGCAACCGATTTTAGCGTTTTGCCGTTGAGCAAATTGCCTACCACGGAGCCTACTGTGTTTAAGACGTCTAATTTTCCTTTAGGGTCGTTCATCGTCCCTGTAATTTTGAAAGAAAGCGGGGCCGCTTGCGTTAGTAACGTAGCAGTGGCTTTCATATCTAGGGCGTCTGTTTTAAAGTTAGCACTGCCCGTGGCGGAGATATTCGTTACTTGGGAAGCGAACGTCGTGCGGTCTATGTTCATGACTCCGTTTGTAAACGTGTACGCTCCCTCCCCTTTAGTAAATGAAATGGTGGCCCCTTTGCCTGTTTTACTGGCCGGGAATAGGTCCACCTTTAAAAACGCAGCTACTTTTTTGATAATGGCTACGGGTAAGAGGATAATTTTGGCAATTTTACTGTCTTTAATAAAATCATCTAGGTTGGTAATTTCGCCCGGGCGTAGCGAGAACAGAATGGTACCATTGGTTTGGTCCAAGGTATCGGTTAAATCGGTTAAGTTGGCTTGTATGTCAAATCCCTGGGACTCTACATACGGTATTTTTACCCCCCCCACCTGCACGTTGGCCTGTACATTGATACGGGTAGGTGTTGGGTCGGCGGTAGTTTGGGCGTTGGCGGTTTGCGCGGACTGGCTTTGCGTAGTAGTTTGCGTTTGCTTTGAGGAAGACGGGAACTGGGCCAATACCAATTTATCCAAATCTAAATCATAGACAATGTTCATGACGTTTTTGATATTTCTGTATGAAAACGTTGCTTTAAAGTTTTCGTTATTTAGTTTGCCTGTAATACCCGGGGAAGAAATTTGGTCCAAGGAAGTAATCACAATGTTCCCGCTTGTTTGCGTAAGCGTAAAGGGGGCATAGAGGGCACTGATATTTTGCAAAGTCAGCTGGCCGCTAATGTCGGTAAAATCTTTTTTCTCGGTGGCTTTAAAATGGCCTTTTATCAGGCCGCCCGGTTCAAAGTCCTGCGCGGTATCAGTCATTTGCACAAGTTCACTTAAATTAGCCGCTAAAGAGCCCGTAAATTGATACGTTGGGGTTTGGCCGCCCCACGCGGCATTTCCTTGCGCTTGAAGCGAACTGTTTTTGACGGATAATTTGGCCAGTTGCACGGCGGCGGTGCTGTTATCTAGGTCGGCTGCGGCTTGCAAAGCTAGGTGAATGGCAGGCAGCGTAAAGTTGGGCAAATCGGGGGCTTGTTCGGCTAGAACGCGGTTGTTAATGCCGGTTAAGGAACCGGTCAAATTGACTTGCGGGGCCTCAAAATTTTTTACTTCCCCTTGCAAGTTAAACTGGGCGGTTTTGTAGGTGGCCGCCATTTTGATTAAATCGGCCGAGGCTTTTGGCAAATCTAAGCCGGCCAGGTCTATTTTGGCTTGCAGGGTAACGGGCATCGCCATCTCGGGCCGCCCGGTGCCGGAAATATCGGTTGTGAACGAAATTTCAGCTTCAAACGGATTGTCTAAATCAAAATGATAGAGGTTGATGTTTAACTTATTTAAGGCCAGGCGCATGCCGGTTTGTTGGTCCATATATACAAAATTACAATTCGTGAGGGCAAATTTTTCAGCCGTTACCATAAAGGGGACAGGGCCGGGCTCGCTGGGTTGTGCATCCGCAGAGGAGGGGGTTGTATCGGTGGAGGAAAGTAAGGTGTCAAAGTTAAAACTGCCGTCTTTCTTTTGGACAATTTGTACGGTAAGCCCGTCCGTTTCAATGGTATCAATTTCAATCCGCTTTTGCAGCAGGGGCTTGACGGCCACGCGGGCGGTTAGTTTGTCCGCTTTAATAAAGGTGCCGTCGGCAAAAGTGGTATTTTCAGATAAGGCCACGTGGTTTAGTGTAAAGCCGATCCACGTGAGCGAAATACTGTCAAATGTAATTTCCCGTTGGTAATTTTTGGCTACATATTCCTGCGCCAGGGCTTTTAATTTGGCGGGTGGATAGAGCTTATAAAGGGTAAATAAGCCCGCTGCGCCCACCAGGGCAGCCACTACAGCAAAAATGCACATCAGTTTAATGAGTTTTTTGATCATTTTTTTCTTCCTCTACAATCTCAGCCTCAATAATCGTCTTTTGGGCAACTTGATGTTGTCTAAACGTTACCAAATCTTTGTGTACCAAGAGCAGAACAAAAATTAAAAAGGCCCCGTCGTCAGCAAACCCTAACACGGGTAAAACATCCGGCAGGGTGTCTATGGGGGACAAAAAATAAACCCCGCACAGAAGCATCCAACAAAAAGTTCCCCACGGCATCTTATACTGCCCTTTTACAACGGCGCGTAACAGTTGAAAAAACGTTTTAATATCTTGAAATAGAGACGTAAAATTCATAGTATTGCAACAAAATGCCTCACGGTTTGCCCGGGGTACACGGGGGGACGTGAGGCACTTTGACTTAAAATTTAGACATTTTTATAGAGTCCGGCCCGTCCTTTTTATCATGTTGGGTGTCCTCTTGTTTGCGTTTGGCAAACTGGGCTTGGTTTTCTTGCAGCTGTTTGGCCATTTCGTCGTCGAACAAAATGGTGGGCATGCGGTCCTCGTCGCCGTACTGTACCACATCTTCCGGTTTGGGAGTATATACCTGGTTGAGATGTTCGGTTAAATCTTCCATCTCTGTTTCGTTGGAATGGATGGAAGATTGGGTAACTTGCACCTCGGGGTCTTTGGAAGAGGATTGTTGAGCGGCGGGTTGCGTGGGTTGCAACGCTTGTTGGACCTCTTCTTTCGGGATGCGCACGGTCGTTTCGGCTTGCTGTGCGTGAGCGGGATTATCACGAACGTCGGGCAGTGTTAAACCGGGAAGCGGGACAAAAGTGGTGTCACGCTCAAAAGAGATGCCGCTCGCCACCGCATGGCGGTTTAAAAATACAACTACGGGGAACGTAATCGCTACAAAATATACAAAAATTCCAATTAGCAAAAGAAGAATCGCCGCCAAAATCCACCCGGCCGATACCCCCGCTAAGCTAGCACCTGGCGCAACGTGCGTGGGAATAAGCCGAAACGCGCCATACCCAATCGCCACAAAAAATAGTTCCATGAGTAGCACCGTGCCAACGGTCATTAAACACATCAGTAACGCGTCCACATAGCCTTTGCCTTTTGTCATATTCCAACTGCAAATAAATCCTTCTATCGGGCCTTTGCTAGCAACCGCCATAGAGATAAAACTATAGCACAAGCGGATGCCAACGATAAAAAAGACACCTAGCAACACAAGCACCATCAGCACTGGGCTACGCAAAAATGCCACCAGGGCAAACAAAATGACCATGGGTACCGCTAGTACAACCGCGCCCCCCAGTTGGTATAAGGCCGGCATAATAGAACTGGAAAACGCTTCGCTAAGTGGTAGGGGTTGTTCTTCGGCTTGGGACCCTAACACGCGCCAACAAACCGTTACAAAAAAGAGTCCATACACGTTACTGCCCAGCGTAAAGAGCAGATAGGCCACCAGGGCCCCCACACTGGCGGTTTTGGACAAAGCCATGGCATTAAGCTGGGCCAGTAGCCCGGCGGCTCCAAAACACAACAGCATAATCCCCATCACTACTAAAAATAAAAATACCGAAAACAATATAACGGCCAGTAGTTTTCCGACGGAGCGGTTTACCACGCTAAAGCTGTAAAGCCACAGCGTAAACAAATTCTCTCTTTTTTCAGTAATATTCATAAGTTTTTCCCCTGTAAAATAACAGACAACTTTATTATACAAAAACCGTTTTTTATTGTGTTATATTTTTTTTGCCAGGCTTTGCGCGGCGCAATACCCGCTTGCCCACGCCCAGTGCAAATTATACCCGCCCAAGCGGCCCGTAACGTCCAACAGTTCCCCAATCACAAATAGCCCGGGTACTGCTTTTACTTCAAAGGTAGACGGGTTCATTTGCCGCGTGTCTATCCCCCCGGCGGTTACTTCGGCCTTGGTATATCCGGCCGTAGCGGCGGGGATAAATTCAAAATTATTGAGTTCCTTGGCGGCACGTTCCAGGTCCGTTTTGGTGGCATTGGCAAGCGGCTTATCCAGTTCCCCCAGCCACACGGCGGCCATTTTGCCCGGTAGCGGTAACACGGCAGACATTTTTTTAGACGTGTTTTTATGCGCGTAAAATAACGCCAAGGCGTCCGTCTGCGGCAAGAAGTTAATGCGTACTGTTTCCCCCTCTTTGTAAAACAAAGAAATAGGTAATACCGCCGGCCCGCTAAATCCCTCGTGCGTGAAGAGCAGTTGCTCGGTAAAGGTGTGTTTGCCGGTGCTGACTTGCGCAAGTGTGCTATTGCCCGCCAAGGTTTTGCACCGGGCGCGTAGTTCTTTGGGCGCACTGAGCCCGCATAACGCCGGGCGTTGGTCCACCATTGTAAGCCCAAACTGCCGCGCCAATTTTGCGCCCAAGGCAGATGCCCCCAGCGCAGGGTAGGAGACCCCCCCACAGGCCAGTACTACGTGTTGGGCCTGGATACTGCCGGCCGAAGTACGCACGATGAATCCGTTGGCTTGTTGTTGCACGTCCAATACTTCGGTTTTTAACGAAAAATCGGTATGGGCCGCTGTTGCGCGGTTTACTAAAAAGCGGACGATATCGTGCGCGTTACGCGCAAATAATTGTCCGTGCGCCCGTTCTTCATAGCCAATGCCTGCTTGGTCCAGTAGCGCGGTAAAATCGGCGGGTTTAAAGGCGGCTAGGGCACTCTTGCAAAAATGTTTGCCTTGGCTTAAATAGTCCGCGGCGGTTACGGACGTATTGGAAAAATTACATTTTCCCCCGCCCGAAACGCCCACTTTTACGCCGGGTACTTGATTGTGGTCCAGGATGATTTTAGGCGTTGCAAACGAGCCCGCACAAAACAGCCCGCTCGCTCCGCCCCCAATAATCACGGTATGATAGGTAAGCATAGCTATAGTATATAAAAAACGAAACAGTTCCTTGAAGGCATTTTGATTTCTTATACAGAGAAGCAATATAAGAACACCGTATAAAATTGGCTTCGCGATAATTTCAAAGCAGTTTCAGGCAAGACGCGACGCGAGTTTGCGCAGAATACTTGTGTGAACCGCCCTTTAGGGCGGAGGTATTTAAGCAAACGAGCAACAAAGTATTGCCTTAAACTGAGAAGAAATTATGTATAATGAATGGGTAGTAAAAAGACAATTTTTATCTGTTTTTTGGAGCCGTTTAAGAAACGGGCTGCTGTAAAAAGCATGTAACTAGTCCAAAAATAGCCTAATACAGACACAGCACAACCGAGCTGATCCCTTGGGAGTGGTGTGTTTAATGTTTGCTATTTGCAAAATAGTAATCTACGGCTGTTGTTTGGGAATGCTAGTTACAATTCCGAATAGTAGCCGTTTCTTTATGCGTTCCGGGGCAGGTGAGAAAGGTAGGACAGGTTTTACCTGACAGTAAATAGAGGTTGGGCGTGAACCCGACAAATAATAATGTTGTCATCCTGGACTTGATCCAGGATCTCACCTTAGGTTGTTAAAAAGTGGTGAGATTCCAAATCAAGTTTACAATGACATAATAAAAAAGGAGAACATTTATGAAAAATCAAAAAAATGTAGTTATAAACAAAGGCTGTCATTCCCGATTTTGCCGTCCGCAGGACTCGGGAATCTACAACGCATGTCGTTGTCAAACAAAGGAAAATGCCTTATTAAATAGGTGCGTGGAAGATCCCCGATTACAAATTTCGGGGATGACTTCTTATTTTGCAACGGTCCACGGTTTTATCCTCCGCCCCTCGTCACCCCGCAGTGTCGGTATGTGGGGTATAGGGGCGGCCCAACACGGGTGTCCCGCATTACAGGCCTGCGGGATGACGAAGTGTGTGGCCCGCGGTTTCACGCTCATAGAACTCTTAGTCGTCGTGCTCATCATTGGTATTTTAGCGGCGGTGGCACTGCCGCAATACCAAAAAGCTGTAGTAAAAGCACGTACGGCCGAAGCATTCTCTATGCTTCAAACCATTCGTCAAGCTCAGGAAGTGTATTATCTAGCAAATCAAGAATATACTAGCAATTTAAATGATCTAGATATATCAATTCCCGCAGACAGCATAGGTGAAACTTGGTGGGCTAAAGATGCTACCCGTCCTAACACTTACATTTATAGTTGTACTGTTTCTGGAGGTTGCGCGGCTGTTGCGGCAAACAGAGAACAATTACCTGTATTAGAAGTCCGATTTGCACATGCCGAAGAAAACCCGGGTTCCTTGTTGTGTACCAGTAACACTAAAACTAATATGGCGGCTCAAATTTGCAAAGCTATGTCGGTAGATCAAGTAGAAATGCAGGGGGACTCTATGCCTGGTTCTACGTACAGACTCAAATAAGTAATTTCAGGTAGCCTGAGGTTTAGAGGCTCAAATGTAGCAAATAGTTGCCCGGAAACAACAAAACCCAAAACATTTTGTTTTGGGTTTTGTGCGTTAAAACGTAACTTCACCGGGGTCGTTATATATTAAAAGTTCTCCGGGTGAATCATAAAGTACGCTTGCGGATGCGCACACACCGGGCACACTTCGGGGGCTTTTTCGCCAATATGCACATGTCCGCAGTTGGCACATTCCCACATGACAATACCGGCTTTTTTGAACACTTCTTGCGCTTCTACATTGTGCAGTAGCTTGCGGTAGCGTTCTTCGTGCATTTTTTCAATTTTGCCCACCGCTTCAAACAAGTAAGCCAGTTTATCAAACCCTTCTTCTTTGGCGGTTTTGGCAAACCCGGCATACATGTCGGTCCATTCATAGTTTTCGCCTTCGGCGGCGTCTAACAAGTTGGCAGCGGTGGCCGGGATTTCGCCATTGTGCAAATATTTGAACCACAGTTTGGCATGTTCTTTTTCGTTGTTGGCGGTTTCTTCAAAAATTTTAGCAATTTGCACAAACCCTTCTTTTTTAGCTTTAGAAGCGTAGTACGTGTATTTGTTGCGCGCTTGGGATTCCCCGGCAAACGCGGTCCATAAGTTTTGTTCGGTTTTAGAGCCTTTTAGTTCCATAATTTTCTCCTATAAAATAAAAATCCCCGCTTTACTGTGGGCGGCAATTTTTACAAATTCCTTTAAATTGAATGTTAATCTGTTTAATTTCCCCAATGTTACGCGCCGGCAGCGGGCAAGCAATTTGCTCATTTTCTTGCGGGAAAATATCATACACTTCCCCGCACTGGGTGCATACAAAATGGCAGTGCGGGCGCAAATCCCCGTCAAAGCGCGCTTTGGAGCTTAACCCTACCCGCATGAGAAGCCCCATCTCTTCTAGCGAAGACAACGTGCGATATACCGTATCCAAAGACACATTGGGCATACTTTCGCGCACTTGCAGAAAAACCGCCTCGGCACTGGGGTGCTTATCCGATTGGGCGACCGCACGGAAAATTTCCTGGCGTTGGCGCGTAACACGCAACCCCAGTTCTTTGCACCGGGTTTCAAAATAATCAAGCCGCATTTGTACGTCGGCAGGTTCGGTTAGGGTTAAAAGCATATAGTAATTTTTCCTAATAAGGAATATAATTAGTATAGCATATTTTTGGAAAAGTCAATTCCTTTTTTAGTTTAGCGCAGGGCTGACAAAATTCCCCCGGCTACCGCACTAAGTGTTCCAAACAAAAGGGCCGCCTGATACGCGCCGATAAACGCCTCTTGCGTCCCCGCGCCGTGGGAGGTCAAGTAACTTTGCACCCACGCAAAAATGGCTACGGAAAGGGCAATCCCTAAAATCATCCCCACATTGCGGCACAGCGCATTGACGCTAGCCACCACGCCCAGTTTGCCTTTCGGGGCTGCACTGACTACGGTATTATTATTGGGTACTTGGAACGTCCCGCTGCCCGCCCCCATGATAAGTTGCGCCAGTACAATATAAGAGATACTGGGCGCGGGGCCAATAAACGCAAAGAGCAGGGTGGAAATTACTAGCAGCACAAACCCGGCCGTCGTCAGCACGCGCGCGGGCCATTTGGCGTTTAACGTGCCGCTTACGGCGGACGCTACCGCCAGCGTAACCGGGAACGGCATAATCAGCAACCCAATTTTCATAGGGTCCAGGTGCATAATATCGGTCAAGTAAAACGGTAATAAAACCGAATTGGTAAACAAGGCTGTATAGCCTAAAACGGCTACCAAACAGCCGTACGAAATGGTTTTATTTTGAAAAATGGACAATCCCATAAACGGATATTTGGCCGTATGTTCGCGCCGCCAAAACGCTAAAAACAGGGCAAGCGAACTGGCAAACGACAGCAAAATAAAATCACTTCCCCACCCTTTGTCGGCCGCTGTATTGAGGGCATACAAAAAGATAAAACTGGTGGCGGTGTAAAGCACGGCACCGGGCCAGTCCATTTTGACGCGTTTGTGGGCGTTAAAACGCGGGATAAGGTAAATTCCCCGCCACACACCCAACATAGCTATCGGGATACAAATCCAAAATACGGATTTCCACCCCCACGCTTGTATGAGGGCCCCGCCAATCGCCGGGCCGGCTAAACTCCCCCCCGCTACCACCGCGCCAATCGCGCCAAAGGCCTTGCCACGCGAGGGGCCGTGGAAAATTTGGGCAATTAAGGCCTGGGAAGTAGCCATCATGGCAGACGAGCCCACCCCTTGCACCCCGCGCGCCAGTAACATCATGGGCAGCGAGCCGGACAGTGCTCCCAGTAACGCCCCCACCCCAAAGGTAATAAACCCGCCCAAATACATCCATTTGCGGCTGTACATATCGCTAAGTTTGCCAAATACGGGGAGTAAACACGTTAATACTAAAAGGTAAAAACTGACCACCAGTTGTATGTTTTCCAAAGATACGCCAAACTCTTGGGACATGGTAGGAAGCGCAATATTTACAATCCCGGCCGATAAGGTGGACATAAACGTCCCGTTGGCGGTAACGGTAAAAATCATCCATTTACGCGATAAATGCGGCGGTTTTAGGGTCATATACGTTGTTATGCAAAAAATTGTCATTCCCGATAGTCGTAGTCGGGAATCTCCTCCTTATTATTTTATCATTTTAAAACTTCGTCCGTAATAAGTGCTTGACTTGTTTTTTTTTTTTGATATCTTGAAATGGTTGTGGATAGTGTGGATAACTTTTTTATTCGCATAATAAAGTCATTCCAAACTTGATTTGGAATCTCACCACTTTTAATATCTAAAGGTGAGATCCTGAATCAAGTTCAGGATGACAGTAAATAAAAATAGGAGAAAAAACATGAAAAATAAACAGGCGTTTACGCTTATTGAATTATTAGTAGTGGTGTTAATCATTGGCATTTTAGCCGCGGTGGCACTGCCGCAATACCAAGTGGCGGTTGGCAAAGCGCGGGTCATGCGTGTACTACCGCTTATGCGCAGTATCTTAAACGCACAGGATGCGTATTATTTGGCAAATGGTACTTATACGGATGATGCGGCGGATTTGGATGTGGCGTTTAGTTATACTTCTGCGGAAACTAAAACAGAAGGATCGGAAGCTGGTGTTGCTGGTGGTTGGGTCCCTAGTACTACATATTGGGATGTAAACGATGGTAAGTTGGTGTTATATCAAAATAGGCGGGCACTTGTTTGGCGCGGGGATGGTGTGACTATTGATCTTGACGGTAATATTTTTTATTGTTATTCTCCTTCAGATAGTGAAATATGGGAAAAAGTTTGTAAAACAATGGGTGAATATTCTTATAGCCATGATGGCCACAATTATTATAAATTAAAATAAGTGCCGGAATTTTTTTTTACAAAAAGGGCCTATATGAGAAACTAGGCCTTTTTTGGTTTTCAAAGTAATTTAGCGCAGGGCTAGGCGCGAAAGGGTGAAGTATACTGGCTCTGCGGGCGCGGTAGCGCCGAGGTATTCGAACCCTTGAGCAACAACGCCTTGCACTAAATTAAAAAGAAAATACTTGACAAAACTAACAAAACTTGCTACAGTAAGAAAGCCAACTGTTCAATCAACCTGCCTGTTGGCAAGTTCGCGCGTTAGCGTGGGTCTTCAAATAAAGCAGATACCAACTTGTCTAGTTGCACTCGCAAAAGCAAGGCCGTTTGCACACGGTGCGCCTGTATTTGTTTATAAATATTACGCGTAAGATGATCGAGTTGTGTCTGCTGTTTAGGCGTTAAAATTGGAATAGGTAGTTGCTGTAGTGGAGCACTGTAGAGCTCTAACAGCTCGCCTTTGCGCTTGCCGTGCGCTTGCAGCCACGCCAAGTACGGGGCGGAATTTAAAAGCCCCAAAATCGTCCACAGGGTGTAGGGCGGTTTTGGCGAAGTAATAAAATACACATCACTGCTAGCATACCAAGGGCCGTTTGAGTAAGCGGCTTTTACCGTGGGCGCGCGGTGCGGCAGGACGAGTTTCTCGCCCTCAAAATTTAGTTTGCGCCGCACGGAGCCAAACCAAAACTGCCCTTGGGCCAGTGCTTTATCAATGCCGTTATTGTTTTGTTTGCGCGAAAGTAATTTCTCTTTAAATTGCGCCAGGTGCGTGAGCAAATGCGGATACTGCCGCACATCCAAATTGCGGTCGGCCGGATAGAAAAAATCAATCAGCCACCGCTTGGGTTGTGTGCTAGGAGCAAAGGCGGCAATATCGGAATTTTTAAAAAATGGTTTTAACTTTGCTAACTCTTTTTTAGTAAGGGGCAAAGCGTCTTTTTGCGCGTCTGTTAAAATAAACGCCTTATCGCACCCCGTCATTAGCCCGGTAGAAACGTGGGCCATTTGCCCCAAGGTAAGCGGCGCACACGCCATGCGGGCCAGTAGGTTTCCGGGGGCTTGGGGCGTTTGGGTTTGTAAAAAATAATCCGGCCCGTAAAAAAGCTCTTTTTGCGGTACTTTGTGTGGATTTGTTTGCCCGATTTGACAGGGAATCTTCACATGTGCGTTAGCTAGTACGCTAAGCAAGGTGTGTTGGTTTGCATTTTTAAATAACCGTTTTTCTTCAAAATTGATAAGCCGCAAAAAAGTGGCTTGTTGCGCAAGCGTTTTGCGCAGGACTTTTCCCCCCGCCGCCGTCGTAAAATAAGGCGTAGTGATAAACCCTGCGAGGCCCCCGGGTTTTAATACGCGCAGGGCCAAATAAAAAAAGTAGTACAGTAAATCGTTTTTGGGTGTTACATACGCGGCCCACAAAGGGTTTTGGCGCAGTTTATTAAAAATTTCCGCATGCCCTTTTTGGCCGATATACGGCGGATTGGCAAGCACCACATCAAAGGGCCCCCAATGGGCTAAAACAGATGCCCCCTGTCTCTGCGCCAGCGCATCCCCCACATAAACGTGTGAGGCAGGCAACCCTATTTTGCAAAGAGCCTCTGCACAAATATCGGCAGCAAAAAGTTGACGCGCTACAATTTCGCGTTCCAGTTGCGTGTCCGTGGTTCCCGGTTCCTGGGCCGCGCGCCGCCGTGCCAGTTCACGCGCAAAGGGGAGTAATAATCCCCCCTCTCCGGCGGCCGGGTCCAAAATACGCAAGTTTTTAAGCGGAACGTTTGGGTGCAATTTTTGCCATGCGTCCAGTACTTCGCACGCTAATTGGCGCGCTAAATTTTCCGGCGTATAAAAGGCGCCCGTTCGTTTTTTGGAGGGAGTATCCGTGTGCATACGCATATTATAAAAAATTAGGTGGAATATGAAACTCCCCCTGCTCACGCAGGGGGTTTCTTCTGCTCCAAAATCTCAGCTACGCTTGATTTTGCCTAGCGCACAACTTAGAAGAAAACTCCGTTTTCTTGCGCTAGGATTCTCATTCATCCCCGGGCTGAAGCCCGG
>JAZRAH010000033.1:0-32867 GCA_045634505.1 Elusimicrobiaceae bacterium
GGATATTTTGTATCAACGATAGGGGTAAATGAAGAAACGATACAAAGGTATATAGAAGAGCAGGGAAAAGAAGATTCAGGGCAAACTTTGTTTGAAACGGACTGATACCACGGGCGTGAGCCCGTGGAGTTTCATCATGACGACGCAAGAGGTTTTACCCTCATAGAGCTCTTAGTCGTGGTCCTTATTATTGGAATATTGGCCGCGGTAGCACTGCCGCAATATCAAAAAGCCGTGCTGAAATCCCGCTCTGCTCGTTTGCTTACATATGCCAAACATTTTAACGAGACATGCGCTTTAAATATATTGGAAGGGGGAACCTGTGCCACATTGCAAGATATAAATTGGGGCTACACCTTGGATGATTATGAGTATGATGAGGAATTGGATCAGGAATCCGGCAAAATAGCGGGAACTTTTGTGGAGCATCATATTCATTATTTTACTGCTCATGATGGATTTTCAAATTTATCCATATACGTCGATGCAAAGCAGAATGAAATATATTGTGTTTCTATGGGACGTGACCCTAAAATAGAAAAAATATGTGAGACCATGGGGGGTGTAGCGGCAGACTCAAATTCGTTTTATGCCACACTCCCTAATTCTTTTTACCGGCTATAAATAGTAAGTTAATTTGTTCCCTGCGTTAAGTAGGCTACCCGTGAAAAAGAAACCAGTTGTATTAAATGACTTGTAGAAATTTGAGTTTTTCAAATGCATGCCCCGGTTTACGCCGGGGCTTTTTGCATTCTAATCAATTTTTAGGCTTGCGCAGGGAACGCTAAAAATTTATAGTAGAGGTACCAACTACTTAAAGGGAGGATTTTTATGTGGGAAAAAGAAATTGATATTTACCAGGTGCGCGAAATCCGCGCCCGCACTACCGTCTTTTTAGGCGTGGGAGCGATTAAAAAGATTGATGATATCTGTGCCGATTTAAAAGCGCGCGGACTTACTAAACTAATTGTAGTAACCGGGCGCAGTGCGTACAAAAAAACCGGCGCGTGGGACCATGTGGCGGCGGCGTTCCAAAAGCACGGTATTTCCTACGTGCATTACGATAAAGTAACACCCAACCCCAACACCCACCACGTCAACGAAGCGGCCAAAATGGCGCACGAATTTGGCGCGCAAGCTATGTTGGCTATTGGCGGCGGCTCGGCTATTGATGCCGGGAAAAGTGTGGCTATTTTGATGAAATATCCCGGCAAAACGGCAGAGGATATTTATGAGTTCAAATTTACGCCCACGCAGGCCGCGCCGATTATTGCCATTAACCTCACGCACGGAACAGGCTCGGAAGCAAACCAATTTGCGGTGGTGTCTATTGAAGAGAAAAACTACAAGCCTGCTATTGCGCTACCGTGCATTTATCCCCTCTACGCCATTGACGACCCTGCGCTGATGACCGGGCTTAGCGAGGACCAAACACGTTACGTGTCCATTGATGCGGTCAACCACGTCATTGAAGCGGCTACTACCAAAACGACGTCCCCCTATGCAGTGGACCTGGCCATGGGGACCACGTGGCTTGTGTATAAGCATTTGCCCACTGCGCTTAAAGACCCGAAAAATTTGGAAGCGCGCTACTTTTTAGCGTACGCGGCTTTAATTGCCGGGCTGAGCTTTGATAACGGGCTACTGCACTATACGCACGCGCTAGAGCATCCGCTCTCGGGCGTGAACCCGAAATTGACGCACGGGCTGGGGCTAGCTATGCTACTGCCCGCGGTGATTAAAAACATCTACCGCGCCAAACCGGCTACGCTGGCGGCAGTATTAAAACCCATGGTGCCCGGCCTAAAAGGAACGGCCGACGAGGCGGACCTGGCCGCACATGGGGTGGAAAAATGGCTCTTTAGCGTAGGGGCTACCCATAAACTAGCGGACGAAGGTTTCACAGAAGGGGACGTGGAAAAATTGGTTTGCCTGGCGTTTGAAACGCCGTCTTTAGGCGGGCTACTTTCTATTGCACCCACGCAAGCCAGTAAAGACGCGGTATGGACGATTTATAAAGAATCGTTGACCCCCTATAGCAAATAATCCGTACGCACATCCCCCAGTACCCCTGGGGGATGTTGCGTAAAAATGGAGTAACATAACATGAATCCGCTTGTATTTGCGTTTACGCTTAGTTTTTTTGCCGGGGCCGCCAGTGCGGTGGGGGGACTTTTGTCCTTTTTTATTAAAAAGGAAAATTTGTCCGCGCTTGCTATGGGGTTGGGGTTTTCGGCCGGGGTCATGATTTATGTTTCGTTTGTGGAAATTTTACCACACGCCCAAACGGCTCTTACCAAACTCTACGGCAGTGGGTGTGGCTCGTGGCTAGCAGTGGGGCTGTTTTTTGCCGGAATTGGCGTGGCGTGGGGGGTGGACCGCTGTTTGCCCCCGTTGCACATCAAAGAAGATACGTTAAAGCAATCGGCTAAACTTAAGCAAACGGGGATTTTTACGGCGGTGGCACTTACCTTACATAACTTCCCGGAGGGGTTGGCGACGTTTTTCTCGGCATTAGACAGTGTAACGTTGGGGCTGTCTATTGCGCTAGCTGTTTTTATTCACAACATCCCGGAGGGGATGGCGGTGGCACTGCCGGTGTATCACTCCACAGGCAGCCGTAAAAAAGCCTTTTGGGCCAGTGCCGCTAGCGGCATGGCCGAGCCGGTGGGGGCGGTGGTTGGGTATTTTATTTTAAACGCGGTCTTGCACGAGGCGTTACTGGGCGTTCTGTTTGCCGGGGTGGCCGGGATTATGGTGTATTTAGCCTTAGACGAGCTTTTGCCCACGGCACACGACTATGGACACGGGCATCAAGTGATTAGTGGGGTGATTGGCGGCATGGCGCTTATGGCCGTGGTGCTACTGGTGTTTTAAACGGCGGGCGCGATATTGCATTTTATTTAGCGATACAATTTTCCACATTTGGCCGTATTTGCACCGACTTGCCACTCGTAGCACCTAGCAGTGCAACTTCGGGCAACTTAACGGTGCAAATACGGCTCAAATCTGAAAAATCATCTTATCCTCTATTTTCCCGGTGCTTGTGCCTTACGTACTTGCCGCGCTTTGCGCGGCCCGACAGACGTACGCTACGGCCCAACTTTTCCCCGCAAACTGATTTGATTTCGACAAATCAGGGTACTGGCTATTTTGCCCGGTGCTTAGCGGACGCGAACCTCCATTTTCTTCCGGCAACAATTTTTCTATTTTATGGATATCTTTTCTCCCCTCTTGAGGGGGAGAACGAGTGCGTTAGCACCGCAGAGAGGGGAAAGTAGCTACGTTTCCCCCTCATCCGGCCTTTGGCCACCTTCCCCCTCCAGGGGGGAAGAAAACAGGGTACTGGCTATTTTACGCGGTGTTTGTTTTTATTGTCATCCTGAACTTGATTCAGGATCTCCGCCTTGCTTGTATATAGAAAGAGGTGGAGATGCTGAAACGAGTTCAGCATGACAGTGGGGTGTTTGGGGAAATACTGTGTTTATACAGGTTGCTGATTTTTATTCCACGCCACATCCAGCACAGTATGTCTTAGCTATAAAATATCTACCTACTTCCGGCATATCTTCGATGGGGCCTTTCCACCATTGGCAAACCAGTTTACATTCACGAGTAGCCGCAGCTGGATTGGGAACTGTAACCAAAGACCAAGTTGGATGCTCAATAGAGCGGCCAATTGCAATGGACCCATAACCGTCTTTTAGCCAATTATTTCCTGTTGTGCCGTCCTCATTATAGAAAGTATTAAGCGTAATAGCACATCCTTTATCTGAACAAAAAGCGTTCCACGCCCCGGCCTTTTTTAAGCAGTTGCGCTCATTTGTGCATGGTGTGCCTGGTATTGTGATATCAAGACTATCAACAGAGTCGGTTCCTGTAAAACACGTTGTTTCTTCTGGGAAACCACCGTTGGCTAGTAGCCACGCGTCAATGGCTTGTTGAGCTGTTCTTGCTACAGCACCGAATTCACTTAGCCGGGCTTTTTGTACGGCTTTTTGGTATTGCGGCAGGGCTACGGCCGCTAAAATACCAATGATTAAGACCACTACTAATAGTTCTATTAGGGTAAAACCCTTTGTAAAACGACTAGATGCTGAAATAAATTCAGCATGACGACTTTGCGTGAAACCCCGCCGGGTGTTGTTGTTTTTCATGTGTTTATCCTTATTGATTGACCGGGCCCGGGCAAATAAAAACGGCTCTTTGCCGCTGGGCCAATATCCGTGGAACCCAAACAACAACAGCCGTAATCTACCGCCAAAAAAATGACGATAAACATTCAGCACAAAACAAACGGGTAATTAGTCCGTTTATCTTGTGCCTCAAGTGGCTGTTTTTGGACGGATATTGTACTTTTAGCTTCCTAAAAGTCCATTGTATTCTTCATACAATTCCAAAAACGCAGTTAAAATTTTTTGGTTTGCGCCCCGTGGCGCGGTTTTCCTCCTACAGTTGCGCCCACATAAAGGATAATATCATCCCTAGGGTGTAACTGGTTACGTTAGTCATAATACAAAGGGTGGCGGAATCTTTGAGCGTAATGTCCCGGCGGTTAATTAAGCGGATAAGTACCGTTTCCAGTACTACGCATGCAATCCACCATACAGCACTTTGCGCTACGTAATGCACTAAAATGCCCCACGTTAAAGCGGCCGTTAATACATTGGCAATCGCTACGCCGTACAAAATGGTAAAGCGTTTTTTGTTATACAAAATCCACCCGGCGGCACATAGTAATTCCAACACTAAAATCAGTAGGAGCGCCCCCCAAGATTGCGGGCGTTGCCACAGCGGCTCTTGCACCGGGGTATCTACGGCCTCTATGGCTAAATGGTCCTCATTTACATAGACGTTAAAAGGGGTAATCAACGTATTTGGTATGGCAAACACATTGCTGTGGCGGGTGGTGCCGTCCTCAAACGCGACAGTAAGTTTGGCAAAAGGGGGAAATTCGTACGCTACTGCTGTGCAAGCCCCGGGGCCGCACGTCATTTTTTGCGAGCCATACACCCCTAAAGGAGCGGAATCTAAGCATAAGCGGTCCTTGCAGGTAACCAGTTCGGTTTGCAAGGGGGAAATAAAGGGTTTTTTGTCGGTATTATAAATAAAACTAAATTGTAATTCCGGCAAGGGGGAAACCTCCGCCCCGATAGGTAAAAACGCAAAAAGGCCCACTAAACTAAGCAAAATTTTCTTCATAAATACCTCTTATTTTAGTATTATAACATTAAATACACTAGAGGGGGAAAATTTTTATGTTTACTGCTACACAACTTCAAAAATATGCGGATGTTTTAATTTGGGCCTTGCAAGCCGCCCGGCGCAACGGAATGTTTAAAAAATATGACAGCGTCCTTTTGCGTACTGATATGGCCGCCGCTCCGCTTGCCAAAGCCGTTTACACTAAATTATTAGAACAACATTATAATGTACTATTGCGCTGGAACGCACCCGAAGATTTTACGACGGCTTTTTATCAACTGGCGGACAACAAACAACTAGCCTATTTGCCGGTGGGGGAACAGGAAATTCAAGGCAATATCAATGGGTTAATTGCCTTACATGCCCCGCAGGATTTGACCCACTTAAAGAAAATTGACCCGGCTAAACTAGCCAAAAGTGCCGTGGCCCGCAAACCCGTGCGCGAAATTTTAGATGCGCGTGAGCAAAAGGGGTTATTTTCTTGGACGCTTTGTAACTACCCTACCGAAGAACTGGCGAAACGCGCCGGGCTGAGTGTGAAAGAATATGCCAACCAAGTGGCGCGTGCGTGCTTTTTGAACGAAAAAGACCCCGTAAAAAAATGGAAAGAAGTAACCCGCCAAATTAACGAGATTGGGGCGTGGCTTTCTTCTTTGCCCATTCAAACCTTGCGTGTGCAAACCAAACACATGGATTTTGAGGTGTTATTAGGCGAAAAACGCCGCTTTATTGCGGGCGGCGGGTGCAATATTCCCTCGTTTGAAATTTTTACTTCGCCCGATTGGCGTGGTACCCGCGGCGTGTATTTTGCCGATTTGTCCTCCTACCGTAGCGGCAACTACGTTAAAGGTGTAAAATTGGAGTTTAAAAACGGGCGCGTGGTGAAAGCAGGCGCCGAACAAGGGGCCGAATTTGTGCGCAAAATGTTAGCCATGGATAAAGGGGCTAGCCAAATTGGCGAGTTTTCACTCACGGACCGGCGGTTTTCTAAAATCAATAAGTTTATGGCGGACATTTTGTTTGACGAAAACTTTGGCGGTAAATACGGCAACTGCCACGTAGCGGTAGGGGCTAGCTATGCCGACACCTTTTCCGGCCCGCAAAGTAAATTAGACAAAAAAATGAAGGAAAAACTGGGCTTTAACGATTCTTCTTTACATTGGGACCTGATTAACACGGAAGATAAAACCGTTACGGCTACACTGAAAGACGGAACCAAAAAGGTAGTGTACGAAAAAGGACAGTTTACCTATTAAAGAAAATTGGAAATGAAATAAAAGGCCCACCTGCGGGTGGGCCTTTTGACCTATGGTAAATTGTTTTAAAGTTCCCTATACTATAGGTAAGAAAACCCCATAAGGAGGGAGGATTATGAAAAAAGTACTACTAATGCTAGGTGTGATGTTGTTTTCCGCTTCTGCGTTTGCTATGAACCAAGAAGCTTTGGATGGTGAAACGTGTGCCGAACAGAAAGCAGCTTTTGAAAGATATGCGGTTGGGAAACGCACGGATTCTGTGGTTCAAAATATCCTAATTAATATGGCAGATCCCATGATTAAAATGGATGATGAACAAGCCCAACCGTTGGCTGCTTGTTATGCTACGTACAAGGTAAAAGGTAAAAATTTTACAACCTTCGTGCGTGATAATGCGGGCATTTTCCCCGGGGATATTACGGGTAAAGAAAAAGCTGAATTATTAGCTTTTGCTGACCGTGTGGAATTTTTGAGCGAAAAGGCTGAATTGGACCGCGTGGTAGCCCAAGGAGATGAGTCTTTTATTGTTCAGCATATTTTGGACAATATGGTGGGCCCCATGGAAAAAATGACGGACGCGCAAGCGGCCCCGAAGGCTAGAGCGTATGCTGCTCTAAAAATTAATGGGATTTCTCTGCCTGAGTATGTGCGTGCCCACTCCAACGATTATAATATGGACGTTGAAATTGATATGGAAAATTTTGCCGATAGAGTGGAAGGATTGGCGAAATAAGAGTAGTTTTAACTAAATAGGCCGCGGGTAAAAAACCCGCGGCTTTTGTTTGCTTAACAAAGGACTTTAAGATAATAGCGGAGTAGCGGCGAGTAAAAAATCACGCACTTTGCTAAAAGCCCGGCCCCGGTGGGAAACGGCGTTTTTTTCGTCTGCTGTTAACTCGGCAAAACATTTGCCCAGTTCATCCACCATAAATAAGGGGTCGTACCCAAAGCCGTTTGTGCCGTGGTAGTTTGTGGCAATGTGGCCGGGGCAAATGCCTTCAAATAACTGGGTTTTACCATTGGGCCAAGCTAAGCAAGCAACGGTTATAAAACGGGCACTGCGTTGAGGAATAGGGACTCCTGCCAAAGCGCGCAAAAGTTTTTCGTTGTTGGCGTGGCTGTCACACGCCTCCCCTGCATAGCGGGCCGTATGTACCCCGGGGGCCCCTTGCAAAACATCTACCTCTAGTCCCGTATCATCCGACAGAGCTAACAGCCCGCTTTGTTGGGCAGCGTACAAGGCTTTTTGTTGTGCATTTTGCGCAAGCGTAGTACCGGTTTCCTCGGGTAGAGTGAGGTTAAAATCGGCTAGCCCCTTATAGGTTATCCTTTCGCCGGAGGGCAAAGAAGCGGGCAACAAGCGGCTTAATTCACTAAGTTTATGCTTGTTGCCCGTTGCAATTAAAATTTGCATGGATTAACGTTCACTTGGGTGGATATAATTGACCGCGTGGTGCGGCAAAGTATCCGGATTGCGCAAGGCGGCTACTTCATCTAGCATATTAAGGGCTACCCAATACGATTTAAACATATCTTCCTCGCTAAGCCATTCGGTAAAGTTATGGGCATTTTGCTGACCGGTAAAAATGGTATAGGCCCCTTTGCCCAGTTTTAGCATCAGCATACTGGCCGTAGTGCCGGCACGTTCCTCTTGAAAGTGGGGGGTTACCCCGGCGCGCCGCAGTGCGTTTTGGGCTACGGTGCGGGCTTGCGGGTGGATATTTTCAGCCACGTTTTGGTATTGCTTGAAGACTTGGCGCTCAATTTGCACGTCATATTTTTTAGCAATACTATCCGCCTTTTGTTGGGCATATTCTTTCCACGCGTCAATTTCGGTTTGTTTAAAGGAACGCAGGCGGAAATCCAATTCGGCTTCGCTCATTTTGCCCTCTACCATATTCATGTGGTGTAGTTCCGCGTAGCCTTGTGTACCGGTGCTTTTGTTAGGCAGCCACTCTTCTTTGGCACAAAGTGCGCCTAACTCACAAGCGGGTTTCCATGCGTTTCGGTATCCGTTTTCGGCCGCATGGGATTGATGCCCGTTTACGCCTTTTACACGGTAGATAACTTTTTCTGCATTAAAATTACCCACGGTTACTTCGCCGTTTACTTTGCCGTCAAAATCAAAGGCAATATCCGGGCGGTAGGGGGTTTCTTCTATGTAATCGGCACTGCGGCCCACGTCTTCATTCGGGGTAATGACAATTTGCACCTTGCCGTGTTTAAGTTGCGGGTTTTCCTTTAAGGTTTGCAGCAGGGTAACCATAACGGAAACACCGGCTTTATCGTCGCCGGAGAGCATGGTAGTACCGTCGGAAGTGACAATGGTTTTACCCACCATTTGTTTTAGGTAGGGGTCTGTATTAAAATCTAGCACGTGTCCGTTTTTAAGTACAATGGGGTTGCCATCATATTTTTTTATGACGTTAGCGTGAATGTTTTTGCCGGCAACGTCGGGCGTAGTATCATAGTGGGAACTAAAACCCAGTACGGGGGTGGGGTGCTCTATATTGGACGGAATTTCTACATAAATATAATAGTGTTCTGTCAGTTGGGTTTCAAAGCCGAAGGACTTGATTTCGGCAAAGAGCTTTTGGGCTGTTTCAATTTGCTCGGGGGTAATGTCTTGGTCGTTGGCACTTTGGCTATCGTAGGTGGTGTATTTCAAGAAACGCTCCATCAGTACCGGGCGATATTTGGCAACCAGTGCATCATGAGAAGGACGGGGATTACCGGCTTGGGCCAGTGGGGCTAAAAACAACGCAGCACTGGCGATGAAAGCACTCCAAACGTGAAACAATTTATTAGGTTTCATACTAATCTCCTAAATACAATGAATATATTTTATTGTAATAAGATTTTTTTATGCGGCGCAAGGAAATTTGGACCCATTTTAAAAGTGGGCCCTGTGGCGCGGTTTTCCTGTAAGGTGGAGATCCCCGATTAGATCCCGCATTACGACCTTGCGGGACAGGCTCTTCGGGGATGACGCTAATAGAGGTGGGACGGATAAAATCCAACATCAAAATACAAATCACTACCCGGTACGTAAGCCGTGTTCTTAACCGTTACTAACAACACCTTCGGGCCCGTTCCAGGGGTTTTTGCACGCAAAATGTCCTTAAATTGGTATAATGTAAAAAGAGGAATTTGGGATGTCCGTTTTGTTAAGTACTCGGGCGCAACAAATTGGGGATTCGCCCACCCTTAAAATCAATGCTACCGCGCGCGCGAAAAAGGCGCGCTGTACGTGCCCGGCATTATGAAGGGAATTTTTTACAAGCCCAGTTTAAAAAGCGACCAAGTACACCCCAACGCTGCCGGATATGCCAAGGTGGCGGACAAAGTGCATAAAGTGATTAAAGATTATTTGTAGGCTGTTTATAGAAGAACACCCCGGTATAAGCCGGGGTGTTTGACGTAAGCTAGTTTTGCGGGTACATTTGATTAAACAGGGCGCAAACGCGTGTACCGATTTCTGTTACTCCACCATAACAATATGTGGACCAAGTGTTGTTACAGCGAACAGATGATAGGGTATAGTTGTCGCTAGAATTTACGGCGTCAATTTCAAAACCACCATCACTAGGACACACGCTATCGTAATAGATCTTATACGTAAAATTAGCACTGGAAACTTCCACCGATAAATCTCCGGTTAGATCTTCTATTATGTCGGTGGGATCTTCCCCGTTGGCTAAGCGATACTCATCCACGGCTTGTTGGAGCGTGTGTATATTGACAAACGCCTCGCTAAACCGCGCTTTTTGCACAGCCTTATTATACTGCGGTAGTGCCACCGCGGCCAAAATGCCAATGATTAGCACGACAACGAGTAGCTCTATAAGCGTAAAACCACGGCCGTTATGTAGGTCAGGTTTTACCTGACAATAAGGGTTGTTCCTTTCCACTATAAAAAAGGAAGGATGCCCCTTCACTGGGGCATTGTCAGGCATAGCCTGACCTACCCAATTGATTTGCGTATTCCCCCGCCGGGTATTTTTGTATGTCATACGTTTAACTCCTTTAGTTAATTTCAATTTCTCCTGTCCGGTAAACGTATGCAAAAACGGCTATCGAGGCTGGGCCAAATCTCGTTAACCCAAGCATAACAGCCGTAGTGTATCGCAAAAACGATAAACATTCAGCACGGCATAACCGGGTAATTAGTCCGTTTACGTGGTGCTTTTATGGGCTATTTTTGGACGAGATTTGCGCCGTAACCAAACGGCTCACCGCATTCTGCATACGGTTCCAAAAACAAAATAAATTGTACTGATAGTATAATAAAAAAACGTCAATTTAACAATATGCTTTAGCAAGCACAATGAGAGAATAGCGAGGGGGGCGATCGGCGAAAACGGGGGGGATGACTTTATGGACGTCAGGCTTAGAAAGAAAGGTTATAGGTTGGGCGTTAGCCCAACAGGAGCCGTGAGTATGCCTGGAAATCTTGGCCGCAAAGCCGGGGAATTGTCGGGTTGGCACCCGACTTATAAAGGCGTTGTCAGGCTTACACCTGAGCTATAAGGGCTATTAAAGTAGTCGTTTTTCGTGCACAAAGGCGCGCAAATTATGTAAAATAATAGCAATGGCTTGTTTAAGTAACCGGGCGAAACAAATTGGGGATTCGCCCACCCTTAAAATCAATGCTACCGCGCGCGCGTTAAAAGCCGCGGGTAAACCCGTCATCCATTTAGGCGGCGGAGAGCCGACGTATCCCGCCCCGCAAAGTGCTGTGGATGCCATTATCCAAAAAGCAAATTCCCGCCGTATTAAATACATCCCTTCTTCGGGCACGCCTGAACTTAAACAAGCCATTTTAAATTATACCGCTACGCATTACGGGCATACATTTGAGCCTGCACATGTGCTAGTGTCGGCCGGTGCGAAGCAAGCCCTTTTTAATTTTTTGTTAGCGGCGGTAAACCCCGGGGATGAAGTGGTTTTCCCGGCGCCGTTTTGGGTGAGCTACCCGGAAATGGTAAAACTGGCGGGGGGAACCCCGGTAGTTGTAAAACCGACGCAAGGGCTACGCGTAAGCGCGGACGAGCTTATCAAGGCCGTAACCCCGCGCACCAAAGCCATTTTAATTAACAGCCCGTGTAACCCGGCCGGGCATATTTTAGATGAAGTCTGTATCCAAAAAATCGTGCAGTTTGCGCAGCAAAAACAACTTTTTTTGGTGATGGACGATATCTATCACCAACTGGTATATGACGGTGCAAAAACGCCCAACCCGTGTGCGTACGCGAAAGATTTTAGTAATTTAGTGCTTATTAACGGGGTGTCCAAACTCTATGGGTTAACGGGTCTACGCATTGGGTGGACGGTGTGCGAAAATAAGGAACTCATTGCCGCCATGGGCCGTATGCAAGCGCAAAGCACGTCTTGCAATAGTGATATTAGCGAGGCGGCCGCGGCGGCTGCATTAAACGGGCCGCAAGATTGTGTGGCCGAGCTGCGCGCCATTTTAGAGGATAACCGCAATACGCTGCTTACGGAACTATCCAAAATCCCGCATTTGCACGTGGAAAAACCGCAAGGCACGTTTTACAGTTTTGTAGATTTTAGCTATTATAATGCCGATTCTAATGCCTTGGCCGCGTATTTATTAGACAAAGCATTAGTGGCCACGGTGCCCGGTAAAGCGTTTGGCGCTGAAGGGTACTTGCGCATTAGTTTTTGTGCGGATAAAAACGCCATTATAGAGGGCGTGCGGCGCATTGCTGCGGCCTTAAAAGATTTGAAACCCCGCGAAGGGGAAAATTAGTATCGAGGAAAAAAAATGAAAACATTGAATGCAAAGCCGGACTTCTTTAAACCGACCTATGGTTTAGACAAAGCCGGAATCAAAACCACCAAGACCGTTTATTGGAACCTTTCCACGCCGGCCTTGTATGAAGAATCTTTAAAACGCAAAGAAGCCAACGTCGTTTACGGCGGGCCGCTGTGCGTAAGCACCGGTAAACATACCGGCCGCAGCCCCAATGACCGCTACTTTGTGGAAACCAAAGATATTGACGGTAAACTTTTCTACAACAAAAGCAACAAAGGGATTAAAGAAAAATATTTCAACCAAATTTTTGCCAAAGTACAAAAATATGTAGCTAACAAAGATTTGTTTGTACGCGACGCTTACGTGGGTTCTAGCGAAGCCTCCCGCCTCAAAGTACGCGCCATTACCGAGTGTGCGTGGACGAACATGTTTGTAAAAAATATGTTTATTGAACCCAAACAAGAAGAACTCAAAAAATTTGTGCCGCAGTTTACCTTAATCTGCCTGCCCAAAATGAAAGTAAACCCGAAAACCGACGGGACTGTGTCCGAAACCGCTATCTTAATTAACATTAAGAAAAAACTTATTTTAGTAATCGGCACCGAATACGGCGGCGAAAACAAAAAAGCCTTGTTTACGGTCATGAACTTCCTCTTGCCGCAAAAAGGCATTATGACCATGCACTGCTCTGCCAACGTGGGCAAGAAAAACGACAGTGCCATTTTCTTCGGTCTTTCCGGTACCGGTAAAACCACCTTGTCCGCCGATATTACCCGCGGTTTAATTGGCGACGACGAACACGGTTGGGATGATGACGGTGTGTTCAACTTTGAAGGCGGCTGCTACGCGAAAGTAATCCGCCTCAACCAAGAAGCCGAACCGCAAATCTACTCCACCACCCACCGCTTTGGTACGGTGCTGGAAAACGTAGTATTTGATCCGCAAACCGGCAAACTGAACTTGGATGACGATACCTTGACCGAAAACACCCGCGCGTGCTATCCGCTCAACTTTATTGATAACGCCGTGGAATCCAAACGTGCCACCCACCCCAAAAACATCATCTTTTTGACCTGTGATGCCTTTGGTGTGATGCCGCCTATTTCTAAACTGTCTGCCGACCAAGCCTTGTACCACTTCATCAGCGGTTATACGGCCAAAGTAGCCGGTACCGAAAAAGGCGTCAAAGAGCCGACCAGCACGTTCTCTACCTGCTTTGGCGGACCCTTTATGCCCTTGCACCCGTCTGTGTATGCGGAACTTCTCAAAAAGAAAATCCAAAAACACAAAGTCAACTGCTGGCTCGTCAACACGGGCTGGATTGGCGGCCCCTATGGCGTAGGCAGCCGTATCAGCATTAAATATACGCGCGCTCTTTTGAACGCCGCGCTGGACGGCAAACTAGCCAAAGCCAAATTCGTAACCGACCCGGTGTTTGGCTTCCAAATCCCGACGGCTTGTGCCGGCGTGCCTGCCAATATCTTAAATCCGCAAAAAACGTGGAAAGATAAAAAAGCATATATGGAAAAATATATGTCTTTGGCGAAGGCCTTCATTGAAAACTTCAAGAAGTACGAAGCCGGCTGCAGCAAAGCTATTTTAGCTGCCGCCCCGAAAGTGAAATAAACTTTCTAACTAGTTGTTTGCGCGCCCCCTTTTCTTACGGAAAGGGGGCGTTTTGTGTCTAGGTCCAAAATCCCCTATACAAACCGGGTTTAATATACTACAATACAAGTAACCAATTATATTTTAAGGAGGCCTATTATGGCAAAAGCTAACGCTCAATTTATGAAACCTTTAACCCCCAGCACCACCTTGGCGACGATTGTGGGTACCACCGCATTGCCCCGCACGGAAGTAGTTAAAAAAATGTGGAGCTACATTAAATCCAACGGGTTGCAAGACAAAACCAACAAACGCATGATCAATACGGATGCTAAACTTGCCCCGCTTTTTGACGGCAAAACCCAAATCAGCATGTTTGAAATGAACAAATATCTTTCCAAACACTTGAGCTAATTGATACAGAATGCTAAAAACAAATCCCTATGCATAAAAACATAGGGATTTGTTTTTTTAAGGGGATAGGTATTAGTAAATATATCCCTTTGCTTTAGTGCCTGTCCAATCATGATTTGTTTTACCAGTTTCACTTTGACAAATTTGTACTTGTACATCTTTATCACTTTCTATATTCCTTGCCCAACATTGTATCTGTCCTGCCGCGACGTTTATATTGTTAAACATCAATTTATAGCCTAAAATGGGATTGCCGTTATGGTATATATCACACTCGTTTTGCTCAAGACTTTTATGAATTAGGCAATATCCCCATGAAAAATAACAGTAACTATGTTCATCTTCTTCGTTGGTACAGGAGGTAGCGCTGTCTAACCCAATATCCAACGCGTCCCAATCTTTGGTATATTGTCCATTGGCTAAATAATATACTTCTTCGGCATTTGCAATACTTTTGGCCAAGTTTTTAATTGTGGCAAAGCGGCTCTTCCATACGGCTTTTTGGTATTGTGGCACGGCTACGGCGGCTAAAATGCCGATAATTAAGACCACTACCAAGAGTTCAATGAGGGTAAAGCCGGAGCGAAGCGTAGCCCTGAAAGTGCCTTTATTCAGGGCCTCCTCCTGGTAACCCGACAAATTTCCAACCTTGTGGCAAATTTTCCAAGGCTTGCTTGCGGCTCCTGTTGGGCTAACGCCCAACCTATAGACTAACTTCGTGGAAGACCCCGAAACGCGTTCGGGAATAGTCTTATGATGAACTACGTGTTGGTTTCGTTTTTGCATATAACGCTCCTATGGTTTTGGAACAATATGCAAAAACGGCTACTTGGTTTGAGCCAGATCTAATGCCTCAAGTGACAAACAGCCGTAGCTTACCGCAAAACGATAAACATTAAGCACAGAGCAAACGGGTAATTAGTCCGTTTACTTTGTGCCTTATTGGGCAGTTTTTAGCTTAGATCTGGGTTGCTTGCGCAACGCCGCCGTATTCTGCGTACGGTTCCAAAAACAGAATCTAATTTTTTTACGTCTCTTTATTCTAACATAATTTTTTAGGAACGTTCAATTTTTGCTATAGTATAGGCAAAACCAAGGATAACGGAGGAAAATTTATGACATGTAAACGCGGTGCCGACGAACTGGCAAAACTGCTACAAGGTAATAAAAATTTTATGAAGGGCACACCTACCGCTAAGAATATGTGCCTGCAAACATTGCAAAGCCTGGCCCTGTACCAAGAGCCGTATGCGTGCGTGCTGAGCTGTTCGGACTCGCGCGTGGTGCCGGAGATTATTTTTGATTGCGGCATTGGCGAACTGTTTGTGGTGCGTGTGGCAGGTATAGCGGTGGGGCCAAACGTCAAAGAAAGTATTGAGTATGCCGTTAAAAAACTGCACGTGCCGCTGCTTATTTTACTGGGGCATGACGATTGCGGCGTAATGAAATACGCCAGCGAGCAATACCCGGCCCTGCCCGGGCAGTTTGAGTCCATTTTAAAATGCGTGTATCCTGTCATAGACGGGGCGGGGAAGTTTGATTGCAATAACCAGTTCGCCCGTAAACATACGCAGTGGGTGGAGGATTTTTTGCTCCAAAATTCGTCTATTATCCGCGCGGCCGTGGAAGCGGAACAATTGACTATTGCCAAATGCCACTTTAATCATCACACCGGCGAAGTGGAAGTATTAAAATAATTAGTTAAAACCCAGCTTGGTAAACAGTTTGCCCAGGAAACCTTCTTCTTTTACCTTGGCAACGCCCAGTTGGTTTTTTTCGCGCGCGAGCGCATGCTGTAAAAGGGCCAAAACACCGTCGTATTGGGGGTGTTCAATGTCGCAATCGGCAATGAGGTTATCAAAGCTGCACAGGCGCGTTTTGCGCACACTGAGCTTGTTTTTGAGCAGTTTCAGCATTACCGGCCACGCCCCTTGTCCGCATAAAACCAGTTGGGTGGGGGGGTGTTGGATATAGGGGAGCGATTGTACAAGCTCTTTGTGTAGCGCGTCCACGAGGCCCGCGGCGGCCTCTTCCAATACGTCGTCCATTACCGGGTCGGGGTCGTAGGTACGCAAAATTTGCAAGGCGGTGGGGACGTCGTTTTGTAATTGGTCGGCTACGTTTTCGGCTACGCGGTCTAACCCAAAATTCAGTTCCCACCCGTCTAATAAAGAATCTTTATGATACAGCAAGGCAGAAATGCTGTTTTCCCCTAGGTCCACCAGTAAGCACGAAGAGGCTTTTTCCGCGGGAGTGAGCGACGTTTCCCCTAAAGCTACCGAGGAGGGAAGCCACAAATAATCCTCGCACCCACACGCCGATAGGACGCTACTTAAATTGGCCAAATGGGTGCCTACCCCTAGCGAAATAAACGTTTCCGCCCCCAAGCACGAGCCGTTCATTCCTTTAGGGTCCGTAGCGCCGGCTTGGTCGTCAATAATGTAGGAAAGGGGTAAAATATCTACTACTTCTAAACTTTCATCCAAATGGGTAGGAAGCGAAGCCTGGATGGCGTTATCGATATCGCTTTGGTGGATGATATGACGGCTTGATTGGGTGTACGTAAAACCCGTACTGTGCGCAAAGGATAAAAAGTTACCGCGCACCCCCACAATGACAGACGGGGAGGACGTAATATAGCGGCTGATTTCTTCAAATACGCGCGATAAGTCATCCTGTGCGCCGCTGCGTTCGCGCACGAACGCGCCCGCAAACGCCTTGCTGGGGCAGCGTAAGATATGACGGATCCGTAGCGTGTCGGTCGTTTCGTCTTGGCAAGCCAAGGCGGCCGTCACGCCTTCTCCGTAGAAATCTAAAGATAAAATATCGCGGTTGGGCATAATAAGTTATCTCATTGTAGCAAATTTCTTCCTAATTTGCGCCCTAACTTTGTCAGACCTCGGGAACAGATACTTCATAGTCAATAAAAACCCCCGGGAGTACCGGGGGGATGGGTATAACTGAGGGTTAGGCCAAGTCGGCCAAAGAGGCCGTTACTTGCGCCAGCGTAAGCTGTGCAGCGGCTAGCTCTGCCTTGGTCTTGTCAATTTGTGCTTGTGGGGCGTTTTTGAGGAAATTTTCCTGGCTTAGGCGCGCCTCACGCGAGGCAATATTGGCTTTGGCAAGGGCCAAGTCTTTCTCTAAGCGTTTGCGCTCTTTTTCAAAGTCAATCAGCCCGGTAAGCGGCACGTAAATAGCCAAGTTTTCAAACGTAGCCGTGGCGGTTTGTTTGGGCTTGGCTTCATTTACGCCAATGGTCAAGTTCTCTACCTTAGCCATCAGCTTAATATAGTCCGCATACAGGCGGACGACTTCCAGTTCCTTTTCATCCTGGGCCGATATAACAGCTGCAATTTTAAGGGCCGGGGGCACGTTAAACTGGCTGCGAATAGTGCGGATTTCTTTGGTAACGCCTTGCACAATTTGCATGTTGCGTTGGGCCGCTAGATTGACCCAAGCATCATTCGCGGTAGGATAGGCGGCGTTTAGCAAGAACTCTTCGCTAGCACCCACATACGGGCGCAAACTGGCGGCAATTTCTTCCGTCACAAACGGGATGAACGGGTGGAGGGCTTTAAGCGTGTTGTACAGAATGTGTACGCATAGTGCCATCACTTTTTCTTTCTCATCTGTCTGGAAGCGTTGTTTGGCTAGCTCAATGTACCAATCGCAAAAATCATCCCATAAGAAATGGTAGAGTGTGTTGGCAGACAAAGCCAAGTTGTAGTGTTCAATCCCTTCGCGCGCCGTTTTGATAGCGGCGGTAAAGCGGTCCAAAATCCACACGTCGGCCAATTCTTTTACGTCGGTAGGCAGGGCTAAGGGCCCGTTAATACCTTCCATATTCATTAAGATAAAGCGCGAGGCGTTGTAGAGCTTGTTGCAGAAATTGCGCGCACCGGTGATGCTTTCTTCGCTATACGGAATATCCTTGCTGGGCACCGCTTGCATGAGGAGCGAAAAGCGCACCGCGTCCGTGCCATATTTAGCCGTCATATCCAAGGGGTCAATGACGTTGCCCTTGGATTTGCTCATCTTTTGGCCGGATTTATCGCGGATGATACCGTTTAAATAGACGTCCTTGAAGGGTAGTTTGCCGGTAAAGTTAAGCCCCGTCATGACCATACGGGCTACCCACAAGTACAAAATTTCGTACCCGGTAACCATTACGGATGTAGGATAAAAGTGGTCCATTTCGGGCGTTTTTTCCGGCCAACCAAAAACCGACATGGGCCACAGCGCAGACGAAAACCACGTGTCTAATACGTCGGGGTCCTGTACTAAATCGTGCCCGTGGCAGTGGGGGCACTGCGCCGGTTTTTCAAAGGAAACAATCGGCTGTGCGCCGTCTTCAAAAGATACTTTGGTGAGCTGTTCGTTACCTTGTTGGTCGGTAGCAAAGGTTAGGCCGTTCTTACTACAGTCCCGGCAGTACCACACGGGAATACGGTGGCCCCACCAAATCTGGCGCGAAATACACCAATCTTGGATGTTTTTAAGCCAGTTTAAAAATGGATTTTTCCAGTTGGCCGGGTGGAATTGCAGTTCGCCACTTTCAGCGGCTTTGATAGCCGGCGCGGCAATTTCGTCCATTTTTACAAACCACTGCTCGCTCATAAACGGCTCAATGGCACTGCCGCAGCGGTAGCAGGTGGAAACGGCGTTTTGGTATTTTTCTTCTTTGACCAGTAGCCCGGCGGCGTCTAAATCCTGGACGGTTTGTTTGCGGCATAGTTCACGGTCCATCCCCATATATTTGTCGGGGCAGTTAATCATTTTGCCTTTATCGTTAATGACCGTCATAATAGGCAAGTTGTGGCGCTTGCCGACTTCGTAGTCGGTCGCGTCGTGCGCGGGTGTGATTTTTAATGCCCCGGTCCCAAATTCCATTTCTACGGCTTCATCGGCAATAATCGGGATAGCGCGGTTAGCTAGCGGGATAATCACTTTTTTGCCGACCATATCTGTAAAGCGTTTATCGTTGGGGTTGACGGCAATAGCCGCGTCGGCGTAAATGGTTTCCGGGCGGGTGGTGGCAATCACAATGCCTTCACTGCCGTCCTCGCCTTTGTAGCGCAGGTGCCAGAGTTTGCCGTTGTGTTGTTCGTGCTCTACTTCAATATCCGAAAGGGCAGTGGAGCAGCGTACGCACCAGTTGATGAGGCGTTTGCCGCGGTAAATATATTTTTTATCCCACCATTGTTTGAAACATTCATAAACGGCACGGGCGCGTTTTTGGTCCATGGTAAAGCGGATGTCCGAGAGGTCCAGTGCCCAGCCCATTTTGCGAAATTGGGTATAAATAGCGTTGCCGCATTCGTTGTACCAATCCCACACTACTTTGACAAATTCTTCGCGGCCCAGGTCATGGCGGGATTTGTGTTGTTCTTTGGCGAGTTTCTTTTCAATAACGTTTTGGGTGGCAATACCGCCGTGGTCCGTACCGGGGACCCAGTAGGCGTCCTCGCCAAACATACGGTGGGCGCGGATCAGTACATCCTGTAAAGTGTTGGTGGAGGCGTGCCCCATGTGCAAAGCACCCGTAATGTTGGGGGGCGGAATGACAATTACAAAGGGTTTTTTAGACGGGTCAGCTTTGGCGGCGAACAAGTGGGCTTCTTGCCATTTGTCCGCGAGTTTTTTTTCTACTTCTTGCGGTTCGTACGCTTTGGGTAACATAGTTCTTCCTTCGGTCTTTTAAAATTGCGTGATGTGACTTCACGCGTAACCTATCTATATTTTAGCAATTTTTGAGGGGGATTATTTGGCGGCGGGTTGCATGTCTATTAAGATAGACACCGTGTCTTTAAGCAGACTTATGGCCCACCGTACAATTAGTATGCCGCCCAACAGGCCAATTAAGGCGTCCAGGTACGTCCAACCGATATACTTGCCAAGGACCAGCGCCGCAATGGCCAAAATAGACGTGAGCGCATCCGCCAAAATATGGTAATAAGCGGCTTTGAAATTGTAATCTTCGTGCTTGTGAGAATGGGTGTGTGCATGGCCCGTTTCCATAACTACAATGCAGGCGGCGTTGACTACGAGCCCAATAGAGGCTACTAAAATAGCTTCATTAAATTGAATGGAAATAGGGCGTATCAGCCGTTGCACAGCTTCCCACATAATCCACAAACCTGTAAAGCCTAAGAAGAGTGAACTGGTGTAGGCGGTAAGGGTACCGATTTTGTCCGTGCCGCGCGGAAAACGGGGGGAGCCTGAAAATTTGCGAATTAAAATATAGGCAATAAACGTAAGCCCCAGGGCGAGTGCATGGGTGCCCATGTGGTAGCCGTCCGCCAAAAGTGCCATGGAGTGCGACAAATACCCAACCACCACCTCCGCCACCATAGTCAGTAGCGTAAGGATAATTACAATCAGGGTTTTACGTTCATGGGCAGACGAGTGTGTGTGCATACATGTATTTTACCAAATATTTACGTGTATGAAATAAGTGGATATCTGTAGAATATGTTATAATCTAACAAAATAGCAGTACGATAACTTTGAGGATTATTTGTTGAAGCGTGGGGAAAGCCCACGCCGAGCTAGGAAAGAGAAATCTTTCTGCGCATGTTCCAAGTCAGCAAATAGTCGCCCATGTCTTGCCTGTTCCCTTTATGAGGATAGGTAGGCGGCGATTATTTGTTAAGGGTCACTTGGAACAGCTCTTAATGAGTCGCCGCCTTTTTTGCGGCCTAATTTGCAGCAATTATAAAGAACAGGAGGACGTAAATGATGTACAAAAAAGATACCCGGCGGGGTAAAACGCAAAAAATAACACATACAGAAAGTCATTCCCGAGAGTTTTTATCGGGAATCTACAACGCTTGCCGTTGTAAAATGAAGAAAAATACCTCATTAAATAGGTATGTGGAAGATCCCCGATTACGGGCCTCGGGGATGACCCCTAATTTAATGGGATTCACGCTGATAGAATTGTTGGTAGTGGTACTAATTATTGGTATTTTAGCCGCCGTGGCGGTGCCACAGTATCAAAAAGCGGTGGATAAAAGTCGTTACATGGAATTAGTTACATTAACGCATGCCATTAAGCAAGCGCAAGAAATGTATTATCTAGCAAATGGAGAATATGCCATTGATTTTGATGAGTTAGATATATCAGTAGGTCATATAAATAAAGATAGCTCTAGGGTATCGTACCTAAAACCTGGAATAGACGGCACGTGGCAATGTAATCTGATGGATAGGAAACGTGTGACTTGTCGGGCTAAGTTTGGCGTGGAAACCGTTTATGAGATTTATTTAGACCATTCTGAATATCCCAATCAACGAACGTGTTTTTCCTATTCTTTTGATGAGAATTCTCGCGCTAATCAATTATGCCAAGCCATGACTGGACTTTCTACCTATTCAGAAAGAGGGAGTGTCGGACTTATATGGCGCTTTAAGTAGGGAAACAAGATACTCAAACAAGTAAGTAACACAGCAATCAGGTATTTAACGAAGATAATACTGGCGGAGAGAGAAAAACCATACAGCACAAAGGTCCCCAGTTTTGTTCCCAATAAAGGGGAAAGAGTTTTCAAAATAAAAAGCCCTAATTCTAGGCGCGAGTTTGGAAGGTATACTGGCGGCACGCGCGCGTTAGCGCGGAGGTATCCGACCAAACGAGCAACAACGAAGTAGGGCTTTTTAGTAAGAAAACTGGCGGAGAGGGAGAGAATTCGGTCACAAGTCGGCTCGTTGACCCTCGCCGCTCGCGACCCCGCCTCGTCCTACTCGCCTTTCGTGCCTTTAGTACTCAAACTCGCATAAGGCTCCGGCTTTCGAATCTCTACGCGCCGTAAAGCAGTTTATGCCGCTTCCAGTCTCCCCGAAAATTAAAAACCCCGCTAATCGCGGGGGCTTAAATTTTCGGAGAGGGAGAGATTCGAACTCTCGAATGAGTTTCCCCATTGCAGTCTTTCCAGGACTGTGCCTTAAACCACTCGGCCACCTCTCCAAAATCGGTGTAGGTTTAACTGACTTCATTATTATAGCAAATTTATTTGTTTTTGTGCAGCCCTAGCAGACGCGTAAGTAGCGTGAACGGGATAATAATACATACCGAAATGAACAGCACCAGGACCGTTACTATAAAACCGAGCGCAAGCACCAAAAAACCGCCTAACATTCCACCGCGGTCCCCGTACGGACGGGCGTGGTCCCCCGGGGTGTGCCAAGCGGGCCGTGCGTTGGCGGTAATAATCGTAGGGCGCAAGGGGTCTTTGTTGTTAAGCGGGGGGCGCGTGGACACGTCCTCTACAATTTCGGCTTCTATAATTTCAGGCTCTGTGTGCGGCATAGTACTATCATAGCAGTTTTTAAGGGCCTAGGCACAACTAGGTCCAAGGGCCCTTGTTATTTGGGCGCACAATAGGCATAGTAAAAGTATGAAAAAAACGATTTTAACGCTATTAGCAATTAGCGTTCCCTTGGCCACATTTGCCCAAACCGTAGGGAAATCTGTGGCGAAATGTGGACGGAAAATGGAAACGGGTGCCTACGCATTTTGTACGCAAAGAAGTGTTGGCACTGGCCGGGTTTGTACACCGTGATTTCCTGACGTTTACTGAACAGGTGGAAGAGCGGATTATAGACAAAAAATAAACGGTTTTGCACTGCTGAAAACCCCGGGAAAGGCCCGGGGTTTTTACGTGGCATTTTTAATTGAAATCTACCGCGGTGGGGAGCAAAACTTCCTGCATGACGCCCAAAGCAAACGAGTCTGTCATCCCGGCAATATAGTCGGCAATAGCAACGTCAATTTCGGCCGCGTTTTCTTTATAAAATCCGCGCATGGATTTAATATAGTTGCCAAAGCCGCGGGCCGCTTGTTGGGGCTCGCGCGCGTAGGCTTCATAATCAAAGCCGTGGCGGGCAAATAAGGCGCGGAAATAATCAAACACATCATGCAAACATTTGGCTACAATTTCTTTGCGCCGCAGCATATCTTCGTTGCAATAAATGCGTTTGTAATTAAAATCACGCAGTTGGGAAATTAAGTTGAATTTTTCGTCGGAAAAACCAATGCAGTCGCGGTCCTTGGAGTGGTCAATAAGGTCCAGCGTAAGCGTGTTAATAATTTCCCCGTTCGAGGTTCCCATTTCCTTGCGTACGTCTTGCGGAATATCGGCCCGGGTAATTAAATCGGCTTTGATAGCATCTTCAATATCGCGCCCGAAATAAGCAATTTTATCAGCCAAGCGCACAATGCAACCCTCGTAGGTGGAGGGCATTTGGGTGCGGCCGGTGATAGTTTCCAAATCATTGGGCGTTTGGGAAGGGCGCAGGGCGTTATTGGTAAAATCTTCCCCACAGTGGCAGATGATGCCGTCTTTCACGGCAAATGTAAGGTTAAGGCCTTCGCCGTAGTTGGCAATATGTTCCACCACGCGGTAGCTGTTAAGCTCGTGCAAAAAGCGTTTTCCGCTAGGGCGCAAGCAAGCGTCTATAGCACGCTCCCCCTCGTGCCCAAAGGGGGCGTGACCGATATCGTGCCCCAGGCCAATAGCATAGGCCAGGTCTTCGCTCAGTTCCCAATTTCCGCTTTTGTTAAGGCCCCGGCAAATGGTGGCGGCAATTGTGGATACGTGTAAAACGTGTTCAATGCGGGTGCAGATGTGGTCGTTTTTGGGGGCAAAGAACACTTGCGCTTTGTGTTTCAGACGGCGAAAAGGCAAGGAATGGATGATTTTGGTTTGGTCCCGGAAGTACTCGTCGCGCAAATCGGGGGTGTGCGCGTGGGTACGTTTTAAATAAATTTCATCCGAAAATGGGTTTTTTATCATAAAATTATGATACCATAATAATAAGGCGCAGGTATAGAGGGACTTTTATGAAACCAGTGGTATTTTCCGGCAGTTTTGATCCCGTAACAAACGGGCATCTTGATTTAATTAAGCGTGCACACACGATTTTTGGTGCGGTGGTGGTAGTGCTTTGCTATAACGCTACCAAACAGGCCCGCTTTAGCGTGCAAGAGCGTATGGAATTATTAAAAGAGTCCCTTTCCGGATTAGCCAACGTAACAGTAGATAGTACGCCCGGTTTACTAGCGGATTATATGAAAGCACACGGCTATACCACGCTCGTGCGCGGGCTGCGCAGTGCGCACGATTGGAACCATGAACGTACCAATGCCTATTTTAATAAGCAGTTTGACCCAGCGTTGGAAACAGTGTTTTTACCGGCCGGCGAAAAATATCAATTTTTAAGCTCCAGTGCTGTAAAAGAGGCCGCTAGTTACGGGGCCGACATCAGCGCCTGGGTACCGCCGTGTGTGGCAAAAGCATTTCAAAAGAAATAGGTCAATTTAACACATAATAGTTATAATTTTCGTTTCCAAAGTCAACTTCTTGCCCCATACTTGCACAAATCTGCTGGCTCTGTTCGTTGTCTTTAGGGGCTACGCAGTATAGCTTATTGGTTAATTCTGGGATGTCGTCCCGGTGTGTGAAACTATAAATTATAGTCCAAGAACTGTTGTCTGTGATCTGCACACGGTTTTTACCCGCAATTCTACAGGTTAATTTATTGGGGCATGTAATTGATACATCTAATTTATCAAAGGAATAAGTATATTCCCCATTAGCTAAATAGTAGGCCTCTTGCGCGTCGTGGATTGCTTTGGCAAAGATAATGCCCTGTATCATACGGCTTTTAATAACGGCTTTTTGATACTGTGGTAATGCTACAGCCGCCAAAATACCTATGATAAGAACCACCACTAAGAGTTCAATAAGGGTAAACCCTCGGTGGTTATAGGGACGTGTTAGGGTAGCGGGGAATTGAAACGGGTTTTGGTTTTGACCCAAGAACTTATAATTTTTTACGACATTTTGTTGTTTTTTCATACGAATTCTCCTAAGTAAGTTTCAATCGCCTGCTTTTGGAAGATACGTATGTAAAACGGCTGATGTGTTTAGGTTCTAATCACAGTACCCAATACAAAACAGCCGTAGTTTGCCTTACAGAACAAACACTCGGCACCTATTCACAGGGTTATAAGGCCTATGAAAGGGTACCTAGTAACGGTTGTTTCCGGGGTGATTAGAGGTCCTTTTGAACCACTGCGTTTGCACAACGCGCCCAAAAACAGATTTAATTGTATTTCCATTGTAGCAAAATTATATGTATGTTTGCTTTATGCGGACTTTCTTGTTACAATGAAAGTATGCATCCCGTTTATAAATTTTTTCTGCTTTTGTTGGCTTTTGCTTGCCCGCTAGGGGCGCAGGCTCAAAAGGCGGTCAAACATGTAGGCAAAGCCTTGGCCGCCCAGGAACGGAATTTTCAATCGGTGATATCGTCGCACATGGACCGGGCGGTACTGCGTGCTTCCCAAACAGCGCGATTGGCGCATCATAACCGGGAGGCTTATTTTAATTCCGCTAAAACGATCCCTTTTCAGGGGATGGTTACATTGAGTGATCCCAAGCGATATGTTCCCTACGGGGCCGATCCTTCCTTTGCGCTACATAACGATAAACTAGCTTTTTCCTGGTTTGAAACCATAGAAAAAGACTTGTTGTTTTTACGCAAACAGCAACCTGTTATTCGCCGGGTCCTACAGGTGGAACAAGTAACTCCTAGCCGTATTTATTACCCGGATTTAATTCCTGCTGGTGCACGCAAAATTTATGTAGGGGAGGAACATCATCAACCGGCTATTTACCGGGCTTTTGAGCAAATGGTACTGCAGTACCAAGCGGCACACCCGCAGAAGAAGATTATTGTGCTGACGGAATTTGTATCGGACCGGCTGCTCCCCTGGCAATTGCCCGGCAAACCGGTAAGCTGGTGGGAAATAAAATGGCGGCGTAACGATAAGGAGTTTGCGTTTTTAAGCCGCTTTTTACGGGCGGGAATAGAGGTAATTGGACTCGAAAATATAGCCTACATCCAAGAGCATGAAGCCCTGATAGCCCCGTCTGAAAATGAAGCCCACTCCGTCTATGGTATGCAGGAGCGCAACGCCCACTGGCGGCGTATTATTAGCTACGTGGCAGATAAAAACCCGCAAGCCGTGCTGTTTATTTACACGGGCAGTTTGCATTCTCATTACCGCGCGCCGTTTTCACTCGCTACATCCTCCCCGCAAAACTTTGTATTTCAATTGGAAAGCCGGCAACTGGGCCTGGATATGCCTTTTGGGTTTGTGATGCACCAGGAGCCATTTGTGCGGGCTACATCCCAGACTGCCACTGTGCTCACATGGAAAGACAAAACCTCTGTGTTTCGCACGCGTAGCGGGTTTGACGTGGCTATAATTTTCCCCGGAGAAAACGAATGAAAATAGTGACTGTTTGGTTCTGTTTGCTGTTGGCTTGTATGGCATGGGCAGAAGTCAGCGTAATTAGTGTGACGGATGAAAATAAACACGCCGCCAAAGAAGACTTTTATCATACCTTTGAGTATTTTATTAGTGCGCCGGGGGTGCAAAGCTCCAAGTGCCAAGCTACGCGTATTGCCCCGCATTGGTTTGTAACAGCCGCACATTGTGTAAAAGAACTGTGCGCCAAACAGTGCACTGTTAAGATGGATTTGTTGGAGGCGCCTGTTTCGGTACTGGCCGAGGGAAAACACACCCCGCAAAAACCGACGGTATTTGTGCATCCCGGCTACCGGGCAACGCGTAAAGTAAAAAATGATTTTGCCCTTATTTACCTAAACTTAACCCAGGCCCCTAAAACCTATTACCGCCGGGCGACGGCTAAAAATCCGCAACATATAGCCCTGCGCGAACGTGATTTTACGGCCTGGCTTGCGCGTAACCCGCGCACGGCGCGGATGTATCGCCAAGTACTACGCCCGCAGTTGCCGCCTATTGCCGTGTTTGATAACGCCAATTATGAGCTGGACCGCACGGTTTCGGTCATTTCTATTTTTGACGGCAAACGCACCGTGCGCATTAACCCAAACCCGGTGTATTACGTAAAAGAGTTGGGGTATGCTTATACGCAAAATTTTGGCGTGCGCAAAGGGATGAGCGGCTCGGGCGTGATGACAAACACGGGCGAGCTCATTGGGATTATTTCGGCCTATGTGGGGGCGGACCTGTATAAGGGAAAAGAAAAATTAAAGCACGAAGAACTATTTGTATTCCCCGTGTTTAACGAAAATTTTGTGTCGTTTATGCAAGAGGTAATGGGCAACGATTTCAACCGCGTTTCTCAAAAAGATGCCTACCCGTATTTGGCGCGCAAAACGCGTAAAAATTTTAGTGTAGTAACTAAAATGCTAAAGTAAAACTTATTCTATTTTTTAAAAAGAGGTACCTGTATTAAGGTGCCTCTTTTCCTGTTTGGCAGTGCCGTTTAAATCACCTCTACTTGACTCGTTCTGAACTTGACTGCGGATTTCGCTTTGAATTATAGCAATGTAAGTTGTGTTGTACCTGACAACACACCACCCCTTATAACATCAGGGCAGAGCCATACTTATAACTACCACCATAACCATACATAAAATTTTTTACAATACAGAATTCAAATTTTGTAAAATATCTCGTATTTTTTTAGGGAGATAATTTTCATGGATGCATTTAACCAGTTAGCAGGTGCTTGCAAAGCCCTGTTTCAAGAGCCGTCTTTACAAAGTATTTACGACGTAATGAACGGTTTTAACGCCCTGATTTGGGGCCCGCCGATGATTTTTCTCTTGCTGTTTTTAGGGATTTATTTTACGGTCAAATTGCGTTTTATCCAAAAATATACCTGGCCCGCTATGAAACTTTCGGTGGCAAAGGCCGAAAGTGAAGGCATGGTAAGCAGTTTTGGCTCGCTTGCGGTGATGATTGGGGCTACGGTGGGAACGGGGAGTATTATTGGGGTTACCACGGCTGTAGCTGAGGGGGGCCCGGGGGCACTGTTTTGGATGATTGTGGCCGGGTTTTTTAACTTTGCCATTAAATATAGCGAGTGTATGGTGGCGTTTAAATACCGGGTGCGCCTAGCCGACGGAGAATATGTAGGCGGGCCCATGTATTATCTTTCCAACATTTTAAAATTTAAGTGGCTGGGGATTATTTTTGCGGTGGGGACGCTGCTGATGGGACTTACCGCCGGGAGTGCCTTGCAAACTAACTCTATTGCCGACGCCCTGCGGGAAGGGTATAACTTAAACCCGTGGTATGTGTCGTTATTTGTGGCGTTTGCCGCGGCCATTGTTATTTTGGGCGGGGTCAAACGGATTGCCTCATATTCCGAGTGGCTCGTGCCGATTATGGGCAGTTTGTATTTGCTGATTGCTGTTTTGGTAATTTGCATGAATTTTACGCACATTCCGCATGCTATAATGGTGGTGCTTAAAGGAGCCTTTACCGGCAAAGCCGCCGCAGGCGGTGCTTTAGGCGTAGGTATTTTGGCCCTGGTGCAAGCCATGATCCCCGGCGTAACGGCGGGGGTAACCCGTGCCGTGCTAGCCACCGAGGCGGGGCTAGGCAGTGCCTCTATGGCCGCTGCCGCCGCGCGCACGCGCAGTGCCACGCAAATGGCAATTGTGTCGGCCACGTCTGTGTTTTGGGCCATTTTTATTTGCAGTTTAACCGGAATTGTAATTGTACTAGCCGGCGATTATACCAACCCCAACGTCTATGCCGCCAACTTGTGTAACAGTGCATTTAAGACGGTGCCGTATATCGGTACACCGATTTTGGTATTTTCCTTGGTGGTGTTCTCGTTCACAACGATTATAGGGTGGGGATACTACGTAGAGAAATCCTTGCAATTTTTGTGTAAAGGCTCCAATGTACTGATTAAACCGGCGCGTGTGATATTTGTACTATTGGTCTTTGTAGGGGGAATTATCGGGGCCAGTTTCTCAACGGACTGGACCATCGCCGATTCCGTCTTACGCACGGCCGAGGCAAATACCTCCACCCGCTTTATGTGGGCGTTAGCTATTTTTACAATGACCATGATGACTATTCCCAACATTTGGGCATTGTGGTGTTTCCGCAAAGTAATTAACAAAACTACCCGCAAAAACTTGCGCGCTTTAGTAGGCAAACAAGCGTGTATGGAGCGCGCCGCTGCCGCCCGTGCTGCCAAGGCTGCCAAAAAAGCTGCCAGAGCTGCTGCCAAAGCCGCCGCCGAACAACAAGTGGCAGAAGATAAAGCCGTGGAGCGGACGTTTTTAGCCGCCAAGCGGGTGCGTAAAGATAAATAAATGGTTAGACACAATACAAACACCCCTCTACAAAGAGGGGTGTTTGTTTAGGGGAAAAGCTGTAAATTACCGGCCCGTGGAGCCAAAACCGCCTGTGCCGCGGGACGTATCGGAGAGTTCTGCAACTTCTTCAAACGCAGGGTAGAGTGTGGGGAGCACCACCAGTTGGGCTACTTTTTGGCCGGCCTCAAATACAAATTCGGTATCATTTAAATTGTACATACATACAATCAGTTCTCCCCGGTAGGGCGCATCCACCAGGCCCGCCATGGCTTTAATCCCCTCGCTCTCTACCGAGCTTTTACCCCAAATAATGCCCGAGGTATTTTCCGGCAGTTCCACGGCAATTCCGGTGCGTACTTTGGTAATGCTGTGCGCCGAGAGTACCGTGCGTTCTAAGGCAAACAAATCCGCGCCCGAGTCCGTTGGGTGGGCACGCAGGGGAAGTTTGGCGCGGGGATCTAGTTTTTTTACTCTCATCAACGCCTCACATCAGTTTTTCAATTTGCGCTAAGGTATTTTGCGCGTATTTTTTTTCTTCGGCAGATCCGTTGTTGGCAAGGGCCGTAATTTGCGGCAATAATCCTTTTAACAAATGGATATCAAACGAGCGGTCCGTAGAGTAGGCAAACCCGTCCGGGTTGGCCAGTACCCCTGCCATATAGGCCGCGGCGCGCAAGGCGTTGATGCGTTCGTTGGGGCGGGTGGATAAAATAGCGGTTTTGAGGGCGCTAACACTATGGCCCGTCATAAAACCAAGGGCTAAATCGTAGGTAGTAGCCGCCGGTTTGGTATAGGGGAGTGAAAGCCCTTTTACGGCAAGCGGTAAGGCTTGTTCCGGCCAAGCCGCCAAAGACATAGCCAACTGGGTTTGTACGGAAGAATCCGTTTCTTTTTTGGCGCGTTTATCTAACAAGGCCAAGGCTTGCGGCGTGTGTAACGTACCCAACCAGGCGGCTACGGCGGCGCGCAGTTGCGGGTCCTGGTTCGCGGTATATTTTTTAAGTAGGGCAAGCAGGGCCGGCGCATCTGCGGTAAGAGCGTTGGCGGCGCGCTGGGCAAGAGCCGGGTCAAAAATATACAGGCGTACAACGTCAGCGGTGTAGGCTTTGTCAGTGGGGCGTAACAGCGCGTAAGCACCTGCGGCGTAGGCACGTAAAATGGGTTGGTCACTATGTAAGGCGTCTAAAAGGAGGGGGGAAAACTCTTCATAGCCAGCCCCCATAGACGTTAAAATAATCGCGGAAAAAGCCGATTTAAGCGGATTTTGCGCGCTGATAATTTCATTAAACAAGGCGGGTTCATACATTTTATCCGGTGCAATACGTACGAGGCTTGCTCCGGCGGCAAAGACGGCCTCCGGGTCTTGTGTGGTGCGCAATAGATGGACCACTTGTTGGGTTTCTTGCGCGGTGCGGGTTTGGGCTTGCAAGAGCGGGAGCACTTGGGTTAAACTGTCTTGCGCCGCGACGGGAGCGGCGGAAAAAGCAAACATCCAAAACAAAGCAGTGAGTTTTTTCATGCCTTTATTATAACAATTATGACTACGCAAGCCAACGGGAAAATAGGGGCAGAAAAAGGGTAAAAATTGTGTTATGTTAAGTGAAAAAGTTGTTTTCTCGTCGTAGAAAAATAGTGCTTGACTTGTTTTTTTTTTGTTATCCTGGTAATGCGGGCCGGAGTAATTCTCCTAAATTTCCTACAAGTGAGATAAAAACGGCCCGCCATTCCTTTGTACAGCAAAGGGAGTGAAAATTGGAGGTAATACATGAAAAAAGTAAATAACGTAGGTTTTACGTTAATTGAGTTACTCGTAGTAGTGCTCATTATCGGTATTTTGGCGGCGGTCGCGTTGCCCCAATATACCAAAGCCGTAGAAAAATCCCGCAGTGCAGAAGCCATGCAAATGCTAGGCGATATTGCCACGGCGGAAAGCCTGTACTATATGGCGCAAGGGAAGTACACCAGTAAGTTTGCGGACCTGGACTTGGAGTTTCCTAAGGGGGCTGATAGTGATGGTGACAGCGTTCGTACTACCAATAGCTACACTATTACGCTTACCGGGGATGACCAAACTTTTAGTGCGGCAGCTGCGCGTAAAGGTGACGGAACATATGGTGGAAATGAAATCACAATTTCACTAGACAATACCGGAAAGATTACCAGAGGGTATACGTCCGGTAAGTCTGACATCTGTGCATTGACGCCTACGTGGGCTGCTTGTCCTTCGGCTACTACTACTCCTAAAGAGGGTGACTAAGGACGACATAGCCTTTGCTAATACCCCGCCCGAAAGGGCGGGTATTTTTTGGCAAAAAACCGGGGAGCGTTAGAGGACGCGCCCCGGTGAGGTTACAACTAATTACCCTTGGGCTTTTGGCTGGCCGTCGGGCAGCAGGAAGTGTTTGCCACACAGGCATTCCCGCGCGTAACGCGTGAGACATGACCCGGTTATATGCCCGCGAGAGGCACATTTTAAGACAACGCAAATTAGTGTTTGCCAAATTTTTAATCGGATACTTCGCGGCTAACAACTTACGTTGCGCTTGATAATACTGCGGACTACCCCTTCCACGTGGAATGCCGTTTTATCGGCCACAATGGGCGTGTAGCGCGGGTTTTCGCTCTGTAAAATAACGCTGTCCCCGTATTGCGTAAAGCGTTTGACCATGACTTCGCCGTTGTTTACGCAGACCACCACATCCTTATTGTTGGGCGTGTGGGTTTGCTCCACAATCAGCCAATCGTGCGGGGCAATCAGCGTTTGCATAGAGTCGCCCACTGCCTCCACCATAAACCCTTTACACGCCGGGAAATAAATCATACTGGGGTCCACGGGAACTACGCGGGTGGGGGTGCCGTCCAAAATAGTGCCCTCGGGCCCGCATTTGGCCATGCCGTACATATTGAGGTAAATTACGTTGCGCTCCGGGTCTTTTAGCACTATGTAATCGCGCGGGTTGGCCGGGTTGCGCTTTAAGTAGCCCTTTTTTTCCAGCTGAGTAATGTGGTGAAAGACAACACTTTTACTGCTTACGTTTAGGCGTTCGGCCAGTTCTTCCATGGTTAACGGGTCGGAAATATGGGCTTTTAGAATCTCTAAAAGTGCTATTTGTTTGGCGTGTAAAGCTTTCATAGTGCAAGCCCCCCGGATTTTAATATTTGTTTCGTTCTATATATTGTTCTATAAATTTTTGAATAAAAAAGCAAGCTGTTTTTAAAAATACTTAAAAATTAAGTATTTTTTGTTTTAAATAGGGATGTGTGTTGTTCTATGTTTTTAAGGTGGAGATCCTGAAACAAGTTCAGGTAGCACCGCACTTGACCCCACGGGCGTGAGCCCGTGGAGGGAGTTCCCCCTGAATCTTCTGCTACAATGTATAGTATGAAACTTTATAAGCAGGGACATTGTGTTTACTATTGTAAATATCACA
>JAZRAH010000034.1:0-1177 GCA_045634505.1 Elusimicrobiaceae bacterium
AAAAGTCAATTACAAGAATATTTAGATAATCTCCGCGAAAATGACGAAATCGGAAACGATACCAAAGCCGTACAAGGCGCGACGATCCGCGCGATTATGGCAATTATCGTAAATATGCAAAAAGGAGGTAAAAGAAAATGAAACGCAAAGAAATTTTGAACCGTGCGAACGAAATCGTAAACGGTAAACGCGAGGACGAATACGGTTCTCCGGAGGATAATTTTAAAACCATTGCCGAATTTTGGTCGACTTATTTGGGTTATCCCGTTACCGCTGCGGACGTTGCTGCAATGATGGCGTTATTAAAAATTGCCCGTATCGGTACCGGAACCGCGACCGATGATAGTTGGGTCGACCTTGCCGGTTATGCCGCTTGTGGGGGTGAAATCTCCGCTACCGAAAAGGAAGAGGGTGTAAAAATCCATGCTTGATTTTTTAGTGTGTGGAAACACGTTACCCGAAACGTATCATAACGCCCTTATTAAATTATTAACCTCCGATCGAATGGAAGTTAGTATGACCATGAAGATTTTAAACCCGTTGGGAGAACCGCGTATTTCTCGTTGTTTCCCCGGCGGCGCGCGTGAGTTGGAACAGTATGTACAAGAAATGGTACACGGTATTTTGGATTTCGAAACCGATTTGGATTTGTGGCATTATACATACCACCAACGATTCGCGCCGTGGTTGGACGGTGTGGTCGAGGAATTAAAACGCGATCCCCAAAGTCGACGGGCGGTTATTTCTATTCGTGATAACGCGGAGGACGAAGGGTCGACCGATCCCGCGTGTTTGCAATCAATCCAATATATGATCCGCGACGGCGCGTTGGATTGTTTCGTTTATTTTCGCTCCAATGACGCGGTACGAGCTGCATTTATGAATATGTACGCGTTGATCGAATTACAAAAAACCATTGCGCACCGTTTAGGCGTCCCCGTTGGTGAATATACCCATAGAGCAAACAGTTTCCATTGTTACCCCGAATCCAAAAAAACTTTGGCCAATTATTGCAGACGAATTTTGAGGGGCGATGATGTAACGTATCGATACGATACGGAATTTAAACCGTTAATGGACGCAGAAAAACCAAAGATTATGGAAATGGTCGCCCGTCAAAAACGCAAATGGGAAGCGGAAAAAATGCACGAAGTAATTAGCGGAAATTTAGACGATC
>JAZRAH010000035.1:0-20959 GCA_045634505.1 Elusimicrobiaceae bacterium
TCGTAAGCACACAACTTCACATCAAGCGTGGAAGATTCCCGATACAAACTCTCGGGAATGACACCCTGATTTATAAAACAACCTGTTCATCGGTAAACCTTTACCGAACCCCACGCCTAGCGCGGGGTTTTCAATTAACAAAAAACCGCCCTGGTTATGGGGCGGGTTAAACATTTGTTAATAACAAGCCGTTATTTCAGCAAGTTTGTTAAACTAAACGTTTTCACTTCTTCTTGCATTTGCTTAATCACGTCATCCACCGTAATGGGTTGCGTGTTGGTGCCGTCTTTGAGGCGCACCGTTAGCGTACCGCTGGCGGCTTCGTTCTTGCCGATAATCGCCGTGTACGGGATGCGTTGCATGTGCGCTTCGCGGATTTTTAGGCCCAGTTTTTCCGGGCGGATATCCAGTTCCACGCGTAGGCCCGCGGCTTTCATTTTGGCGGCTACTTCTTGCGCAAACGGGATTTGGTCATCCGTCAGCGTTAAAAGGCGCATTTGCACCGGGGCCAACCACAGCGGGAACCACCCGGCGTAGTGCTCAATGAGCACCCCCGTAAAGCGTTCAATACTGCCAAACATGGCGCGGTGCACCATAATGGGGCGTTTGCGGCCTTCGGGCGCCACATACTCCAGGTCAAAGCGTTCGGGCAGGTTGAAATCAAACTGAATGGTGGACAGCTGCCACAAGCGGCCAATGGCGTCCATTACTTTAATATCAATCTTCGGCCCGTAGAAAGCGGCTTCCCCGGCGTGCGTGGTATAGGGAATATGGTTTTCCTCCAGCACGTGTTTTAAGGCACTTTCGGCGCGTTCCCACTCTTTCACGTCGCCCGTAAAATGTTCCGGGTGCTGCGGGTCACGCGTGGAGAGTTCCACCGCGTAGTTGGAAAAGCCAAACGTTTTGAAAATATGCATGGCATATTCAAACGCTTGCTTGACTTCGCTTTCTACTTGCTCGGGCGTGCAGAAAATGTGCGCATCATCTTGTGTAAAGCCGCGCACACGCAGCATCCCGTGCAACGCACCGGAGCGTTCGTAGCGGTACACCGTACCCAGTTCGCTAAAGCGCAAGGGTAAATCGCGGTACGAGCGCAAATGCGTTTTGTAAATTTCCACGTGGAACGGACAGTTCATGGGTTTGATTTGGTATTTTTCCTCGTCAATTTCCATGGGGTTAAACATACTGTCTTTATAAAACCCGGCGTGCCCGCTGATTTCAAATAAGTGGTAGCGCGCAATATGCGGGCTGACGACCAGGTCATAGCCGCGTTTTAAATTTTGGTCTTTAATCCAATCTTCCAAAATTTTGCGTAACATTCCCCCCTTGGGGTGCATTAAAATCAGCCCGGGGCCTACGTGGTCGTTAATGCTAAACAGGTCCAACTCCGGGCCCAGTTTGCGGTGGTCGCGCTTGGCGGCTTCTTCCTGTTGTTTGACGTAAGCGTTTAGCTCGTCTTTATTGTCAAAGCACAGGCCGTAAATGCGTTGGAGCATGGGGCGTTTTTCGTCCCCGCGCCAGTATGCACCGGCAATGGTGGTAAGTTTAAAACTATTGACTAACCCCGTGTGGTCCACGTGCGGGCCGCGGCACAGGTCGGCATAATCGCCGTTTACATAAACGGTAATGGTGCCGTCTTCCAGTTCTTCCAAAAGTTCCAATTTGTACGTTTCGCCACGTTTGGTGAAAAATTCGCGCGCTTCTTGTTTGCTCATTTCTTTGCGTTCAAATTTTTGGCGCGCTTTGATGATTTCTTTCATCTTAGTTTCAATGGTTTTTAGGTCTTCGGGCGTGAACTGCTTGGGGCAGTCAAAGTCGTAATAAAAACCATTTTCAATGGCGGGCCCGATGCCGAGTTTCGTACCGGGGAATAACTGCTGCACCGCTTGTGCCATGATGTGAGCGCACGAGTGGCGTTTTGTTTGTAAGTCTAGTTTTTCGGACATGTTTTTTCCGCTTGGGGCTGTCAGCCACGATGACCGAGCCAACCGCCAAGGGCCTCATTTAAGATACTATATTATACTAAATTGGGTGGCAGCCACACATACAAAACACCCCGCCGCTAGGGACGGGGAGTGCTATTTAAAGCCAACGGTTATTTTTCAATCGGTGTAAATTCGGCCGGGTTATTCAATATCTCCCGGGGGAAAATCCCTACCGCACCTAGTTCAAAAAACACCATCACATGGTCTTTAATGCTGTAAACTTGGTGGTTTCCCTCTTGATCCATCAACGTCAGCCCTTCCACCGGCAGTTCCAGCACATATACCTTATACCCTGTTTCCGTATAACGGAATTGGGGTAACGTCTCTAAATCGTTTATTAGGCTCTGCCTTTGGCTTAGCTGTTTAAATACGTCGCGCTGGGCATTTCTCACCGCTATTCTAATATTCGTATCCGCGGGCAATTTCTCCAGGCGCATCTTATGCAAATGGGCCATTAAAATAGTATCGCACAGCTCATTTAAATCATCAAATACTTCTCCCTCTCCCATAGCTTGCCAAATTTTTGCATCTGTGTTTAATTTAAACATATTATATGCTTCGGGGACGTTGGTAACAATTTTACCGCGGTGCGTTGTGAGGTCATAAACAATAAAATAGTCCTTGGGATCTAATACTACAGGGGTTTTATAATTAACCGGCTTATACAAAATACCTTCCACAGGTAAGGCATACAATTTAACCTCATGGCCGGTTACCGGGTCTAGGCGGATGTCGGCGTTGCCGTTGTAAAAGGCGTCTAGATCTTGGGCAAGTTTGGTTTGGTCCGTATAAAAAACGTGGTCACCTTTTTTAGCCCATTTACTGGCCATAATACTCGCAACACTTTTCATGGTGGGATAAGCGGCCGAGGGGCCCAAAACTTCAAAATTTCTACGTAGAAAAGTAGCGTAGCTTTTAGTAACAGGAGTAATGGTTGTAGGAGGATTGACCCGCAACACCCCCACCTTATTGCCCGCAACAACATTTGGTGGCAAGGTTACCACCGGGCGGCCAATTGACGACGGTTTGGCGGCGCGGGCAATTACCCTTTCTAGGTTGGCCAAATTTCGGGCAGTCATAGCCGGGTTTATAAACTGTGCAAATGCTTGCGTAGTGGGTACTAACAAAACAGCTAACAAACTACTTACTACTAGTTTTTGCATAACACGCTCCTTAGGGATGTTTTCTTCATTTAATAAAATTTGGCTGCAATTGGGAAAGGGTCTTTGGACCTATTTGTCCCTAGGTCCCATATCCCAAAAAGCCTAAAAAATCCTATAATATAGAATATGCGTTTTTTAAGCTTACTCATTAAACCCTTTCAAAACACGTGGCCACTGCTAGCCGTGTTAAGCGTGCCGGCCTTGTTACTGGGTTGGTTTGGGCTATCGCAAGTGGGCGTTACGCAACCCATTTATGTAATACCTGCCGAAGTGATTAAATTTGCGTGTGAATTTTTATTTTTAGGTATTTTGCTTTCGCTTCTGCAACTGATTGGAATCAAAAACAAATGGCTGACCGGCGCGCTGTGCTTTGTGTATTACCTCACCATGACGGCTGACCTGGTGCTTTTGTGGTATTTTAAGGAGCGTTTTGGTGCCAAATATTTGGACACTTTACAAGGCGGCGACTATAATTTTTTGACCGACTGGCGCGTGATTTCTTACCTAGTATTACTGGCCCTGTTTTCGTTTTTTTCCGTGCGGGTGTTTTTAAAGGATTCCCCCCGCAAAACCGCGTTTTACCGCCTCCTGGTGTGCGTGGCGGGATCCGCCTTACTTTATTTTTTTAATCCGTTGTGGCTCCTGCCGGCCCCGGCCGATTTTTACGGCGTGTATATGACGCCCCCCTCCGTGGTCTATACTACGCGCGCCCTGCTCACCCCGCAACCGCCCGCACGGATTACCCCCCAACTTTCGCCAGAAGTACAACACCTAGCCAAGCAATATCACGTATTTTCAGCCCGGCAAACCCCGGTGGGCAAAAATTATATGCGGGTAATTTTAATTGCTAGCGAATCGCTTTCCAACAAATACATGCACCACTTTAATATGAACATCCCGCCGGACGCAAGCGAAAGTTTGGATAAACTGTACGAAACATACCCCTCCGCTTCGTTAAAGCACGTTACGCTGTCCACGCTGTACGGGCTTTCCGTCATTTTTACTTCGCACCCGTTTGTGCGCCTGGCGTACGAAAACAAGTATCCCTTTTCTCTCGTGCAAGAACTGCAAAAAAACGGGTTTCACACCGCCTTTTTGCGCGGTGCAAACGAAACCTATATGGACGAAAACATCCTTTTTAACCAAGCCGGGTTTGACGAGGTAATTGGTGCCACATATTTTGAAACCCGCCCGGATTATAAAGATTATATTGACTGGTGGGGCCTGTTGGACCGCAAACTGTTTGACTACGCGTTAGAATACCTGCGTATCCACAAAAACCACCCGACGTTTATTACGCTTTTAACGGTGGACACGCACGTACCCTTGGGCCGGCTGGATTATTTGGGCGAAAAATACCACGAAATTAACGACCGCTTTTATGACTCGCCCACCATGCCCCGCGCCTTTGCGCGTTTTGGGCAAGACGTGGTGCGCTTTTTAAACCAACTTACCCAACAAGGGTTGTTTGATGATGATACGCTTATCCTCATTATGCCGGACCACCCGTCCTACTCCAACACGCCTACTAACGCGCTGTTTAAGCCCTACCAGGCCCAGTTTGACAATTTACCGTTTATTATTATTACGAAAGATAAAATTACCGCCCCGGTGGCTAAGAGCGAGCTGTTATCCCAGTTAGATATTGCCCCCACTATTTTGGATTTACTAAATATGGATATCCCGCGCGGGATGTTTGGGCACAGCATTTTTGACACCCGTGCCCAACGCAGTGTGTTTGACATCAAAGAAGACTACGCCGTCGTAACCACCGCCTATGGCAAGCGCGTGGTCCCCTTTAGTTCCACGCGCCCGAAAGACAAAGAGTTGTTAAAACTGATGACCACTTTTGTCAAAGAGTAATTTAACGCATACAGTGTAGTTCTCCTGCGCAAGATACCCCACCTATCGGATATACTAGTAAATTCAAAGTGCCTAGCTTATAGCGCATGGCACGCCCTGACGTTAAAATAAGGTTTTTTACTTCTAAATATGCTACAATAAAGGGGTATTTTAATCTCACTAGGAGGCATATTTTCTATGCAAACAGCTGCACAAGGGTCCGCCGCGTGGATTTGGTGGATCATGCTTGCGTTTGCGTTTGTGGTAATCTTTTTACCCGCACGCAGCCAGAAAAAGCGCGAGCAGGAAATGAAAGCAAAAGTAGATGCCCTGCAAAAAGGGGATTCAATCATTTTGGCAAACGGGATTATTGGCACCGTCGTCGGTTTTAAGGACGAGGCACTGGAAGTAAAAGTGGCCGAAGGCGTAAAACTGACCGTGCTAAAAACCGCCGTGGCCGGATTTTTAAATGATCGTGCCGCAAGCACGCAAAAAGGAGGCAAGAAGTAATGTCAAACAAATTAGCCGTAAAATGGGGACTGATTATCGTCATTTTACTAGGGGCACTTTACTTAATTTACCCCAACTATAAATGGTATTCTAAACCGCTCGCCGAGCGCGAAAAACTAGATACCCTGGGCGAACGCCCTAAACGCATGCTTAACTTAGGCTTAGACTTGCGCGGCGGTTCTAGCTTACTGTTGGAATTAGACGTATCTAAACTGCCGGGTAACGAGCCGCTGCACGAAGCCATGGCCCGCGCCATTGAAATCATCCGCAACCGCATTGACCAATACGGCGTGGCGGAAACGTCTATCACCAAACAAGGCGATAAATGGATTATGGTACAACTGCCCGGTGTGTCCAACCCGCAACGTGCCGAAGAGCTAATCGGTAAAACGGCCATGTTGGAATTCCGCATTGTGAAAAACGACCAAAGTATCGCCCAGCAAGCGTTTGCCAAGTTAGAAAATACGGCTAACCCGTTTGATGACGACGGAAATTTAGCACCCGAAATTGCCGCCTTGGTACCGGAAGGTTACCAAATTATGCGCAGCAAAGAAGGCGGGCCCATGCTTGTGGAAAGCAACGTGGAAGTAACCGGGGCCGACCTGGAAGATGCCCGCGTGGTGATGATGGGCGAAAGCGGATACAGCGAAGTTTCCTTCCGCTTTAACGCCGAAGGCAGCCAAAAATTTGGCAAACTTACAGGCTCCCACTTACAGCAAAATTTAGCCATTGTACTGGATAACACCGTACAATCCGCGCCGACGATTCAATCCCGCATTTCGCGCGAAGGGCGCATCACGGGCCGCTTTACGCCCGAAGAAGCCCGCAGCTTGGCAATCGTCTTAAAAGCCGGTGCCTTGCCTGCCCCGGTGCGCGTGATTGAAAAGAAAACCATTGGGCCGACCTTGGGCGAAGACTCCATTAAATCGGGTCTGTCTGCCTCGGGCATTGCCTTTGTGATTATCTTGCTCTTTATGCTGGTATATTACAAAGCGGCCGGTTTTATTGCCGACGTAGCCCTCATCCTCAACTTCATTTTAACGGTTGCCGTGATGAGCTATTTCTCGGCCACGCTTACGCTGCCCGGTATTGCGGGTATGATTTTGTCCTTGGCTATGGCTATCGACGCCAACGTACTTATCATTGAACGTATGCGCGAAGAAAAACGTGCCGGAAAACCCGTGTACGAAATTATCAATCTGGGTTACGACAAAGCCTGGAGCGCAATTTTTGACTCCAACATTACCACCATTATCGTGGGGGCCTGTCTCTTGCAGTTTGGTACCGGGCCCGTTAAAGGCTTTGCGGTAACCTTAATTATTGGGTTACTGGTCAGCTTGTTCACCGCCGTGTTTGTCACGCGCGCTATTTACGAGCTTATTTTAACTTCTAACACCAAGGAGATCAGCTTATGATGAACCTGTTACCGAAAACAAACATTGATTTCCTTAAATATAGAAAAGTATATTTTACGCTGTTTGGCATTTTGCTGATTGGCGGTTTAATCTGCTTTTTTACCAAAGGATTTAACATGGGCATTGATTTTACCGGCGGCACCATGGTGCAGGTAAAATTTAACGCCCCCGTAGAAATGGAACAAATCCGTGAAGCCCTCAGCACCACGGGTGCCAATTCCGAACTACAATCGTTTGGCGATAATTCCTACGCCATTAGCGAAAAAAGCACCTCCGACGAAGTTGGCGTGGTGCAAGGGCGCATTACCCACGCGCTGGACTCGCTAAAAGTGCCTTACACGGTGTTGCAAACCAACTCCGTAGGGCCGGCTGTAGGGTCGGATATGACCGAACGCGCACTGTGGTCCATTTTGTTGTCCATGGTGTTTATCATTATTTATGTGGCGTTTCGGTTTAGCAACATTTTGTGGGGTATTTCGGGCGTAGTGGCCTTATTCCACGACTTGTTCTTAATGGCGGTAGCGTTTTCTATTACGCAGCGCGAAATTGACCTCGTGGTCGTAGCGGCTTTCCTCACAGTAGCCGGGTTCTCTATTAACGATACAATCGTCATTTTTGACCGCATGCGCGAAAACGTGCGCCTCCACCCCAAAATGAGCTTTGGGGATTTAATCAACCTCTCTATTAACGAGACGCTCTCCCGCACCATTATTACCACACTTACCGTGCTGTTTGCCCTGTTTGTGTTGTATTTCTTTGGTGGGGAAGTGATTAACTCCTTTGCCTTTGCGATGCTCATTGGGTGTATCTCGGGCGTGTATAGCACCATTGCGCTGACCACCCCCTTGGTATATACCTGGAGCCACGGGCAATATCACGACGGTAGCGAAAAACCGGCTCACAAAAATAACGAAGCCGAACAAATAGCCGCCGCCTACCACGCCGCGAAACGCGCCGTACGCAATGCAGACCGCAACGCACCGCGCCGCCCGCGCCGTAAACGCAAATAGTTGTTTTGGAACGGAGCCCCATTTCGGGGCTCCGTTTAACGCTTTATAGGGTGTTCTTACGGGGGCACGCTACAAAGGGTTAAAAATATGCGCAAAATAAAACGCTTTAAAATTACGTCCCGCTCGCGCGAGATTTTAAACCGCCTCTTGCGGGAGTTGCCGCTCTTGCGCCGGGCCGGGTTTCAAAACCAACCCGAAGTCTCTGCCTTTATTACCGACATTTTCAAGCAACTTGACCCCGGCGTAGTGTATGAATTTAACCAAGACGCGCACTGGGAACTGGACGACCAAAGTATTATTCACAAAGAAATGTTCTCGGCCTGTGCGGTAACCTTGGGCGGGCAGTTGGAAACCTATTTGCAAACCTTACCCAACGACGACAAACGCACCGCCGCGGTAACGGTCATTTTGGAATTTTTAAAAACCGCCATTGGCTTTGTGGCAGACCTGATTAAAGAGCAAGCCCAAAAGGAGGAGTGCGAAACGTTGGACTTGCAATTTGTCTATTTGCCCCCCTTTGGAGCGGCGGGCGCGCCCAAAATGCTGCGCGAGGCCGTGCGCGTGGAAAATAATATAGCGGCTAAAGCGTTGCCTGTGATTTTGCCACATTTAAACGCGGACAAAATTGACGTTTCCCTCACGCCCGAGGGCACGCTACTCCCCGTCTATACCGCCGTATTTTTTGTACCGTGGCAAAAAGCAAAAAAGAAAGGAAAAAAATAATGCATCACGAAGAAAAAAAACCGATTTCTTGGAAACATATTGTAGGCTCCACCCTGGCTTGGTGGTACACCGCGTTTTTGGGGTGGACCACCCGCATTTATTGGTTTAAAACGGACGAAGCCAAACAATTAGAAGACAGCGGCGCGGGCCTTATTTACGCCGCCTGGCACAACCAACAGCTCTTTTTATTGTATCCTTATAAATTTCAAAAGATTGCACCCTTAATTAGCCAATCCAGCGACGGGGAATATATCGCGCGCGTCTTGCCGCATTTTGGTATGGAGGCCGTGCGCGGCTCCACCACCCACGGCGGGGCACGGGCCTTAATTAAACTACTCCAGGCGGCCCGCAAAGGCTACCGCCCGATGCTCACGCCCGACGGCCCCCGCGGCCCCATTTACACCGTGCAACCCGGTATTTTGTTTTTAGCTAAAAAGCTCGGTTGGCCGATTATCCCGGTCGGCACGGCCCTGAGCCACAAATTTAAGGCGGGCTCGTGGGACCGCATGCGCGTGCCCTTACCATTTGGCAAAACAGCCCTTACCTACGGCAAAGCCATTTGGGTAAAAAGTGAAGAAGATTTCCCCCGCGCCGCTAAAGAGCTGCAAGAGCAATTAAATTGGGCCAGCGACCAAAGCGAACTATTTTGCAATAAAAAGCACTTTGACAGCACAAAAGGGTAAAAATACCCTCTTGATTTTAAGGCCCCTAAACTAGGGGCCTTATTTCCCCGTTATAAATAATAACAAGAATATCCCTCACTTTTATCCTGACTTTGGCATTCTGCTGGGCCTTTTCCTCCAATATCCTTACATTTTTGGCTTGAATTTTCATCCGAACTCACACACGCAATTTGATTCGTATTAAAATAGTAACTCAAGACAAGCCCTGTCTTATCATCCCATGTATAAAACATATGATCTTCGTTTTCATCCCCATCCAATGTCCAAACAAACAAAAGTGCGTCAAACTTATTACGGTCTACTACTACATTTAGTTTTGTCTCCCAGCCCGCACCATCTAATGAAACCCATTCTCCCGTTTCTAAATGATAAATCTTGGCGGCGTTAGCCAATGTTTTTAGCACTGTAACAGCCTCGGTAGCACGGGCCTTGAGTACCGCCTTATTATACTGTGGCAAGGCTACCGCCGCCAATATACCAATAATCAGTACCACAACTAATAATTCAATGAGGGTAAAACCTCTAGTATTGTCATGCTGAACTTGTTTCAGCATCTTGTTGTTAGAACGACTAGATCCTGAAATAAATTCAGGATGACGATAAAGGGCAAAACTGCTCTTACAACACATTTTAACTGCATTACTTTTCATGTTAAGTTCTCCTTGAGGACATTTCCTCATAATTTGAAGATATCAAAAAAAAAAAACAAGTCAAGCTCGGTAATAAGGTATATAAAGGGAAACAACAAAAAGTAGGCCCCGCAAAATTACTTGCGGGGCTTACTTGTGTTAGAACTAAACCTTATTTGCGTTTCTTTTTAGTTACCTTTTTGGCGGATTTGGGGGCTACCTTTTTGGCGGTTTTCTGGGTTGGCTTTTTAGCAGTTTTTTTTGCTACTTTTTTAGCCGGATTCTTGATGGAAGCCTTGGCGGTTTTGGTTTTTTTAGCTGTTGGGGCTTTTTTACCGCCTTTAGCGAGCTTGGCCGCAAACTCCGTCCACCCCTCTAAGGCCAACGGGAGCACCTCGTCCATGTGTTTAACAGGGATTAAGGTCATTTCTTTGCGCACTCTTTCCGGGATTTCACTTACGTCCTTTTGGTTGGTGTGCGGATAGAGAATCGTTTTCACGCCCTCGCGGTAGGCGGCTAAAAACTTCTCTTTAATTCCCCCTACGGGCAGAATGCGCCCGGTAATGGTAACCTCGCCGGTCATAGCCAGTTTCTTTTTAACGGGCAGGCCTGTTAAGAGACTGGTGAGCGCGGTGGTAATCACACCCCCGGCAGACGGGCCGTCTTTGGGGATAGCGCCTTCGGGGAAGTGAATGTGAAAATCAGTCTTATCAAACTCCACGTCTTTGCCGTAGCCGCGGCTTTGCGCGTACGTAAGCGCGGCACGCACGGATTCCTTCATCACGTTGCCCAACATCCCCGTTAAAATGAGTGCCCCTTTACCGGGCAGTTTGGTGGCTTCAATCGTCAGTGTTTCGCCGCCTACACTCGTCCACGCTAGGCCCGTGGCAATCCCGACGCCGTTATCTTCCGTAGCAAAGTTGGAGTATTTGGGTACGCCCAAAAACTCGTGCAAATTGTCCTTGGTAACGTGCACTTTTTTAGCCCCTTCCACTACCTTGCGCGCCGCTTTGCGGCACAGGGAGCCAATTTCACGCTCCAAATTACGCACCCCGGCTTCGCGCACATAATCGCGCATCAAAAGGGCCACGGCGTCTTCATCAATTTCCAGCTGACCTTTTTTTAGCCCGTGTATTTTGAGTTGTTTGGGCAGCAGATAGTTATTTACAATATCGTGCTTTTCATACTCGGTGTATCCGTCAAAATCAATAATTTCCAAGCGGTCGCGCAAGGTAACCGGGATGGACGAGAGCGAATTTGCCGTGGTAATAAACATCACTTTAGAGACGTCAAACGGCACGTCTAAAAAGTGATCGGTAAACTCTTTGTTTTGCTCCGGGTCCAACAGTTCCAGTAATGCCGCGGCCGGGTCGCCGCGCCAATCGGACCCCATTTTGTCAATTTCGTCCAACAGAAACACGGGGTTGGCACTTTTGGCTTTGCTAATGCCTTGGATAATGCGCCCGGGCATAGAGCCGATATACGTGCGGCGGTGGCCGCGGATTTCGCTTTCATCCCGCACGCCGCCTAAACTCATACGCACAAATTTGCGCCCAATGGCACGCGCGATGGATTTAGCCAGGGAGGTTTTCCCCACCCCCGGGGCCCCGGCAAAGCACAGCACCGGGCCGCGTAAAGCGCCGGTTAGTTTATTTACAGCCAAATACTCCAAAATGCGCTCTTTGGGTTTTTCTAGACCAAAGTGGTCCTCGTCCAAAATTTGGCGCGCTTTTTTAAGGTCCAATACGTCCGTGGTGGTTTTATTCCACGGCATATTAAGCAGCCAATCCAAATACGTGCGCGCAACCGTAGCCTCGGGCGAGAACGGCTGCATTTTGGACAAGCGGTCCAGCTCTTTATTGGCTTCTTCGGCCGCGTGGGGCGGCAGGCCGTTTTTCTTAATTTTGGCGCGCATGGCGTCTAACTCTTTTTGGAAATCGTCCTTTTGGCTCAGTTCTTTTTGAATGGCCTTCATTTGCTCATTTAAGTAGTACTCTTTTTGGTTTTTATCCATTTGCGCGCGGACTTTATTATGGATTTTGTTTTCAATATCCATAATTTGAATTTCCGACGTAATGAGCTTTAAAATTTTCTCCAAACGGTCCGTAATTTTCACGGCTTCCAAAATTTCCTGGCGTTGCGCAGTTTTTACGAGCATATTGGACGCAATCGTATCGGCCAGTTTGGACGGGTCGGTAATTTGGCGCAGGAAAGACACCCCCTCCACCGCCACCCGGTGCGAGGTGCGGGCATATTGGTCAAATTCGTCTAATACTTGGCGCATAAGAGCTTGGACCACCGGGGAATTATCGTCCTCTTCCTCAATATATTCCACCTGGGCAAACCAAGCGTTTTCGCCGGGGTTTACGTCCAATTTATGCACGCGGGCGCGGGCTAACCCTTGCAAAAACACCTTTAAAGAGCCCGTCGGCAAGCGCAAATTTTGGGTAATTTGACAGATCACCCCAAAATGGTAAAGATCTTTTTCTTTCGGGTTTTCGTTCTCGGCGTCTTTTTGGGAAATAGCTAAAATGTAATTGCCGGGCGTGCGCAAAGCGTGTTCCACGGCGTTAATGGACCGTTCCCGGTCCACGGATAGCGGCAAGCTCATCCCCGGGAACATCACTACATCCCGGATGGTTACCACCGGCACTACGGTAGGCAAAGAAAGCGTTAATTTTTTAATTTCTTCCATAAAATTTTCTCCCTTTTTTGTCATAAACCTTTAGGGTGCCAGTACCTATTTTTAGACGGTACAGACCCTGTACGATAGAAATTGTAGCAAATTCTTTCAAAATTAGCAACTATTTTATTTGTTTGCTAATTATAAGCGCTAAAAGGCCCCGCGCTTGCAAGAGCCGCGGGGGTATAAATTAGTAGCGTTGTTTCCAATTGCGGCCTACTAAATCACGGATAGGCCGCTCTAATACAGAGGCGGCATAACTGGCCAATTCCGCTTTTTGCCAACGTGGGTCTGTCCAGCCGGCCCAGTCAATTTGTAGGTCATTAAAACGAAGTAAATCAGCGAACACCACGCGTAAATTTTTCTGCAAAACCATTAAATGCCAAATGGCATTGTCGTCATCCGGGTGTACATACGCGCAGAGTTTATGAAACGCACGGAGCGCCCGACGAATTTCCGTTAAGTTTTGTTGGTCCACTCCCCCCATTACCGCGTCCAACACAATTAGGTGCGTTATATCTACGTTTTCCAACGTATAATAGCCCTGGTGGTAACTTTCCACCGGAATTTGATCCTTAATCATCCCCTTAATGGTGCGGTAAAGCTGCGTATTTTTGTAGTTGGGATAGGCTTTGTATTCCCGCCCGACTTCGTCAATTTTTGTATAGGGAATACTGTGCGTTTCCAAGCGGTTATACGCCAATTCTAATACGTCACGCGCGGTGGGGTTAGCGGGCAATTTTTCCCCTTGCAAGCGCAACTGCAAGAGTTTATTGGCGGCGGCGTGTTCTTCTTGGGTAAGCACAAACGGGGTATATTTCCCATACGTGTTATAGGCTCCCATTTCGTTAGGATTGGAAAGCAGTAAATAAGCGTCTAATATATCGGCATAATCGGCGTCGGCTGTCTTAACCGGGAATCCGTCCTCATCCAACTTAATATGTTTGGGATAGACTGGGGTAAGTTCGTAGAGCGTAGCATAACTGGTGGGTGTAAAGTTACCACGCACCAAACGTTTTAAAAGAAAATAATTGGGAAATTCCCACATCATCCGTTCACGAGGAAAAGACTCCCTTTGCGCTTGTTTTAAATGCAGTTGTGCCCAATCATAGAGATAGGGATTTTTTTCCAAGGATTTCCCCGGATGGGCCACTAACCACAAATAACCGGCTTGCGTGATAGCGGGCAAATCAATGTCTTCCCCCAATTCAAAAGGTTGTCTAAATCCAACACGAATGGGATCCACCTGGTGCTTAAACAAAGGCGCTCTTTGAATCAGCTCTTCATCCTGGCTTGGCAAAGTTTCCCGTGCGGCAAAATGTATCTCCGGGTAATGGAACTTTTCCTTGGCAGACGGTACATACCCAAATACGGGATGATAAAAATAAGTCCCCGTACGGGTAGTAATTACGTGGTCCGGCACTTGCTTAACCACTTGGCGGCTTACTGCCGCGTTCAACGCTTTAGCGAGGGTTTTCCCTTTGTTTTGAGCATAAAGGGAAGTAGTTAACAACAGGGTGCAAATCACCCATACATATTTACGCATATTCATATTTTTATTATACTTAACAATTTCTTTACCACACAAGGGATAAAAGGCCCATACAAAAAGTAGGTCTTTTACGCCTGCTCTATCAGTGCATAACTGGCCACGCCCCCGGTATCATCTTTGCAGGGCATTACCTCAAAGGTGTGATCTTGATAATTCCCTTTGCGGGTGCGCAGTTCCAGCGTGACCGAGAACGTTTTTCCGTCCGCTTCGCGGGCCAAATCATGAAACATCCGCTTGGAAATATCGTCATTACGCACGACTTCATTAAAGAAGTCGCGTCCCATTAAATTACTTTCCCGTTTATCCACTAAGTCCAACATCGGCTTGTTGACAAAGGAAACTTCGTAATCCAAATCTAACATCACAGCCGGCTTGTCCACATGCTCTAAGGTGCGCGCAAACGCACGGGAAGCCTCGCTGAGCATTTTGCCGGTTTGACGCAGTTCAATGCGCATGCCTAACAGCCGCGCCAATAAGCCCATTAACTCTTCTGCCCCCGTGTCAAAACTACGCCGTTTAGCTTTAGAAGCAAAACACAACGCGCCCATGGCTTTTCCCCCCACCATCAGCGGAGCCGCCACCATAGAGCCCAATCCTTTTTGTTGGTGCAAGCAATTTTTGCACGAAGTAACGGATAAATCCGGCCACAACAGTACGTTTCCGTCCGTTACGTTGTACAAACATTCCTCTGTAGGGAATGCGCTATGGCGCTGCAAATTTAATTCATTCGGGGTCACGTACATGAGATGCGTTTCAAAGTTATCTTCCGCCCCCGCAAAACGCAGTACAAAGCCTACGTCGGCACGGAACACTTTCAGGCCAAACTCCAAAATTTTATCCACTTGCTGGGTAATGGACAACCCCGGTTGGCTGGTAATGTGGTACAGTTCACGCACTTGTTCCTCGTGCGAGCGACCTTGCGAAACGTCTTTTAGCCACACAATCACTTCATCCCGCCCGGTAATGGGGGTAACGCTTGCCTCAAAATAGCGCATAGCATCGGCCAGTTTCCACTCCAACTCAAACCCGGTAGCCACGTTCATAGATAACGCTTCTTTAACGGTCAGTACTGCCCGTTGGGCCGTTTCTTTGGGCCAGTATTGTTTAGGGGTTTTGCCTAGGAAAATGGTTTGTGCCTCTTGCACATGTAAATACGGCAAGTTGGAATAAACTTCCAACCCCTTGCCGTTACTATCCATTTTTACGTATATCCCCGGCAAAGAGGCCCGCACACTGCTTAGTTCCAACGCTTCGTTGGAAGTGCGCGACCAGTCGGCCCGCTCGGTTTGCACGTCCCGCAGTACCACCAGGGCGGCCGACTCTCCCGACACATCAAGGGCCGTCATAGCCAGTTGGGCTTCAAATTCCGTACCGTCTTTGCAACGCACTTTTTCTACCAGGCTGACTTTGCCTTGTTTGGCAAGCTCTTTTTGCGCTTTGGTCAGCACGGTAGCTTTGGTGGTGGGCAGTAAGTCTTTTAATTGCATATGCGCCAGTTCATCTTGGCTATAGCCTACTTTTTCTGCCAGGTGTTGGCTGATGTTATCTAACGCGTCAAAACGCCCATTACGCAGTAGCACCGAAAATACAATCCCGTTGGTGGATTCTAAAAGGGCATTTAACTGGGCCGAGCGTTCTTCCAACACTTTCATAAGTTGCAAATGCACCGTCCGGTTACGCAGGACAAAGAGGTATTTCCCCCCATCTTCCTTAATACCCGTTAACCGCACTGCAATTTTTTCCAGCCCGCTGGCCGGGTTAATAAAATAATCCCGGTTAGACAGTGTGCCTGTATCGGCAAGGACACGCAAATCTGCCTCAAACTGGTCCTTGGACTCCTCGTCCATAATATATTGCACCGGGTGCCCCAACAGTTCCTCTTCACTTAGTTGGCACAGTTCACAGAACAGCTCATTACAGGAACACATCTTAAAATCAGCCGTGCACAACACATACGGCTCACTATTGGGGAGTATCAGCATTTCTTGCGCGGCCTTTACCGGCATGACAGCCACCGGAGGTAACGGCTTACGCAGTAACCGGGTGGAGGAAGATGCCGGTGCTTGCGCTTGGCCCCCACGCACTTGCAAAGTAACTACATAATCGCACAACTTCCCTTCCGGCGCACCTTCTTTACGAATGGGCGTAAATACCAAATGGAGCGGCAATTTGGCACGCGTCCCGTCCATGCGGCCTGGGAATTTGGCGGCACTGCGGGCAAAGTCAAAGTCATAGTTCATTTCTGCCGATTCCCCCGCCTGCATGTGGCGGCGTACGGCTAAACTAAGGCCCGGGCGGATATAGACATTGCGGTAAAAAGTTTTGTCCGTCTCCTTGAACCCAAACAACGTGCGCGCGGCCTGGTTCATCAGGCTAATACGCCCGTTGCTAAGCAGCACAAAACTGGCTACGGATGAATTTTCAAACGCCTGGCGGTAGCCCTCGCGTTCCCGCACCAGTTCGCGTTGGGTGCGGTTCCAGGCGGTAATATCTTGCACGAAACACAACACAATGCGACGGCCTAAATAGCGCGAAGCAACTGCCGCAAAGTCCACCTCAATTATCTTTCCGTCCTTTTTACGTAGCTTGAGCGCGATCGTCTCTGCGCTACCTTCTACACCTGCTAAGACGGCATCATATTTTTCCTCAAGTAAATTTTGGGTATCTGCGCTGGCAAGCTCAGCCAAAGGACGTCCGGTTAGTTCTTCCAATGTTTCGTAACCCAACATCCGGCACAAGGCCCGGTTGGCATACATCACTTTTTTGTCTTCGGCTAGAAGGACCCCCTCGCGGGCATTTTCCACCAAGAGTGTATTTTTATCACTGGCTTCGCGGATTTGTTTTTCCATTTTGGTCTTTGCCGTAATATCTTCGGACACCACAATCAAACAATCCGGGGTACCGTCTTCATGGAAGACGGGGGTCTTAACTGTGTGCATAATTTTAACGCCTTCGTTGGAGGTGGAAATCAGTTCTTGGGCAATGTTTTGTTCTTTTTTGCTATCAAAAACTTTCAAATCTCCCTCGCGCACAAACTCCTGCTGTTCGTTGTTGAGATCCGTACGGTAAGAGGTCCTTCCGATGATTTCACTGGCAGACACCCCAAAGAGTTCTTCACTCTTTTTGTTCCACAAAATATATTTTCCCTCGTACGATTTAACCGACAGCGAAACCGGCAAATTGTTAATAATGGCTTGCAAAAAGTTTTTGGCGTCTATAATAGCACGTTCTTGCGCTTTTTTCTGCGTTACATCTTCGGCCACCGTCAGCACCATAAAGGGCTTTCCGTCCTTATCAAACACGGGAGCTTTGGTAAGATGTAGTAAAATTTTTTGCCCGGTAAGCGTGGTGTAATGTTCTTCGGGCAAGTCTAACACTTTGCCGTTTTCAAAAATAGATTTTTCACGTTTATCGTAAAAATCGGGGGCGTTTCCAACGGTTTGAGAATCTTGATTTTCCCCCGGGAACAATTCATGTGCCCGTTGATTGACAAACATAATTTTATCGTCAGCTCCGCGGGCATAAATAGCTACCGGCACGTTATCTAAGAGCGTTTGTAAGAAATTTTTGGTTTCCAGTAAATCTTTTTCTTGTGCTTTACGTTGGGTGATATCTTCCACAAGCGTAATGACGAATTTTTCTTCCTCTTGGGTCCCTGTTACAGGCACTTTAATCATACGTAGTAGCTTTGTCGTACCGTCCCCCGTTACATAGGCTTCTTCGGGGATATGTAACGGTTTGCCCGTGCTAAGCACCTGGTGTTCCCGTTCCAAAAACCCGCTTACTTGTTCGGGCGTTTCGTGCGGAAGGGAAAAACGGGGTTTATTCATATCTTGCAAGGGCATGGTGCCAAACAAATCGGCACATTGTTGATTGCGCAGCAGCATGCGCCCGTCCGGGGTGCGCGCATACAACCCAATCGGCGCATTTTGCACAATAGCTGTTAGTAAATTGTTCACACGCTTGATTTCTTTTTCTTGCGCTAATTTATCAGTAATATCTTCCACAATAGACAAGACTAGCGGCTTGGGGCCTGCGTCCATCAGCGGCACTTTGCGTAAATGCAAAATTTTCTTATTGCCCAAACTGTCCGTATATTCTTCTTCGGGATAGTCTCTAATTTTCCCTTCTTTTAAGATTTCCTGTTCACGCGAGTGGTGCCTGTCTGTATCTTGTTGCGTTTGATACTCATGCGCTTTAGAAACATGCTCTTCGTTCTTTTCATTCAGAACTTTCAAACTCTGCCGGTTGTAAAAAGTTACTTGGTTATCGCAATCGCGCGTATAAAGCCCCAAGGGGACGTTATCTAATACCGCGCGCAGTAACGTGCGGTTTTGAAGTAAATTTTGTTCATACAGGTAACGGGCCGTCACGTCTTCAAACAGTGTTAAAATACGCAAATCTTTGCCTTGTTTGGCGGGTAAAAACAGTTTGCTTACCCGTAGCACAAGCTCTTTACCCTGCGCATTTTTATACGTAAGCTGTACCGGGTCTTGCGAAGTGCGCTGCGTAACAATTTTTTCGTCCAAATGTTGCAAAGAGGCCGTCATGTCTTTTGGCAAAAAGGGATACACTTCTTGCCCCAGTACATCTGCCTCTTTGTAGCCAAACAACGCTTCTGCTTTATGGGACCACAGTACACACTTGCCCGCTAAATTTTGCACCACCACCGCACAGGGGCTACCGTCCACCACACTGCGCAAAAATGAATTATCTGCCGTAAGTTGCGTAAAATGCGGAATAGACTCCATGGTCAGCATAATAAACGGCGTCGCGGCCAAAAAACTTGCCGCCGCCCCCACAAATACGGAATCGGCCTGGTCATTAACCAGTTCAATAATAATTTTTTTGGGTGGATTGGCTTGCGCCATGGTGCGTACTTTTTCCATAGTAAGCCCAAACCGGTCCACGTACGAGGACACGAGTACGGCCTCTTCCGTACGTAGCAGCCGCACCGCACTGGGGTTGGCAAACGTAATATGCCCGGTAGCATCCACTAACAGGAGGGCCAAGGGATATTGTTGTAAAAATGTCAACATTTCCGGCGAAAGAGCCGTTAAATCCGTTTGTTTTTTAGGAGAAAGAAAAGAAAAGAAATTTGCCATATATCCTCGCAAATACCGTACGCGCAAGGCACACGCGCGAAACGCGAAATAAAATAATACGGATATATCTTAATAAATTCTAGGCACGCGTGCAAACCCCATTTGGTAAAAGCGTGCAAAATCCCCCTCTATTAACAACTCTTTCGTAATTTATTACGTGTTTATTGCGTCTGTTTTTAATGTGAGTCCCTTTTATTTGTAGCGTTCCTTTTAATAAAGTACAATATAGGCATCTTACTTAAAAAGGAGAAATTGCCGTATGAAAAAAATTGTTTTACTAAGCACGTTAGGTGTTTTTTTACTGGCCGCTTGCACTACGCCGGGTAAACGTACCGCCATTGGCGCAGGAGCCGGGGCCGCGGTAGGCGCGGGGGCCGGGGCGTTAATCGCGCACGCAACGGGAGGCAAAGCCGGCACCGGGGCCCTTATTGGCGGACTAGCCGGGTTAGCTGCCGGTGGAACTTTAGGTAATTACTACGACAAGCAAGCCAAGGAACTGGCCGCCATTGCTGACGTAGTAAAAGGCGAAAATGGCATCCAAGTATACCTAAAAAACGACATCTTGTTTGACGTCAACAGTGCCGTACTTTCCACACAGGCCATGCAAACACTTAAAGATCTTAACCGCGTGCTAAAAAAATATCCCAAAAACCGCATTGTGGTACAAGGGTTTACCGATTCTACCGGCTCGGATGCGTATAACAAAACGCTTTCCACGCAACGTGCGCAAGCCGTGTATAATTATTTAATTGCCAACGGACTCAAAACCTTAAGCATTACTTACATTGGTTACGGCGAGTCCAACCCGATTGCTTCCAACGATACCGAAGCAGGCCGCGCCCAAAACCGCCGCGTCGTCTTGTCCATTACCGCCAACGAAAAAGATATTCAGTAAACTTTTGGTTGCTAAACAACAAATGCCCCCAGCAAAGTTACGCCGGGGGTTATTTTTTAGATGTTACGTTTTTAATCATATATAAACACATCATTATTTGGGCCATCATACCATGCGGTCTGCTTGCCCGTATCCGATTGGCACACCGCATGTGCAACCGTGTCTGTATCTTTCGTAGCAGAACATATCCGTTGTCCACGCTGCGCTTTCGCATATTCAAATACTTTAGTATAAGCTAAGTGACGCTGCGTATTTTCACAACCAAACATCTGCGTATATGAGTTATTTTGCAATGTACATTTGCCCCAATCGTAGATATACTTATCATAACCTTCTGGAGAGGAAGTTTCCAATGGAGTTGGGATTGACACCGAAAGTTCATTCAACGAAGTTGGATATTTTCCGTTGATTAAATAATATTCTTCCGCCGCTAAGGCCACCACCGTTACAATAGATTTTGCAGTAGCCAACCAACTTTTAGAAACTGCTTTTTGATACTGCGGCAACGCCACCGCCGCCAAAATACCAATGATTAAAACTACAACCAGTAGCTCAATCAGGGTAAAGCCCTTGCTGCCGTCACCCTGAACTTGTTTCAGGGTCTTGTTGTTCTGATAACGACTAGATGATGAAACTCCACGGGCTCACGCCCGTGGTATCAGTCCGTTTCAAACAAAGTTTGCCCTGAATCTTCTTTTCCCTGCTCTTCTATATACCTTTGTATCGTTTCTTCATTTACCCCTATCGTTGATACAAAATATCCA
>JAZRAH010000036.1:0-14548 GCA_045634505.1 Elusimicrobiaceae bacterium
GGGTTTCTTTTGCTCCAAAATCTCAGCTTCGCTTGATTTTGCCTAGCGCACAACTTATAAGAAAACTCTGTTTTCTTGCGCTAGGACTTTCATTCATCCCCAGGCTAACGCCCGGGGAATCCTGGATGGCAGTATTAAAAAGCGGTGGGGAATATTTTTCCCCACCGCTAAACAGAATCTAACACTGTTAAGAACTTACACGGTCCTTACCAAGTATATGCTACACCCACGTTGCCGAAGCAATTGGCTGCTTTATTGTTGATATTACCTTCAACATTGGCAAACACACTCCAATTGTTCGTTAACGCATAGTTCGCACCCACTTGACCGCCAAAGGATGTCCTGCCCAATTCTGCGCTGATGATCTTCATATCGGTGTTAGGCAAATTCAGATCCATACGCAATTTGGCATAGTCATCGCCGACGAACTGCTTGACAGCCACAGACCCATACCAACTCAGTCTGTTCTTAATTTGACCGTCTACCCGAACACCCAAGCGGGCCTGTGAGTTGAATTGGTCATGGCTGTTGACATGTAAGTTAAGCGCACCGGCATCCTTTTCAGTGAATGCCTGTTGATGTGCATAGCTATTCAACCACCCCACAAAGGGTTTCACGTTCATCCAACTAAACACCGGGATGTTATAAGAAGCTTCTAAGTCTAACCCAACGTTTGAGCCGTTGTACTTACCATCAGCGGTGCGATTCATGAAAGAGATGCGGCGTTTACCATGGTAGTTTTGTGTACCGGCAAACAAGGTCCCTTTGAAAGCCCAATCTCCCAACGTGTATCCGCTATACAAACCGAACGTGGTATCTTCCACATCCATTTTGCTGTCATCGTCTTGGCGCAAGTCGCTTTTACCAAAGCCGGCATAAGCACCAACCAGGAAATCCCCTAACGAACGATCATAACCCACTAACGCGCCAGACGTATTATTGTAGAAACGCGGGGAGTTGCTACTAGAAAATACTTTATCGTGTTGGTTGTAGTATTGTACCCACAAGTTGTTGTCACAATCTACGCATTTCTTTTCAGCTCCGCTGCGTTGGGCAATGCGGTCATATACCTGCAATGTTTTAGCGTTAAACAAGGGGATTAACGCGCTGTTGGCATATAACACACCGGTCAAGTCTCTAAGCGCAGAGGACAATGTGGCGTTGGGGTTAATAAGCGTCACACCATCGGGGTTCAAGCCACCCAATTTTTCTAACTGCAACAAGGCGTTGGTAATATCTCCGCCAAAACCCGTAGAAACAGCATCTACTGCATGGGCTGCTTCACCGGCGTTACGAGACAAGCCGGAAGGCGTGTTCGTATAATCGGTTGCTTTACGTTTAGCCGTTAACGTTACTTTGGTCGGATCGCTGTAATCCAAAGCCACATCAATACGGCTGGTATCGAAATCGGCAATCGTACCATCGTAGGTAAATGTACCGTTTACGTTGCCGGCCGATTCAAGAATATCAAACGAGCTCCATTCAAAGAAGCGGCCACCCTCATTAGCTACCGTTAGGTTAGCACCGCTGGCAATATTCGTTGCACCTGTTACGGCAATTTTATCGCTAGAGGTTTCATTCATTTCAATCGCGGTTGTGCTACCGGAGGCGAGGTTTAAGTCGCCATTTACGGTTAAGGTACCAATACTGTTACCGGGGGCAAGTGTTGCACCTGTATTGATATTTACGACAGCGGCATTGGCATCTAGGGTATCGTTGATGCTACCTTTACCACGCAAGGTGGCACCGCTGTTGATGTCCAACACATCCGCGTTAATAGCATTATTCACCGCCAATGTACCGGCATCAATCGTAGCCACACTTGCTAAGAAGCTATTGTTTTGAACATTGAACACACCTGTACCGCTCTTTAAGAACGTGCCAGCCGTGTTAATTTCGTTGAGTTCAGCATCCGTATTATCGGTGAAATTAACCGTTGTACCGGCTGCGCCAATTACAGCATTATTGATATTACCCGTGTTCCCGATTAAGGTACCCGCTACCACATAGGTATCACCCGTGTAGCCGTTGGAAGGCATACCCAAAGTCAGTGTACCTGCGCCGCTTTTATAGAAATCTCCTGCTGCGCCGGTGGCAGTAGCCAAGGTTAAGGCGTTGGCGTTGTCTACAGTGATTCTATCCGTAGCCGCCTGACCTTTCAAGACGTTGCTCAACGAACCGGCCCCTGTTACTGCTAAGGTACCATTGTTGGTAAACGTTACGCCGCCGGTACTCAAGTTGTTTTGACCTGCCACGGTTAAGGCCGCTGCGTCAATGAGCGTACCGCCCGTGTAGGTGTTGGTACCGCTTAACGTGGTAGCCGCGGTTACTTGCACGTCCCCTGTGCCGGAAATGTTGCTGGTACCGGGGGTGCCGGCCGCGTTAAATACTAACGTGCCTGTGTTGGCAATTGCGTTGGAAGCCACCAAATCGCTGGCTTTACCGCTAATCGTACCACTGTTAATAATATCGGCAGCGGTGATTGTGGCACCGTTGGCTACCGTACTGGTATTGGTAAAGGTGGTAGCGTTGATAGCTGCATTGTTGGTCATCGCGGTGTTGTTGGTGACGGTAGCTTGCGTAATGGCATAGCTGTTCGTCAAGGACTCGCCGCCGATAGTTGTGCTACCTGTACCGGTGATAGCCGCCTGAGTTGTACCGCCGTTCAAGTTGAGCGCACCGTTGTTGGCAACCGTACCTTTCAAGTTGGTGGCTACGGAGTTAATGGTGCCGGTAGTGTCGTTGTTGATAGCAGCGGTAATTACGCCGGTGTTATCCAACTGAGCCTTGTTGTTTACTGTAGCTTGGGTAATGTTCTTGGCATTTACCAAATCGGCGGTAATGTTCATTACACCGGTAGCTCCGGTAATGTCTCCTTGCACTTCACCGCCGGCAATATTTAAAGTAGCGGTGTTATCAATCGTACCTACCAAGTTGGTAGCCACGGAGTTGATAATGCCGGTACCCGTGTTGGTAATAGCCCCCGTGATGGTGCCGTCGTTGGTAAATGTGCCGTTATTGGCAACGTTACCCGTAATATCTGCCGCGTTGGCAAAGGTAGCATTGTTGGCGTTGGTAACGTTACCCACAATTTCGGCATTGTTATTAAACGTTTTGTTATTGGTTAACGTGCCTGTTACGGTAATTTTCCCGTTACTTTCAAAGGTACCGTTGTTGGTCAAGTTGGCCTGTTTGATAGTACCGTTATTGGTAGAGGCCCCGCCTGTTTTGGTAACGATAGACCCGGTTCCCGTAATTTCATTACTGTTGGTAAGGTTGGCGGTAATCGTACCAGTGTTGTTTAACTTACCGTCGTTAGTTACCAAGTTTTGTTCGATGCTAGCCGTGTTACCGGTTGTATTGTGAAAGTTCGTTGTACCGGTACCGGTCATATTTACTGCATTGGTCCCAGTCATAAAATTCACTGTACCGGCGTTAGCTAGGCCACCCGCCGCGGAAATCAAACTGGCATCGGTATTAAGCACCGCATTGGTATCGTTGGTCAACGTACCCGTTAAATCAACATGACCGTTGTTATCAAAGGTTCCTTTGTTGGTCAAGTTGGCTTGTTCAATGACACCGCTGTTGGAAGAAAGACCGGTCTTGGTGGTATAGTTGCCGGTTCCTTCCAAAGAGCCCGTGTTTACCAAGTTGGCAGTTACGTTGCCATTGTTAATAAATACACTACTGTTGTTGACTTGGGCTTGGTCAATATCTCCGGTGTTGGTCACGTAGCCGGTAACCACAATGCGGCCGTCGCCGGTAATTTTGTTGGCCGTAGAGCCGCCCGTGTAGGTAATGATACCGCTGTTGGCAATCTCGTTAGTAGCGGTTATATCGGACGCACTGGTGGTTACCACTTTGCCCGCCGCAACCGTCACATCTTTTTGGGAAATTGTTCCTGCATTTTCTAAATTCCCGCTGATGTTGGTGGTACCTGTTCCGGTAACATTTACCGATAACGTACCATCTGCATTGAGGTTTAAGGTGCCGATGTTGGCAACATCTTTCCCTAAGTTATCGGGATCAGAACTCAAGGTAGCATTTGACTTGTTGGTAACGTTAGCCAATAACATGGCGTTGTTATTAAAGATGTTATTATTGGTTAAACCATTGGTTAACGTAATCTGCCCATTACTCGTAAACGTACCATTGTTGGTGATTTGCGCCTGCAAGATGGTACCTGTGTTAGAAGACGTACCTGTCCCGGTAACAATAGAACCAGTCCCTGTAATGGCATTGGTATTGGTAAGATTGGCGGTAATCGTACCGCTATTGGTCAACGTTCCGGTGTTGGTTACTGTATTTTGCGTAACCGAGGCCGTATTCGTTACCGCATTATTAAAGGTGGTATTTCCGCTGGTACCACTAATCGTATTATCCAGTGTGCCGCCATTGAATACCACATTGCCGGAGTTGCTGAAATTAGAGTTGAGCGAATCGGCAGTGGCAAACGTAACCGAACCGCCGGATACGCCAAAATTATTCGCGATAGTAGACCCGCTACTAATAGTATGCGTGCCGCCGGTAACAGACAAATTACCACTAGTGCCCGTAATCGTGCCGGAATCAATGGAATCCCCGGAATTAAGGGTAACACTACCCCCCGTAATCGCAAGTGTGGATCCTGAGCCAAGATTTAAGTTGGCCCCGCTATTGATATAAGAACCACTAGCAATGCCCAGTTGTCCGCTTGAAACGGTAATATTACCGCCGGAAGCGTACAACTTACCATTTTGCGTAAGGCCGGCGGTTGTTAAGGTCCCTCCGGTCATTTTCAGGGTATCATCCCATGGGCTTTGTACCCAGTCTGTGTAATTCCTAGAATCCCCTGTTTTAGTAGTATGTAACCTGGAAGTATTTGCCTCACCAGAGGTCCAGGTGTTTGTACCGCTGCCGGAATTATTGATTGTTATGTCGGTTTGTGCATAAATCGGGCTTACGTTCCCTGCCAACATAGCAACAATTACTGCATACGCTGTCAATCTAGACAGCGAACTAGTTGTCTTCATTAATTTCATCTCCCAGGGTCAAGATTGGCTTAAAACCTACTCGCCCACCCATGTTTTATTGTAACATATTTCACAGCAAATTGATGATGTATTTGCGGTCGCCACCAATTTATTGCCTGTTTGATAAAAAATATTCAGCATAGTGCTAGGAAAACTAAAACCACCGTATTTTAGTTTTAAGTTTATAGCAAAAATCCCCGCTCAGGCAACGCGCCCGGCGGGGATTTTGGGTATGCTTTCCTTCTACTTCATGCACATTTTTTTATCTACCGCGCACGACCCGTGCAGATCTTCCAGGTCCTGTTCGTGTTCCAGTTCATCCTCTAAAATTTCGCGCACCAGGTGCTCGGTTACGTGGTCTTTTCCGGCCACCCGATCCAAGAGTTTTTGATATACCTCTATCGCACAACGCTCGCCCTGGATGTTTTGCTTAAGTAGCACCATGGCCTCGGGGTCTTTCGGCGGCAGGAAACCGCAGGTGCTTTCCTTTAGCCACAATTCCGGCGAGATAGACGGCGTTCCGCCCAGTTCAATAATGCGCTTGGCCAGTTTTTCGGCATGTTCTAATTCTTCGCCGGCGTGCTCGGCCAGTTCTTCGGCAAGCAGGTGGGCCATTTTTCCTTCGGCCACCCGTGCCCCAATCCAATACTGATAATACGCCAGCCACTCATCACAATAGGCACTGTTAAGCTCTTGGATAAGCGCGTTTACATCCACGCCCGCGCGGCTGACTAATTCTTTGGCTTTCATTCCCATAGGTAACCTCCTAGTTCTAGTATGGACTAGTACTCTAGCGTTTTGGGTTCCCTTTCGCAAGCGCAAAAATTGATTAGTTTAAGCACGCACAAAGTTGAGCGCGGCGTACGCCCGCAAGGCAACGCGTGCGAAAGTCGGCCTTAGGTAGGACAAATGGGGACATTTTTAGAAATGGCCGCCCACTTTTAAGCCCAGATGATGGGAGCCGTCATTGAGGTTATGCGTAAAGTTCAAACCAATGGGCAACGGAAAACGCCACAAACGGTACGCCAGCGTGGCCCCGACGCCGGCGTGAGGCTCGTAAGAGGACCCCACCGCACGGATGTAGGCTTGCTCGTAAAACGGCATGACACTAAGCAGCCCGGTTTGGTTACGTAGTACAAAATAGGTAAAACTGATCCCACCGGAAATCCCGGTTTTACCGCGTTGTTCGCGGTCGTAAATTCCCATGCCAAAGAGCAAATCCCCCGAGCGGATTAAACTGCTAAACGGCGCATTAAACGCACGTTGTCCTTTTACAAACACGGCTAGTAAGTGGCGTCCTTTCAACTCCCACATCAATCCGCCGCCCAAGGATAATTTTTGAATGGTGTAATCGCTCCCGGTCCAACTTCCGCCGGTGGTGTAGGAAAATTCGGCCAATTTTCCCGTGCGCACGTGTGTTAAATCTTGCAGGGCGTGTTGTTTGTCCGAAAGGCCAATCCCCGCTAACGCACCCATATTCATATCGGGGCGGATATCGTCGGCATACTGGAACCCAAAAGACAAATGAGAATGTTTCCCCGTATCCAACGCGTGGTTTTTGTACCAATAATACTCATATTCCGGGGTCACAAACACGCTCCACACGCTGGAAAATTTCCGCCGGTAAGTAAAGCTTAAGGTGTCTTGTTTGCCGTGAATCGTTCCCAACAGGAACTTATCGTGGTTGCCTTTATCGTCGGCGGAGGAAAAAACTCCTGGCGAACTCATCCACCCGCTTTGATAAAAGCTCTGTTCAAAATTGACATGCTCGTAACCTACAAAGAACGCATCATCCCCCAGGGAAAGTGCCCCGTGGGTGGCAAAGCCGTCGCGCCCGCCCCCCAGGAAAAAATACATACTTTCGCCTTGTTTAAGCAGGTTGCCGCTTGCAAGTGAAAACCCGGCGGAGCGTTTTTTGCCGCTCATGGCAAACGCCATGGGGAACACATAACTGCGGTCGTCGCCTTTAATATGGATGTCCACCCCGTCTTTGCGTTTCTTTTCTAAAAATTCCAACGTTTTAAATACACGCAATTTGTGGAGCCTTTCTTGCGCGCGCTGATATTCTTGCTCGGTAAATACTTCGCCTTCTTTGAGGGAAAAGCGTTTTTTAAGCGTACTGGGGGACATACGCGTAGTTTGCGCGGTAATACTGTGCACCGTTTCGGCACCGGCACCCAGCGTTAAACTACATAAAAACAAAAGCAACCATTTCTTCATACTTATATTATAACGGATTTGCTTCCCCTTGCTACGCAAGAAACTAATTACTTTTTATGTTATAATAAACCCAAGGAGCAAACTATGGTCAGAAGAGATAAAATTAACTACTATTTGGATTTAGCGGACGTAGTCTCCCAGCGCGGCACCTGTTTACGCCGCCGCTACGGAGCGGTTATCGTAAAAAATGATGAAGTCATTTCCACCGGGTATGTGGGGGCCCCGCGCGGACGTAAGAACTGCTGTGATTTGGGCACTTGTATTCGCCAAGAACTAAACATCCCCCGCGGGGAACGCTACGAACTGTGCCGCAGCGTCCATGCCGAGGCCAACGCCATTATCAGTGCCTCGCGCGATAAAATGCTGGGTTCCACGCTTTATCTCTCCGGCCGCGAAGTAAGCACGGGCGAATTTATTAAAAATTCCAATTCCTGCTCCATGTGCAAACGTATGATTATTAACGCCGGCATCAAAAACGTAATCGTGCGGGATACGCCTACCGAATACCGCGAAATTGACGTGCAAGAGTGGATAGATAACGACGAAAGCCTGGCCGGTACCAAAGGCTATTAAACAGCCTTATTGATAAACCCATTCTCGGTACTTTTTCCCTTCCTTGGTTTCAGTCGGGGCATCCGCTCCTGTTTCGCTCTTACATATTTGGTTGGTTGTGTGATTAGTATCTCCTTGTCGGGCTAAGCATCTACGTGCCCCTGGGGTTTGGGGAGAATGGTTTAAATAAATATAATAAGCCATCCCTATATCACTACTTTGGCATAGCACATCATACTGTTGCGGTCCCAAATTCGTCCGGCAATAGCCCCAATCATACACATAGTAAGGGTATCCCTTTCCTTTTGTTTGATCTTTTGTGGGTGTGGGTAATGAGATATCCAATTTTTCAAAACTATCAGCATAACTTCCGTTTGCCAAATAATATATTTCCTGGGCCTGGGAAATAGCCGTCACTAAATTTTTAAGTGTAGCATAGCGGCTTTTATAAACCGCTTTTTGGTATTGCGGTACCGCCACGGCGGCCAAAATACCAATGATAAGCACCACTACTAAGAGTTCTATTAAGGCGAACCCTTTCCTAGAACGGCAAGATGAGCAAACGAGTTCAGCATGACAGTTTTTTTTATTGTTTGTTTTCATATTACGGTCTCCTTTTAGTTCATTTCAATTTAACAGACTCGGAAAACGTAATATGAAAACGGCTGTAACGCTTTAGCTAGAACAAGTAACCAAAGACAACAGCCGTAGCCCCTGTAAAAACAGGAAACATTCGACACAGTTGGGTCTCGAGTTCCAACTGTGCCTAATACGACTTTTTGGACTTGTTCTATGCTTTTTCCAAAGCGCTGCGTTTCTAAAACGCTTCCAAAACATATCAAATTGTAGTTATAGTGTAACAAAATTGAATAAACTTGTCATTGCCGATATTGCCGTCCGCAGGTCTCGGGAATTTGTCGTTGCCTTCCTTGAGAGGAGCACCGCGACGAAGCAATCTGTTCTGCCCCCCTTGCGGGGGAAGTACGCCGCAGGCGGGTAGGGGGGTGTTAATAAGCGTCCTCCCCAAGGGGTTCTATCGGGGCTCCCTGGCTTTTTCTTTTCTTGTCTTTTTTTTGTTATACTATAAATACAATTTGATATGTTTTGGAAGCGTCTAAGAAACGCGAACCCGGTAGGGTGACAATGACTCCAAGAACAACTGCCTACAGGCACAAAGCAAACGGCCTAATTACCCGGTTGTTTTGTGCTCAATGTTTATCGTTTTGATACGGTGAGCTACGGCTGTTGCACTTGTGGTTCGTCATTGTCCCATAGGTTCAATAAGCCGTTTTTGCATGCGTTTTCCAAGCCAGACAAATTGAATTATAGGTCAGGTGTGAGCCTGACAAAAATAAATGTCATTCCAAACTTGATTTGGAATCTCACCATTTTAAGAAATATAAGGTGAGATCCTGAATTAAATTCAGGATGACATAATAAAAAAGGAGACGTATCATGCAAAATAAAAACGTAGTTGTTACTTGTCCCCCTTGTGGGGAAAACGTCGCGATAGCGACAAAAAGGGGGTTTGTAAATAAGGAGTCTGCTTTGACAACCCCCCATCGCCCCTACGGGGCACTTCCCCCACAGGTGGGGAAGTTAACAGCGCGCGGCTTTACACTCATTGAACTCTTGGTCGTCGTTCTCATCATTGGCATTTTAGCCGCTGTGGCCGTCCCGCAATACCAAAAGGCCGTGGATAAAGCGCGCACAAGTGAATTGTTTGCCCTTGTTAAAAACTTAAAAGTACAGCAAGAGGTTTTTTACTTAGCCAACGGCCATTATGCCGCCGATTGTGAAGAAATGGGGGCAGACATGCCCAGTGGCTTTGAAAACACCGATGGCGACAACAACAGTGTTAAATTAACTAAAGGAAGTGTGAACCTTGTTCTTAAATGCAGTAATGGTTCTGGTACCCGTGTTATGGGTATGGTTCAAGATGAAACTGTAACCGCTTTTAATACCCATATAGAAATATATTTTGATCATTATGCGGACGAAGATGTAGAGGAAAAGGACCGAGGACACCAAGGAAAATCCTTTTGTTCTGCCAATGGAAATCACCCCCGCAGTGTAGCGGTTTGTACGTCTTTAGGTAAAGAAAAAAGGCACACAACTTCTTGGTGGTTGTAAAGTCTTGTGGATTAGGTTTCACCTAATATCAATTTAGTTGCCATCCCCGATCGTTTTTATCGGGGCTCTCTCCTTTCCGTCCTCCCCCAACCCTGGGAGGAGGGCTTTTTCCCTGGTTTCCCCCGATTTGACGTTTCCCTCTAATAAAAATATCCTATATGTATGAGGCAAATTTTTACCGTTACCGGCATGAGCTGCGCCGTATGTAAACAACACGTAGAGCGCGCCGTGCGCGCTTTACCCGGCGTGCTACGGGCGGACGTCAATTTGCTTCAAAACCGCCTCAGCGTAACGTATGAGCCCGCAGCTCTTTCTCCTACGCAAATTATCCACGCCGTAGAACAGGCCGGTTACGGGGCTTCTTTGGCGCAAAATATAGAGGCCGCCCCCCGGGAAGAAACCCAACTGGCACGCCGTTTTTGGCTTTCTGTTTTGTTTTTAGTGCCGCTGATGCTGATTTCTATGGTGCATGCGTGGCACGTGCCCGCCGGGTGGCAAGCGGTCCTGACCGCCCCTGTGTTGTGGCTCAACCGCCGTTTTTTTACGAACGGATTTTTGCAGCTTGTGAAAGCTACGCCTACCATGGATAGTTTGGTTGCCTTAGGGGCCACGGCGGCGGTGGGCCAAAGTGTGTGGGCTTTACTAAGCAGGCAAAACGGACTTTATTTTGAATCGGCCGCCATGATTGTTACCCTGGTAACTTTGGGCAAATGGTTAGAGGCCCGCGCCAAAACCAAGACGTTGGGCGTCCTCACTTCGCTCGTCCAATTACTGCCCACCAACGCGCGCGTACGCAGAAATGCACAAGAAGTTACTCTCCCCTTGGACCAAATCGCGCTGGGCGACGTGCTACTCTTGCGCGCCGGGGAACGGGTTGCGGCTGACGGAAAAATGGTGCAAGGGGCGTGCAGTGTGGATGAATCTATGCTCACGGGCGAAAGTTTCCCGCAAGACAAACAACCCGGAGGTACCGTTTGCGCAGGGACCGTACTGCTTAGCGGCTACGCCGAGGTAACTGTGCAAAAAATAGGAACAAATACCGTGCTCGCGCAACTAATTAGCCTAGTGGAAAATGCCGCTAGCAGCAAGGCTCCGGTTGCCCGCTTGGCTGACCGGGTCAGCCGCGTATTTGTGCCGTGCGTCATGGGGATATCCCTGCTTACCTTTATAACCTGGTACGCGTACGGGGCCGATATTCCATTTGCTCTTACGTGCGCCGTAGCGGTGCTTGTGATTGCCTGCCCGTGTGCGTTAGGCCTGGCTACCCCGACGGCCCTTATGGTAGGCATGGGCGTAGGAGCCCGGCGCGGGATTTTAATTAAATCGGCCGAAATTTTAGAGCGGGCCCACCATATTACCACCGTTGTGCTGGATAAAACCGGGACCGTTACCACCGGGCAAATGACAGTGGCGCAAGTACTCCCGGCTGAACAAGTGAGCGAGCAAGAACTGCTTGCTTGGGCGACGGCACTGGAAAGTTTTTCTAGCCACCCCCTGGCAAAAGCGTTAGTCAAACAAAAATTATCCCCTGAAAACGTTTTAGGAAATACGGTTAGCAATTTTAAAGAATTTCCCGGCCTGGGAGTGCAAGCCACTTGCGGGCCCGAAACCATGTATGGGGGCAATTTGCGCGCCATGCGTGCGTGGGGAATTGAGGTCCCGCAGGCGCAGACGCTCCTTAAAAAAGCAGCTTGTCAGGGACAAACGGTATTGTTTTTTGCCCGGGGGAAAACATATTTGGGCGCGATTGGGTTTAGTGATCCCCTAAAATCTACTTCCAAACAAGCGGTAGAAGTGTTGCAAAAAATGGGGAAAGCAATCGTCCTTTTAACCGGCGACAACCCCCTTACAGCTGCCCATATTGCAGGCCAATTAGGCATTAGCACAGTGCAAGCCGCTGTACTACCCGAAGGGAAACAAACCGTTATCAAGTCCCTTCAAATAAGCGGCCAAACAGTAGCCATGGTAGGGGACGGGATTAACGATGCCCCGTCGTTAGTGCAGGCGGACGTGGGAATGGCCCTAGGTAATGGTACCGACGTAGCCGCCGCGGCCGCAGACCTGATTTTAATGCGCGGGGATTTGCGCGAAGTAGCCACCGCCCTTGCCCTTAGCCAAGCAACGCTACGCAACATTAAAGAGAATTTGTTTTGGGCTTTTTTCTATAATGTGTTGTGTATCCCGCTGGCGGCGGGGGTATTTTACCCGGCCTTGGGGTGGAAATTGCACCCCATGCTAGCGGCGGCGGCTATGAGTGTAAGCTCGGTATGTGTGGTATTAAATGCCCTGCGCTTGGGCCGCTTTAAACCCCCATTTTTAGATGTAAAAGAGGAACAAACGATGCATAAAACGTTAGAAATTAAAAGCATGATGTGCGCGCACTGTGCCGGGCATGTAACCCGCGCATTAAACGCGATCCCCGGCGTAAAAGCAACGGTGGACCTGGCCCATAAAACCGCCACGGTAGAAAGTGCTACCCCCGTGGATGACAATACGCTACGTGAAGCTGTACAAAATGCCGGGTATGAAGTAACCGCTATTTATTAACAAGGAGAAGGTATGAAACATGTTGGATTTGTAAAAGTAGCCGCCGCTATCCCCACGGTGCAAGTGGCAGACACGGCCTATAATGCCGCGCAAACCTTGGCCCTTATTAAACAGGCCGCGCGCGAAAAAGTACGCGCGGTGGTGTTCCCTGAATTGGGGCTTACGGGATACACGTGCGCCGATTTATTTTTAAAACCGGCCTTGTTAGACGGGGCTGAGGCGGCCCTGGAAACGCTACTCAAACAAACCCAAAAACTAGATGTTGTCTTTATAGTGGGGATGCCCGTACGCGCGCGTACGGTATTATTAAATGCAGCCGTGGTGTGCTATAGAGGACAAATTTGCGGAGTGGTACCCAAAACCTATTTACCTAATTATAATGAATTTTATGAAAGCCGTTGGTTTGTGCGGGCACTCGCGTTTAGCGGCACAGACGTAACCTTGTGCGGACAAACGGTACCGGTGGGGACCGATTTAATTTTTAAAGCGGGCGGATTTAGCTTTGGCGTGGAAATTTGCGAGGACGTATGGGCCACCGTGCCGCCGTCAAGCACGGCTGCACTGCAAGGGGCAGAAATTATTTTTAACCTCTCGGCCAGTAATGCCCTGGTGGGAAAGCACGCCTATGTACGCCAACTAGTGGCGCAACAATCCGCCCGGTGTATGTGCGGGTATGTGTATGCCTCGTGCGGGTTTGGCGAATCCACCACCGACGTGGTGTTTGGCTCCAACGCGCTTATTTTTGAAAACGGGCACGAACTGGCCCACTCCACCCGCTTTGCAGACAAAAGCCAACTACTGTGCGCTGAAATAGACGTGGATAGTCTGCGTAATGAGCGGCTAGTCAATACGTCTTTCCGCACGGACTGCGCCCTTGAAACGGCTGAGCCGTACGCGCAAATTGACTTGGTACAGCCGGTACTGCCGGTAACCCAACTCACGCGTGCGGTAAACCCGTTGCCTTTTGTGCCGACGGGTGCGGAATTAGAGGAGCGTTGTGAGGAAATTTTTAATATCCAAGTAACCGGCCTGGCTACACGCTTAAAAGCCGCGCACGCCCAAACGGCGGTACTTGGAATTTCGGGCGGGTTGGATTCCACGCTTGCGCTACTGGTAACGGTGCGCACCTTTGATAAATTGGGTTGGCCGCGCCGCCAAATTACCGGGGTTACCATGCCCGGGTTTGGGACGACAGACCGCACCTACAGAAATGCCTTAACCCTGATGAAACAGTTGGGCATTAGCGTCAAAGAAATTTCCATTAAAAAAGCATGCGAGCAACATTTTAAAGATATTGGGCATAGCGTCCAAAAACATGACACCACCTACGAAAATGTGCAAGCACGGGAACGTACCCAAATTTTAATGGACCTTGCCAACCAAACGGGCGGACTGGTGGTAGGGACGGGGGATTTGTCCGAACTGGCACTGGGTTGGGCTACGTATAACGGGGACCATATGTCTATGTACGGGGTAAATGTAGGGGTGCCCAAAACGTTGGTAAAATCGCTCGTCCAATGGGTGGCCGCGCACGAAACGACCGACAAAAAAATACAACGCGTGTTAGCCGACGTAGTGGATACGCCCATCAGCCCGGAATTGTTGCCTGTAAATCAACAAGGGAAAATGACCCAAAAAACGGAAGATTTGGTGGGGCCTTATGTGTTGCACGATTTCTTTTTGTATCATTTTTTGCGAAATGGATTTGGGCCGGAGAAAATTTTATTTTTAGCCAAACACGCGTTTGCCGGGCAATTTAAAGAGAGCGAAATTAAAAAGTGGCTGAGGGTATTTTTGAAACGCTTTTTTGCCCAGCAATTTAAGCGTTCCTGCTTACCCGACGGGCCCAAGGTGGGCAGTGTGGCACTCTCGCCACGCGGGGACTTAAAAATGCCCAGTGATGCCAGCGTGGCAACGTGGCTAAAAGAACTGGAATAAAAAATTCAGGCCTAATAGAACTTTTTGTTGGTGATACCGTCTTAGAAATGATTTAATATTATTTTTGGAGTCAGGTATGATAAAAAAGTATGCCGTAAATGTGGTAGTGTAGACATTATAAAATGGGGCAAATATTTAGGGAAACA
>JAZRAH010000037.1:0-6642 GCA_045634505.1 Elusimicrobiaceae bacterium
CTGTTTCCCTAAATATTTGCCCCATTTTATAATGTCTACACTACCACATTTACGGCATACTTTTTTATCATACCTGACTCCAAAAATAATATTAAATCATTTCTAAGACGGTATCACCAACAAAAAGTTCTATTAGGCCCATATTTGAGTTCCTTTAAAATAGTTCTATTGATATTGGGCCCAAATATAACAAAAACGGCTAGTTATTTGAGCCCTCAATCAATAACCCAAATAAACAGCCGTAGTTCGCCGTATAAAACGCCAAACATTCAGCACGAAATCAATTGGTTTGCAATTCCAATTACTTCGTGCTTGGTACGACTATTTTTGGATTGATTGAGGAGGTTGTTGCCAACCCTATTGCATTACATGCATTTCCAAAAATGATGAATAAAATTTTTAAATGTGCGCCTAGCGCGGTATAATACGTCCTCCTATCTAAAAGATAACTTATTATAACAAATTATTTATACTCGTTATAACTGACGATTTCCTCCAACTTTTTGCGCCCGTGTAAGCGCGAGGGGGTGGCCTCGTCTGCCGGGTAGCCTAATGCAAAGATATGTTCAATTTTTTTGCCTTTGGGTAAGTTAAAAAACTTTTCGGCTTTGTTGGAGTTAAGCCACCCAATCCAACACGTGCCCAGCCCCAACTCCCACGCGCGCAGGACAAAGTGTTCGCCGGAAATCCCTTGGTCCACCAAGTAAAATTCCGTGCGGCGAAAGAAATTCCCAATACGCGCGGTAAAGTTACCCCGGTCCGACACGACCGCCACCAACACCGGCGCGTTAGCCGCCCAGGCACTCATATTATACACCCCGCTAAAGGCTTCTTTGCAAAACAGCTCCTTTACGTGCGGGTCATCTATCACAATGTAATGCCACGGTTGGGAATTACAGGCCGACGGGGCCAGGCGGGCGGCCTCTAAACATTCGTTAATTTTTTCGCGCTCCACGGGCTTTTGTGCAAAGCGGCGCACGCTGTAGCGTGTTTCAATCGCGGTTTTTACGTCCATAACAAGCTCCTTAAAAGTAAGTTAAAAATAGTGTAGCAAATTATTATAAAATAAAGATATGCACTTTACTAAATACCAAGGACTTGGAAACGATTTTGTTTTTTTAGACGGGGGCACCGCCCAAGGGGTAACCGACCCTAGCGGCCTGGCACGCCGTTTATGTAACCGCCGCACCGGCATTGGTGCCGACGGACTGATTTTGCTGTTGCCCTCTAGCATGGCTGATGTGCGTATGCGTATTATCAACAGTGACGGCAGTGAAGCGGAAATGTGTGGCAACGCGTCGCGCTGTGTGCCGCTGCATATGCTACGTAAAGGGCTGACCACCCAACCTAAAATCAAGCTAGAAACCTTAGCCGGGCCTATTCAAACGGAAGTATTGGACGCGCAAAAAGGACTTGTGCGTGTGAACATGGGCCGCCCGCGCGAACTGGTTCAACATTTTAACGTGCCGCTAGCCGCCCACACATGGACGGGTACAAAAGTTTCTATGGGAAACCCGCACTACGTAGTGGTGGTGGATAACGCGGAGCAATTCCCAGTGGCAGAGTTAGGGCCGCTGTTGGAAACGCACCCGCTGTTCCCGCAAAAAACCAATGTGGAATTTGTGCAAATTTTGGATAAAAACACCGTGCGTATGCGTGTGTGGGAACGCGGCGTAGGCATTACGCAAGCCTGTGGTACGGGCGCGTGCGCTACGGCGGTGGCGTGCATCGCTAACGGACTAACAGCCGCGCGGGTTGCTGTGCAGTTAGACGGCGGCACACTGACCATTGAGTGGCCGGATCAACAAGAAATTTTTATGACGGGCCCGGCCACGGCCGTGTTTGAGGGGGAAATAGATTTATGACACAATTAAACGCACACTATTTAAAATTACAAGGCAGTTATTTATTTTCTACCATTGCCAAACGCGTGCGTGCCTATAAAGAGGCGCATCCGCAGGCCAACGTTATTAGCCTGGGTATTGGGGACGTCAGCCAACCGCTGGTACCCGCCGTGGTAGAGGCTATGAAGCAAGCCTCGCTTGAAATGGGGCAAGTGGAAACGTTCCACGGTTACGGCCCGGAGCAAGGCTACGGCTTTTTGCGTGAAGCCATTGCCAAGCACGATTACCAAGCCCGTAATATAGATATTGCGGCCGACGAAATTTTTGTAAGCGACGGGGCCAAAAGTGATGTAGCCAACTTTCAGGAATTATTTGCCCAAGACTGCGTGGTGGCCTTGCAAGACCCGGTGTACCCGGTGTATTTGGACACCAACGTAATGGCCGGGCGTACAGACGTATTTGCAAACGGACGCTACGGTAAAATTATTTATTTGCCGTGTACGGAGCAAACTCATTTTGCCCCGCAATTACCAACTGAGCATGCGGATATTATCTATTTGTGTTCGCCAAACAACCCCACCGGGGCGGCACTTACCAAAGAACAACTTACGCAGTGGGTGGATTATGCGCGCAACCATAAAAGCGTGATTTTGTTTGACTCTGCCTACGAGGCGTATATTACCGACCCCGCTTTACCGCACTCTATTTACGAAATTCCCGGTGCTAGCGAAGTGGCGGTGGAGTTCCGCTCGTTCTCTAAAACGGCCGGGTTTACGGGTACGCGCTGTGCTTATACGGTGGTTCCCAAGGCGTTGCAGGTGTATGATGACGCGGGCCACCCGCACGCTTTAAACGCCTTGTGGTTACGTAGGCAAACTACTAAATTTAACGGGGTGCCTTACGTGATTCAGCGTGCGGCCCAGGCCGTCTATACGCCGCAAGGACAGGCGCAAATTAAGGCGGTAATTGCGCTGTATCAGCAAAATGCGCAACTGATTTTGCGGGCACTTACCCAAGCCGGACTGGTGGCCTTTGGCGGGCAAAATGCCCCGTATATTTGGCTGAAAACACCGCAGGGGATGGCCTCGTGGGATTTCTTTGAATTACTACTTAACCAAGCACAAGTAGTGGGGACCCCGGGCGTAGGCTTTGGATTATGCGGGGAAGGATTTTTCCGCTTGACGGCGTTTAATACGCCGGGCCTCACGCAAGAGGCGGCCCAACGCCTTACGCAGCTAGTTATTTAATTTGCTAGAATATGAACACGGAGGAAATTATGAATAAGAACGGTTTTACACTAGTGGAAGTGTTGACAGTGGTTGTAATTATTGGGATTTTAACGTCCATGGCGTTGCCCATGTACACGCGTGCGATAGAGCGTTCCCGCGCCACGGAGGCAATGGCCTCTATCAAGGCACTCAATGATGCTGTGTATGCCTATTATGTGGACAAGGAAACATGCCCAAGAAAGTTTAGTCTGCTGGTTGTTACATTGCCTTTGATAGAAGGGAGCACGATGAATGCAAGAGTAGTATCCACTAAATTTTTTACATTTACATTAGATGCCAGAAATGTGCCCTATATACCAGGTACCGAGTGTAGGGGAACGCTGGCCAAACGCCGCAACGGGGGGAAGTATTATTATGGTATTTATAATCCCTACCAACTTATTAACGGGCAGGCTTCAGCCCTGGCGTGTACGCCGGTAGATGGTAGTGATGAGCTGAGAGCAGCAAGCATAGAAATCTGCGAATCGTTGGGAATGTCTGTCCCGAATGTTTTGAGTTTAGATTTAACAAACGATTAATATCTTGGGTGCAGCTGAAGTTTTTAGGTACTTATCCCCGGAGTAAAAATCTTCCGGGGTCTTTTTATGGGTGGGAAAACAAGGTAGACAAAACCGGGCGGAAGATATCTTCCGCCCGGTTACAAATTGCAGCTTATTTTACTTAGCCGGGGCGCCGCCGGTTAAATCTTTAAGTGCGGCCACGGCACCCAGTACGTTAGAGGCTTCGTAGGGCATATAGATAATTTTGTTATCTTTGCCTTCCGTCATTTTTTCCAATGCCTCAATGTACTTCATAGAAATCATATAGCTAGCCGGGTTGGAAGATTGGGCCACGGTGGTGGCTACAATTTTCACGGCTTCCGCCTCCGCTTGGGCTACTTTAATTTTAGCTTCCGCTTGCCCTTCGGCCTCCAAAATAGCGGCTTGTTTCATACCCTCGGCTTTCTTGATTTCCGATTCGCGGATGGCCTCGGCTTTTAAGATTTGGGCTTTCTTGGTACCTTCGGCCTCGGTTACCATGGCACGGCGGTCGCGCTCGGCCTTCATTTGTTTTTCCATGGCTTCTTGAATGGCGGCGGGGGGAGTAATATCCTGCAGTTCCACACGGGTTACTTTCACGCCCCATTTATCGGTGGCACTGTCCAAAATGTCACGCAGGCGTGTGTTAATCGTTTCGCGCGAGGTTAACGTTTGGTCCAGGTCCATTTCCCCGATTAGGTTACGTAACGTAGTTTGCGTTAATTTTTCAATCGCAGTCGGCAACGATTCTACCTTGTAAGCCGCATCTTGCGGATTAGTGATTTGAAAATAAAGCAGTGCATTGATTTGAATGCCTACGTTATCGCGCGTGATTACGTTTTGGCGCGGGAAATCGTACACAGTTTCACGCATATCCACCACGTCGCGGTATTCGGTAAACGGAACGGAGAGGCTATGGCCGGTGCTGTCAATATACTCCCGGCTGGAGCGCCATTCGATGCGGTGTGGTTTATCCATAATGGGGATAATCCAGTTAATCCCGGGGGTTAAAATTTGGTGCAGTTTACCAAAGCGTTCAATAATCACGCATTGCCCCTGTTTTACAATCAAAATGCCTTTAAAAATCATCACAATGATAAAAAAGGCAAATACTCCTAAAAACATCAGTCCTATTCCGGCAGTTTCTTCCATAGTTTCCTCCTATTACTTTTCTTTTACAAAAAGGGTAACCCCATTTAATTTTTCTACTACGCAGGGGGTGTTTTTAGCTAGCGGCTTAGCGGCAGTGGCTTTCCAACTTTCCCCATTGACGAGTACGCGCCCCGTGTCCTGTACCGGGTCAATAGCCACCTCTACTACGGCAGATTTACCAATTACCTCATCAGCCGGGGTTTTAATATCTTTGGTTTTACCGTACAAATGTTTTAAGGCAAGCGGACGCACCCCTAGCCAACTTAGTAAGGCTACCGTTATAAATACAACCAGTTGCAGCCACAGAGCACCTTCTAACCAGGACACCAGGGTGGCCCCCAATAACCCGAGCCCCACACACGTGAGCGAAAATTCCATGGTGAATAATTCCCCTACAAAACAACCCAGGGCTACCAGTAAATAAATATAGGCGTTCATTGTTCCTCCTATCCTTTGATAATTTCTAAATAATTACGCAAATATTTTAAGCGGCGTTCGTCGTGCAGTTTATTTAAAATGTAAATCATATTGGCAATAAACCGCCGCACCAATAAGCGGGAGGAGAGGGGGACAAATAAATCCTGTTCGTTTTCTAACCCCCGTGCACGCACGTATTGGCGGCAGTCTTCCTCGCTGAGTAGTTTGCCGTTATCTAACGGATCAATTAAAAAAGAGGTGTGGTTTTGGGTATCGCGCACGTGGACTAACAGACGGCCCGCCATATCAACTGCGTCCATTTCCAGTCCAAAGCGTTGCCCTAAGCAAAGATACAAACAAATCATTTCCAGCACCGAGCCGTTTTTGGTAGCCAAAAACCGTGTAAACGAAAGGTCCTTGATATCCGTAATAGCGGGCAAGGTGCGAAAACCGCGCAAGGTAAAAATAAAATGACTCAGTAACCCAATAATTTCCGGGTAATCGGTTGCGTTTACCAAGGCGGGGCGCAGTTCGCGCGCCATATCGTCCAAGGGCTCGTTAATATCTCCGCGTGCGGTGGTGGGGGAAGTAAACTTGGCAAGCAACATGAGTCCGTCTTCCAAATCCGGGTTGATTTTAGCATTAAACGCACTGAGCGCTTGGGCCAGGTCGTCCCAACAAATTTCCTCTAGCATACGCATGACGTTGCGCGGCGCGGTGGTGGCAAATTCTTCTGCCAACGTGCGTTGTACTTCGTCGGGGTTGGCCTTAATGGCACTGGCAAGAGCCTGCTTTAACAGGGGGCCGTACTCGTCTGCTTCCGTTTCCAAGAGTTTAAAGAGTGCCTTTAGACGGGCATTATCTTGTGCTTGCATACCCCATAGCGTAGTAAATTTACCGATTATTTGTCAATAGAAAAAAGACGATAAAAAATAATGTGAGATCCTGGATCAAGCCCAGGATGACATCATGATTAAATGTCGTCATTCCCGAAAGTCGTTATCGGGAATCTCCACCGCTTTTAGTGATGTAAATAAGGTGGGGATCCCCGATAGAAACCTTCGGGGATGACGCTAATAAACAACAGGAGAACAGAAAATGAAAAATAAAAATGTCAATGTCGTAGTCTGTCCCCCTCGCAGGGTGCGAAGGCGCACCTCTCTTTGCCCACGTCGAATGATTTACGTTCTCGAAGAGTAGCGTTTTACGGTCCCTCTCGCGGTCCCCTACTAAAAGATTTTTGGTAAATGTAACGCGCGGAATTTCCGCGGCCTGGAAGGCCCTTGACTGAACAAAGCAAGCCCCCAGCTAGGCTGGGGGTTCGGAAGGTTATACCTATGCACAGAGTAGCAAGAAAACTCCTTATAATATAATGGATTGCCGGGTGATGACCGGCAATCCATTATACATAGAAAGGAGGTC
>JAZRAH010000038.1:0-6804 GCA_045634505.1 Elusimicrobiaceae bacterium
GCCCATTTTGAAGGCGGTTAGCAGTGAGGTATAAAAAGGAAAATCCTCGTCGTAGAACGAGGACTAATAAGCGGTTGAAAACTGATTTTGCATGTCTCCATGTCAAGGGAACGCGCTACCGCTGCGCCAACTGGGCTTAAAACGTTACTAACTACTCAAATTCCAACTTCAGTACTTCTAGTTGCTTTCGTTGGCGCGTTCCAAAAGCGGGAACGTACTTTATGCCATAAGCGCTGCGCCAACTGGGCTTAAAACGTTACTAACTACTCAAATTCCAACTTCAGTACTTCAGTCGCTCTCGTTGGCGCGTTCCAAAAGCGGGAACGTACTTTATGCCATAAGCACTGCGCCAACTGGGCTTAAATACAAAATCATTATACCAAATCTGGTACAATAAGAAAAGTTTTTCGTCTGAGGAACCCTGTTTTTGGATGACTAATTAAAAAATTGATAGTTAGCATACGTTCAAAGCATTTATTTCTAAGTGTAGCAGTTAGTTTGCTACGTACATTCAGTTTGTTTATATAACTAAAAGACCCATTGCAATATTAACTGTGGTGGTTCAGTAGAACCGTACTGGCGGCCGTGGAGTGTCCCCTTTGTATCTACCGCGTTTAAAGCATACGCTACCCTTAGTTCCAGGGGCGCAAAAAAGGCCCAAGCAATATGTTATAATATGGGTACAATTTTTAAGGTTTTTGGAATTGTGCCGCAAGGGCACAAAGAGCTTTTAGGAAACTAAAGGCATAATGCAAGTCCAAAAATGGCCAGTAAAGGCACAAAATGACGGGCCTTATAACCCCGTTGTTTTGTGCCGAGTGTTTGTCGCTTTTTTAGTGGCAACTACGGCTGTTTTGTATTGGGTTACTTGCATTAGCTCAAGCAAAGTAGCCGTTTTTGTTTGGGCTCGGCGCGTAGTACATACAATAAGGAAATGAATATGGAACAAACAAACACCCGGCGGGGTTTTACGCAAGTGAATCAGCATGTAGTTGTCTGTCCCCCTTGTGGGGAAAGTCAAGGCCAAAGGCCGCAGTCCCGCAAGGTTGGTATGCGGGAACTAGGTAGGGGGGGTATAAATGAGGCAACCTTATTGGATAACCCCCCATCGGCACTGTGTGCCACTTCCCCCACACAAGGGGGGAAGTCAACGACTCACGGCTTTACGCTTATTGAGTTGCTAGTTGTTGTGCTGATTATTGGTATTTTGGCGGCGGTAGCGTTGCCACAATATCAAAAAGCAGTACGGAAAAGTCGCTTGGTACAGGGAATTGTAATTGCCCGGGCATTGCACGAGGCACAGGAAGCGTTTTATTTGGCGAATGGGTATTATGCTATGTCACAAGAGGAATTGGATATAGACGTAGAATGTCCTACTTCTCTAGAATGTAGAATAACAGAAAATAAAATAGATGTTCATTCCAATCCGCCTGAAAGTTCCACTATATCTATTATTTACCGACATGACCACAGCACAGACTATCCTGCGTTGGCGGGTTCATTTTACTGTTGGGCTAGAAGGTCAAATGAACAAGCCTTACAAATTTGCAAAAGTATGAGTAATAACTATGAAGACGATCCTGATGGCGACACATTTAAGGCTTTTTTGAACAGATAACGACAAAAAGTAGGGGCTGTTTTCAAATTTGAGATGATAAGCCACCGTATGTGGACCCGCCGTGAATAAGCACCGGGAATATAGCCAGTACCCTGATTTGTCAAAATCAAACCAGTTTGCACCGCAAGTTGAACGCCGCGTACGTCTGCCGGACCGCGCAAAACGCGGCAAGTACGCAAGTGAAAGTCGGTGCAAAATGGAAAGATTTTGGCAAATTGTTGGTCCACGTATGGTACAGCATCGCGCCCGCCGTTTTGAAACTATAAGAGCGTGGAATTACCGGAACGTCCACGCGTTGCCCATGGTGTTTTCTATATATTCCAAAAGCCCCTTGTGCAGCAAAATACGCTTATTGGTGCGGATTTTGTGGATTTTTTGCGGGTCTTCTTTAGATGGAATTTCCAAGCAGACGACGGTGGTGCCTTTGGTCATATCCAGGTAGTGTTTGAGTTTTTCCAGACCAAATTTAGGATAACCTACTGGGATGCGAATGGTAAATTCGTCCGCGGCTGAGGCGATCAGCTCGGTTACGTCGCTCACGTCTTTTAAATTGAGTTCTACGCGCGCGCTTTCGTCATCTACTTTAATGTCACCCATAAAGTTTAAAATAGCATTGGGGGCTAATTTGTCGGCCAGGTCAGCGTAGGCTTTGGCAAAACAGTTGACCGACAGGGAGCCGGTGCAATCTTCTATGACCAGTTGGCACCACTCCTTTTTCTCTTTATTTTGACGTTTTTTAAAAAGCGTGATAATGCCCAGCACATTCAAGCGGCCACTGGCTTTGCCGTCTAAAATATCAATAATGGGCGTGCATTTAAGGCGGGCTAAATTTTGTTGGTATTTGGCCATAGGGTGCCCGCTAAAAAAGAGGCCTAATACTTCTTTTTCGTTAAATAACAGCTCTTTTTGGGTAAGCGGGCGGGCTTTGACGGGGTCTTTTTTCTTAACGCTTAAAATACTGGAAAAATCGTCCCCGAACAAATTGCCCATGCTGTTTTCTTTTTCTTTAGCCACCAGGTGGGCGGTATCTACGGCGTTATCAATGTTGGCCAAGATATTAGCACGCGTAACCTTGGGGTCTTGGCCCGGGTATAAGCTATCCAGGGCGCCTGCTTTGGCTAAACTTTCAATGGTTTTTTTGTTAGCTTGGAACAAATCAATGCGGCTGCATAAATTATCTAGTGAGGTATAGGGCCCGTCTTTCTCGCGCTCTTTGACAATGGAGATACAGCCCTCTTCCCCGGCGTTTTTAATAGCTTCCAGGGCGTAGCGGATATATTCTTTATCGCCTACTTTTTCTACCGAAAATTCCGGCTGGGATTTATTGACATCCGGCGGTAAAGTTTCAAAACCCATTTTGCGGGCTTCTTCCAAATACGTTACAATTTTGTTTTCTTTATCGTCCGATCCAATCGCGTTGTGGCCAATTTCGTTGGTTAAGGCGGCGCACATAAATTCAATGGGATAATTTGCTTTTAAGTAGGCCGTTTGGTAAGTAACCAGTGCGTAAGCGTACGAGTGGGATTTGTTAAACCCGTAGCCGGCAAATGCTTTCATTTGTTCGTAAATATGGGTGGCAGTTTTTTCGGAAATTTTATTTTGTTTGCATCCTTCCACAAATTTTTTACCGAACTTTTCCATGACCTCAATTTTCTTTTTACCCATGGCTTTGCGCAAGGTATCGGCTTCGCCGGGGGTAAAGCCGCCCAAAAGTTTGGAAATCTGCATGATCTGTTCCTGATACACCATACAACCATAAGTATCTTTTAATACTTCGGCCAACAAGGGTGTTTCGTACGTGATCTTCTCTTGCCCGTTTTTGCGGCGCACAAACATATCCATCATGCCCGATTCCATGGGCCCCGGGCGGTACAAAGCCACTAAGGCGGACAAATCACTAAATTGGCTGGGTTGGATCTTTTTGATAAGGTCACGCATGCCGCCGCTTTCCAGTTGGAAAATACCCAACGTTTTGCATGCAGAAAGCATATCGTATGTTTTTTTGTCATCTAGCGGGATTTGGTTAATGTCAAAATCTGGGTTGTGGCGGGCGCGAATCATTTTTTCGGCGTTATCAATAACCGTCAGGGTGCGCAAACCCAAAAAGTCCATTTTTAGTAGCCCCAAGTTGGAGCACGGTTCCCCTTCAAATTGCGTGGTAATAGATTCCTTGGCCCCGCGCGCTAAGGGTACATATTCGCTGACCGGGTCGCGCGTGATGAGTACGCCGGCGGCGTGAATGCCGGTGTGGCGTTTTAAGCCCTCCAATTTGCGGGCCATATCGTAGAGGCGTTTGGCTTGCGGGTTGGCGTCAATGGCGGATTTAAGCTCGTTAATTTCCAAGGCTTTTTCCAACGTCATTTTCGGGTCGTTAGGAATCATTTTGGTCAGGCGGTTGGCCTCGGCCAAGGGAACGTCCATGGCGCGGGCCACGTCTTTAAGCACCAATTTGGCTTTCATGGTTCCAAACGTGATAATTTGGGACACGCGGTCCGCCCCGTATTTGCCGCGCACGTAGTCAATGACGCGCTCACGACCGGCGTCGGACATATCAATATCCAAGTCGGGCATGCTCACGCGGTCCGGGTTTAAAAAGCGTTCAAAAAGCAGTTTATTTTGGATCGGGTCAATGCGCGTAATATCCATACTGTACGCCACCAAAGAGCCTGCGCCGGATCCACGCCCCGGACCTATGGGGATTCCGTTAGCGCGTGCCCAGTTAATAAAATCGCTCACGATTAAAAAGTAGCAGTCAAACCCCATGGTAATAATGACGTTAAATTCATATTCCAGTTGTTGCCAGTAATTCTCGGGCACGTTGCCGTGCATTTTTTTGACGAGCCCTTTGCGGCAGATATCTTTAAAATACTCGGCCGAGTTGGGGAACTGCGGTGGAATATCAAACTTGGGCAGAATAAAACCATGTTTGGGGAACTGCAAATCGCATTGGTCGGCTATCACTAATGTATTTTTGCACGCTTCGGGCGTGTGGGAGAAGAGTGCGCACATTTCTTCGGGCGATTTAAAATACAGCTCGTGCGACATTTGCATGCGGTGCGGGTCATTTAGCGTTTTGCCCGTGGCAATACACACGTGCACGTCGTGCGCTTCCCAATCTTCCTTTTTTTCGTAGTGGCAATCGTTGGTGGCTACCAGCGGGATGCCGGTACGTTTGGCCACGTCTTTTAAGAGAGGGAGGGATTCAATTTCCTCGCGGATACCGTGATCCATGAGCTCAATATAATAGTTGCCTTTGCCAAAAATATCTTCGTACTGCTTGGCAAATGCGCACGCTTTCTCAAATCCGTCCACACTGCGTACATATTGCGATAAAAGCCCTTTTAAACAACCCGACAAGCACAAAAGGCCTCCTGCATGTTTGGCAAGTAATTCCGTATCTATACGCGGATGATAATAAAAACCGTCCACCCAAGCTAGGGAGTTTAACTTCATCAAATTTTGGTACCCTTCGTGGTTGCGCGCCAATAAGGTAAGGTGCCCGGTTCGGGATTTATCCCTTACATTGTATTTCCCTTCCGTAACGTAAAACTCGCACCCGACCAAGGGTTTGAGGCCGGCGGCGTTGGCAGATTCATAAAAATCCAGCGCCCCGTACATATTGCCATGGTCGGTAAGCCCCATGGCTTTGATGCCTTGTTTCACGAGCCCTTGTAAAAACTTAGAGGGTTTGTGATTTTCGGAAATGCGCAGCATACCGTCCAGGAGGGAATAGTCGCTATGGTTGTGGAGTTGTACAAATTCTGCCATAAGGGAACCTAAATGTTATAAGATATTTCTATGAAACATTATAGTAAATTAAAAGAAACCCAGGTTTCTACGCGAACGATTTTTAAAGGGGTGTTGGGGGTAAAATTAGATACCGTGCGCCTGATTAACGGGCACACCTCTACCCGCTTGTATTTGGACCACCACGGTGCTAGCGGGGTCATGCCCCTAGAAGGCGAATATGTTTATTTGGTGCAACAATACCGCTACCCCATTGGCAAGGTGACGTTAGAAATCCCGGCTGGTAAGCGCGAAGAAGGGCAGACGTTTTTAGCCTGTGCCCGGGCTGAGCTACGGCAGGAAACCGGGATGCGCGCCAAAAGTGTAAAGCACATTATGAAGTTTAACCCCACCAATGCGTTTTCCAACGAGGAGCTACACCTATATGTGGCCACCGGACTAACGCGCGGCAAGGACGACCCGGACGAGGACGAGTTTATTAACCTTAAAAAAATTCCCCTCTCTACCGCGTACAAAATGGTAGAAAAAGGGGAAATCTGTGATGCTAAGACGATTATCATGCTCCAATGGTGGAAGTTGCATAAATAAGAGCAGGCCTCCTCTGTTCAATGGGGTAGTGAAAATACAAAGGCGTGCCCATTGTGATGGTTGTAAGTTCCGCCCATTATTTTTCTACAATATTTTCCATCAGTACTTGCGTCCGCGTAGGGAGCAGTTACACTGGCCACATATTCCTGGCAAAAAATTTCATCTAACTTATCTAAATAATAACTATTGTAGTACATAAACCCTGTTCCCTTATAAGGGCCGGAAATACGCCCTATGGAAATGCCAACGGATTTGGCAGAACCCTCGTTCGTATCTTTCATTAAATCCATACTCCAATCCTCATTAGAACGAGTGTCTTTCGCCCCAGTTCGTAGAGGAGTGTTTCCTGTCCACGGGATCTCTACATCCAACTCATCCAACGAAGTTGGCCAGTCCCCATTAGCCAAATAATAAACTTTCGTAGCGGCCACCACAGATTTAAACAAAGCTAGTGCCTCAGAGGCCCGGCTTTTTTCTACGGCTTTTTGGTACTGCGGCAATGCTACCGCCGCCAAGATGCCAATGATAAGAACTACGACTAAGAGTTCTATGAGGGTAAAGCCGGAGCGAAGCGGAGCCCTGAAAGAGTCTTTATTCAGGGCCTCCTCCTCATAGGTCGGGTGATAACCCGACAAATTCCCGACTTTGTGACAATTGTTCCAAGGCTCACTTGCGGCTCCTGTTGGGCTGACGCCCAACCTATAAGCTTTATTCAAGGACTCCTTCTTATAGGTCAGGTGTGAGCCTGACATCAAATAAGGTGTCATCCCCGAGTGTTTCTGTCGGGGATCTCCACCGCTTAAAAGTTGTTTAGTTAGGTTGGTACTTTCCGGTTTACTTGCGGCTTGCGT
>JAZRAH010000039.1:0-2715 GCA_045634505.1 Elusimicrobiaceae bacterium
ATGTAACGTATCGATACGATACGGAATTTAAACCGTTAATGGACGCAGAAAAACCAAAGATTATGGAAATGGTCGCCCGTCAAAAACGCAAATGGGAAGCGGAAAAAATGCACGAAGTAATTAGCGGAAATTTAGACGATCTTTTTAATCGTGAAAGATGGGTTAAAAAATTCTCGTTGGGTAAATTGATTCGTGTTTATCGTTGCTCAAAATGTAACGCGTTTGTTATTACTTTATTCGGATCGCGCCCCGGTTCTGTTTGTCATAGTTGCGAGTCAACCATGCTTTACCATGAGGTTAAATAATGAAACGGGGGTGTTTAATGTGACAATGTTGAAATCGTGCCGTCAATACGCGAGCCGCCGTGATTTATCGAAATTGGAGCCGTCCCCGTGTACCGTTCGGAAAATGACACCGGAGGAGCGGGAATATTACGGCGAACCGAACCTCGACCCGAAGTTATTACGACAACGTAAAACACCCGAACAGGTTGGTATTGTTTCAACCCTTAAAGCCGATGTAATGGAACGGCGGCGATGGTCGGAAATGATTAAAGCCGAACGAAAACGTTTGGGATTGACTCAAAAAGAATTTGGTCAAAAAGTTGGCGTATCAGCTATGACGATTTGTCATATTGAGCGTATGCAAAACGATATTAAAAAACCAACGTTGGAACTTTTAGAAAGATATTTCGGAGGTAAATAAAAATGCTTGTTCCTGTTAAATATTTCGTTAATATGCCACCGTTAGAAAAAACCGACGTCGGTGATTGGATTGATCTCCGCGCCGCAGAACGCGTGGAACTTTCCGCTGGTGAGTATTACGCGATCCCGTTAGGTATCGGAATGATTTTACCTAAAGGGTACGAGGCGCATATCGAACCGCGGTCGTCAACCTTTAAAAATTGGGGTATTCTCAAAGCGTGTTCGGGCATTATCGATAATTCGTATAATGGTAACGACGACCAATGGCGTTTCGGTGTATATGCCACGCGCGATACCGTTATCGAAAAAGGCGATCGAATTTGCCAATTTCGAATTATGGAAAATCAACCGACGCTCCGATTTGCTACGGTTGGTCGGTTAAATGCAAAATCCCGCGGGGGGTTTGGTTCTACGGGGGTGAAATAATGAGCGAACTTTTATTGGCTTTTATTTTCGGTATGGTCGTTGGCGTGGTTTCAATTACCGTGATTGCGTTTAAATTTGGGAAATGACGCGTAACAAAATGATAACAAAATGGTAACAAAAACTCGAATTTTTAACAAAAACTCATTTTTTCAAAAGAGTTAAAATAAATTTTTGAAAAATTTTTCGAGAAATTTTAGAAAATAGCCGAACCGATTTTGTTAAAAAAGGTAGTTTTTGTTACGTTTTGTTACGGTTTTTGTTATCCCTATTTTTATCAATTATCGAAACAGATTTTCGAAGGTTCGAAAAACATTTTCGAAATAACACAAAAAACAGAATGGGCGTAACACAATAACATATTTTTTCTTTACTTTAAGAAGAAATATATATAGTAGTATAGTAATAATATGTTATATGTATTTTATAAGGAGTTGAGATTTTTTTTGTTATTTTGTTACGCCTTGCAAAAAACGGGGTGAGGTATGAACGAAGAGCAAATGATCCGGAAAACAAAACGATGGTTAAAAAGATATAAAAGGAACGTCGATTGTATCAATAGATTAAAAAATAAATTGGAGCAATTAGAAGATCGATTGACGTCAATTAAAACGCCGAATCTTTCCGGTATGCCCCGTGGTGGTGTTCCGGTTTCCATCGAGGAGTTGTTATCGGATAAATTCGATTTGAAGCAACGTATCGGCAGATTAGAGAAAAAAGGAAGGAATTATAAAACCGAAATATTAGAAGAAATCGACACGTTGGACGATCCCCGTTATTGTGAAGTATTGGAGTCGTTTTTAATTGATTGCGTACCGCTGGAAGATATAGCGGATAATGAGGGTTATTCGGTACGTCATATATACCGCCTATATTCCGAAGCGGTGGAAGAGATAGCATTTAAACGACAGTAACGTGTCATTACAATTTCGCAAGAAATGTCCTAAAATGATATTGTGCCAATCTGACAGGTTGCACATTTGGTTTTACATTCCTCCGCAAAAAGACTCTTTGGGTGTTGGGAGCCGCCCATTGAGTCTTTTTGTATTGTAAAGGTTGGATATTATGTTATTAAAGTCGTGTCACCGCTGCGGTAATCTGATACCATATGGATCGGCCTATTGTACTACGTGCGCCCCTATTGTAGAGGCGGCACGGGTGGAACGTATGAAGGAGTCACGCAAGGCAGGCAACCGACGATATAATAAAACCCGCGATCCTAAATACCTACGGTTCTATAACAGTAATGATTGGCGGGTATTGTCGTTAAAGTATACACAGGATAAAGGGTATCGGTGCGAGGCGTGTGGAGCTATGGCAACACAGGTACACCATATCAAAGCAATACAGACGCCCGAAGGTTGGGAGCTGCGGTTAGATTATAATAATCTTGAATTACTTTGTATTGATTGTCATAATAGACGCCATGGTAGATTTGAAAAGAAAAAGAAATAGATGATACTGGTATAGGTTTTAGAACGCATCAAAAGCGTTTTAAAGCCTTTTTATTTTATAGTGAGTATTTGTATTACCCTATGGGTTTTCGACGAATTATGATGCTCTCAATAACGGGGGTGGGTAAAATTCT
>JAZRAH010000040.1:0-1544 GCA_045634505.1 Elusimicrobiaceae bacterium
GCCACTAAAAATCTTTGCAAAAATACGCGCTCTTTATCAGGAAATTTATTGTAGGGGACTCCCATCCTCAGCTTTTTTGCTTCCCTTTTTAGCGGCATACTTTGTCCTCGCTCGTGTCGCATACCTCCGCGCTTCGCGCGCATAACAAAGTTAGCACACAAATTAGCAAGAAATTACACCCCCGCTAGACTTTGCTATAATATCCTTATGGAACCTGTAACTTCTACCGTATCTATTGCCTTGTGGGCTGCGTTCTGGGTAACCGTTATCGCCGCCTTATTTATTGATTTAACCGTGCTGAATAAGCATCATGGGCATGTGTCCATTAAAGAGGCCGGACTCATGGTCTGCGCGTGGGTCAGCTTAGCCCTCCTATTTGGCGGAGCCATTTGGCTGTTTGAAGGCCCGCAACACGCCCTGGCATTTTACACGGGCTACGTGCTGGAATATTCACTCTCTATAGACAATATGTTTGTGTTTATTCTTATTTTTAGCTACTTTGCCATCCCGCACGACCTGCAACCCAAAGCCCTGTTGTGGGGGATTTTAGGCGCGGTGGTACTACGGTTTATTTTCATTTTTGTAGGGGTGCAACTGATTTCGCTTTTCTCGTGGACGATTTACGTGTTTGGCGCGCTGCTCATTTTTACCGCGCTCAAAATGCTACTGCAAAAAGAGGACGACCAGTTTGACCCGTCTAATTCCTTGCCGCTTAAAATTTTACGCAAATTTATGCCCTTAAAAACCGATTACCACGGCGAAAACTTTTTTATCAAAGACGCCGGCAAATGGTTTGCTACGCCCCTGTTTGCGGCTGTGCTAGTCATAGAAATGAGCGACCTAATTTTTGCGGTGGATTCTATCCCGGCCGTGCTGTCTATTACGCAAGACACGTTTTTGGTTTACTCCTCTAACATTTTTGCGATTATCGGCCTGCGCTCGCTGTATTTTCTGCTATCGGGCATGGCGGGCAAATTCCCGTACCTCAAATACGGTATTTCCGTTATTTTGTTCTTTGTGGGCGTAAAAATGCTCCTCTCCCACTACGTTAAAATCCCCATTTTAGCTTCTTTGGGGGTGATTGTGGGGCTACTTACGCTGTCTATTTTAGCGGGCAAAATTTTTCCGCCCAAAGCCCAAAACTAGCTCCCATTTACAAAAGAGGTCATACTAAAAAATGCTGTTCAAAACAGCATTTTTTAGTATACTATGAATACAATTTGATTCTGTTTTTGGAACCGTTTAAGAAACGGGCTCCTGCGCGAGCAGAGCTTTTCAGCTCCAAAAACAGCCGATTCTAGGCGCAACGTGAAGGGCCTTATAACCCCTTTGTGTTGTGCCGAATGTTTATCGCTTTGTGCGGTAACTACGGCTGTTTTATTTGGGGAGCGCTGAAAAGCTTCAAATGAAACTCCCCCTGCTCACGCAGGGGGTTTCTTCTGCTCCAAAATCTCAGCTACGCTTGATTTTGCCTAGCGCACAACTTAGAAGAAAACTCCGTTTTCTTGCGCTAGGATTCTCATTCATCCCCGGGCTGAAGCCCG
>JAZRAH010000041.1:0-16668 GCA_045634505.1 Elusimicrobiaceae bacterium
GTAATAACTATGTGATATTTACAATAGTAAACACAATGTCCCTGCTTATAAAGTTTCATACTATACATTGTAGCAGAAGATTCAGGGGGAACTCCCTCCACGGGCTCACGCCCGTGGGGTCAAGTGCGGTGCTACCTGAATCAAGTTCAGGATGACGGCGTGAGGTAACCCCCCGTGTGTGATTGTTCATTTCTCTTTCTCCTTTTATTTACTGTCATCCCGTACTTGATACGGAATCTCACCTTGTTTGCTAAAAGTGGTGAGATTCCAAATCAAGTTTGCAATGACAACGTTATTTTTATGTCGGGCCTACACCCGACCTATATTTACTTAAAGCGGTGGAGATTCCCGATAACAACACTCGGGAATGACAACCTTATTTTAAGAGCCCTGTTTAAACGCTCCAAACTCTTTTATATTGCGTTTTTATACAAGGGATACGCCCCCCACATAAAGTACGTGAAAAGTGTATCAAAAAAAAAAACGCGTCAAGTAGGGGCACTTTAAACGACACTGCCAATAAAACAAACTTGCTATAATATAAGTATGCTTAAAACGATTTTTTTTGGTACCCCGCAACTGGCTGTACCTTATATGGAATTGGTGCGTGAGCTGACTGATTTACAGCTAGTGGTCACGCAGGCCGATAAACCGCGCGGACGCGGCCTAGAGATTTCCCCCTGCCCTGTAAAGGCGCGCGCATTAGAACTGGGAGTGCCCGTATTGTCCCCCGACAAATTAAAAGACGATTTTGACAAAATTGCCGCTACCCCGTTTGACTTGGGAATAGCGGTAGCCTATGGGAAAATTTTCCGCCCGGATTTTTTGGCACTGCCGAAACTGGGGATTTTGAATGTGCATTTTTCGCTACTGCCGAAACTGCGCGGGGCGGCCCCGGTACAACAAGCACTCCTCCAAGGGTACACCAAAACCGGGATTTCCGTGTTTTGGATTCGCCCCGGCATGGACGACGGACCGCTATTTTTGCAAAAAGAACTACCCATTGACCCACCAGATAACGCCCAAACCCTATTTGAAAAACTAATCCCGCTGGGACTGAGCGGACTTAGAGAGGTGCTGACGCACCTGCAACACGGGGAAAATGTGCAAACCCCGCAAATCGGCGAGCCCACCACCGCCCCCATGCTACAAAAAGAGGACGCGCTCTTGCGCCCGGCGGATTTAACAGCCGATGCGTTACACAACCGCGTGCGCGGCCTGGCGTGCGGGCCTAAACCCAAAGTACCGTTTTTATACAAGGGAAAGGAAGAATGGCTGACTGTGGGAAAAACATTACTGGATCACTCTTTCTCATCCGGGCTACGCCCACCTTCTCCCTCCAGGGTCGAAGGAAACACCGCACCCGGCACGGTGCTGGCTATTGAACGGGAAAATGGAATTTTAGTAAAATGTAAGGAGGGTGCGTTGTGGCTTGTTACGCTACAACCTGCCGGGAAAAAACCCATGCCCGCTATGGATTTTGCCAACGGACGCGGGTTGAAAATTAACGACCTTGTATTTATTGAACATGGAAACGAACGAAGAGAATTTTGACGATTTTTTAACCAATAACAAAAAAACCGGCCGCGTAAAGTGGTTGGTGCTACTGATGGTGTGCCTGTTTTTTGGAGGGCTGATTGTGGTATCGGCCGATTGGGTATTGGGCGCACTCATTCATACCCGCAAAGAAGTAACCGTGCCCGATTTAACCAAAAAACCGGTTTCCCAAGCATTAGATTTACTGGCTCAGCAAAATTTAGCCGCCAAACAAGCCGGTGTGGAATTTGATACCAACGTCCCCCCCGGCTCGGTACTGCGGCAAATTCCGTCCGCCGGTTCTACCGTGCGCGAAGGGCGTATCATCCGCGTGTGGCTTAGCCAAGGCGACGAAATGGTATTCGTCCCCAACACCGTGGGCTCCACGTTGCGTGAAGCACAACTGGCTATCCGTAAAGCGGGGCTAAATGTAACCAAAGTGGAAAATGCATATTCGCTTACGTACGCCAAGGGTACAGTGATCACCCAGGACCCCAAGGCCGACAGCATGGTGCAAAAAGGCACCGCGGTAACGCTGATTTCCTCCAACGGGATGCCGCCGGCCAGCGTAGTGCTGATCCCCAATTTTAAGGGTAAAAAATTAGCCCAGGCAACCTTGTGGGCCAGCGGACAAGACGTCAATTTGATTATTAAAGAGGACCCGGAATCGGCCTTCCCCAACGGGATTGTGGCGGACCAACGCCCGCAAGCCGATAGCCAGGTGCCGCCCGGCTCTAACGTAGAAGTAACCGTCAGCCGCCGTGCAGTAGCGGAAAATGAAAAATCGTACCATTTACACTACGAACTGCCGCAAGGTAAAAAAGAGAGTGTGGTACGCGTAACAGTGGAAGACGTAACGGGTGAAAGCGAAGTGTTAAACGAAACCAAACAGCCCGGATCCAAGGTGGATATGGAAATTCCGTTCACCAGTTTTGCCACGGTACGCGTGTTTGTAGATAACATTTTAGTACGTGAGCGCGAAGTAAAATGAAAAAAAATACTTCCAAAATGCCTGCGGTAAATGGTAAAATATCTATTGCACCCTCTATCTTGTCCGCCGATTTGTGTAACTTGGGACAAGAGGTGGCCCGCGTAGCAAATGCCGGGGCCGATTGGTTGCATGTGGATATTATGGACGGGCATTTTGTGCCGAATTTAAGTTTCGGGCCCGCCGTAGTGCGTTCTTTGAGAAGTAATACAACGTTGGCGTTAGATGTGCATTTGATGGTAACAAACCCGCTGCGCTTTATTGAGCCGTTTGCAAAAGCCGGGGCGGATTTGCTAACCGTGCATGTAGAATCGCAAGATGATACGGTGGAAGCCTTAAAAGCCATTGGGGCACAAGGCGTAAAAACAGGCGTATCCATTAAACCGGATACCGACCCCGCCGTATTAGCACCCTTAACGCCGTACTTAGATTTGATATTAGTAATGAGTGTGTACCCCGGTTTTGGCGGACAAACTTTTTTGGAAAGTTCCCCCGCCCAAATTCAAAAGGTACGCCAACTGATAAACGCTTCCGGCAAACCCATTTGGCTGGAAGTGGACGGCGGCATTAACGCCCAAACCGCCCCCCTTGCTCTGGCAGCCGGGGCAGACGCGTTAGTGGCCGGCCACGCAATTTTTTCGTCAGCGGACCCTGCATTGGCCCTCAAGCAAATAAGACAGGCGACGCCGGAAATTTAAACTGCTTTTACATTGTAAAAGCAAATAAGGAGAGTCATACATGGCAGTAGTAATTAGATTACAACGGGTTGGCAAAAAAGCCCAGCCGCAATACAGAGTAGTGGCGATTGAAAAAAAATCCGCCGTGGGCAGTGAAGCCAAAGAAGTGCTTGGCCAATATCATCCGTGCAACCCCAACGCCGCCGAACAGGTAAAACTGGATATGCCGCGCGTGGAATATTGGATGAAAGTAGGCGCAAAGCCTTCCCAAACCGTAGCCAGCTTGATTAAAAAAGCCAGCGCTAAATAAGGGGCGGGGCAACTATGAAAGAGTTAGCCACCCTGCTCTTAAAATCGCTTTCTGCTACGCCTGATAACGTAGTAGTGAACGAAACTGTAGAAGAAAATCGCGTTTTCCTAACCACCAAAGTGGACGCGGCTGATAAAGGCAAAGTAATTGGCAAAGACGGGTGCATTATTAAAGCTGTACGCACCGTGTTAAGTGCCGCCGCCTTAAGCCAAGATAAAAAAGTGACGCTTAAATTGGAAGACGAATGAAAATTGACGTTATCACCGCTTTTGAAGAACTCGTGCAAAACACACTTTCCCACAGTATAGTGGGGCGTGCACAAAAAGCGGGGATAATTAAACTGGGAACCCTTAGTCCGCGTGCGTTTACCACGGACAAACATAAAACGATTGACGACCGCCCTTACGGCGGCGGGCCCGGGATGTTGATGATGGCAGAGCCTCTCTACCAGGCCATCCACAAACTGCGCAAAAAGTCGTCGTATGTAGTGTTAACCAGTCCGCGCGGGCAAGTGTTTAGCCAAACGTTGGCTAAAAAACTGGCCAAAAAACGCCACCTGATTTTTGTGTGCGGACATTATGAGGGAATTGATGCCCGGATTTACCCAGAGGTGGATGCAGAAGTATCTTTAGGAGACTATATCCTGACCGGCGGGGAATTAGCCGCGTGCGTGATGATTGATGCTATTACGCGTCTTCAAAAGGGTACGTTTAAAAAGGATGATGTAACGTCGTCCGAGTCGTTTGAAGAAAACTTGTTGGAAGCCCCGCAATATACCCGCCCCGAAGTATGGCGCGGAAAACGGGTGCCGCAAGTGCTTTTAAACGGCAACCATAAGGAAATAAAAGCGTGGCAACACGCCCAAGCTTTAGAAATTACAAAGAAGTTTCGGCCTGATTTGCTTGAAAACGCCTCTCAACCAAAGCCGGCGGGCCAAACAAAGAAAAAAGTTATTCGGAGGAAGTAAAATTTATGAACATTAGTGATATTAAACACAATTTAAAAACCAACATCCCGGTTTTTAAAGCGGGCGATACGGTCCGCGTGAAAGTAAAAGTAGTAGAAGGCGATAACGAACGCTTACAGGCTTTTGACGGCGTAGTAATCGCCCGCAAAGGAAGCGGCATTGGCGAAACTTTTACCGTGCGCAAAATTTCCTTTGGCGTGGGTGTGGAACGCATTTTCCCGATTCACTCCCCCCGCGTGGACAGCATTGAAGTACTTAAAATTGGTAAAGTGCGACGCGCTAAACTAAACTACTTGACCAAGCTCTCCGGCAAAGCCGCCCGCTTGCAAGAACTTAAAAAAACGACCGGTACCCCCGAAGCCGCCGCTGAAGAAACAGCCGCTGCCCAAGCTCCGGCCGCCGAGGCGAAATAATTATTCTCACGGAATAATTTAACTCCGAATTAGGAAACAAGACATCCCCTGTCCAGCTGGCAGGGGATGATTGTAGTATAAGAAAGCTCTATCTTTATTCTTTTAAGTACAATTCTAGTTTAACTGATAAAAGTCATAATGTGGATTTAGTTTCCCCATACCACTACAAATGCGTTGACCCAAAGCTGAGGAATTTTTTATTTCACAAAACCACTTACCAGAATATCTCGAATCAGGACTATGTAACAAAAAGAGTGAAATTTGTAAATCGCGATTATTTCCACAGCTAGTCTCCGTTGCATTATTTCCCGGACAAAAATTAGCACGCAAAATACCCGGCGCATACACTTGTAATGTAAAATCTTTTCCACACCTAAACAGGCTAGATTGGACAACTGGTTCTTCCTCTGATGCAAAATTCACACATTCGGCAGACATTTGCACATCTAAGTTCTTTACATCAGCCGTATATTGTCCGTTGTTTAAATAATATATTTCTTGCGCTGTTGCAATACTTTTTAACAAAGGCATAATGGTACTCAAACGGCTTTTTGCCACCGCTACGCGATATTGCGGCACGGCTACCGCCGCCAATATGCCAATAATTAAAACTACTACCAGTAGCTCAATAAGGGTAAAGCCCTTTCTGCCGTCACCCTGAACTTGTTTCAGGGTCTTGTTGTTCTGATAACGACTAGATGCTGAAATAAATTCAGCATGACGACTAAGCGTAAACGCTTGTTTGTTCTTCATTTGATTTCTCCTTACTTTTATTTTTGTCGGGTTTACACCCGACCTATATTTTTCGTCATTGCGAGGAGCACAGCGACGTGACAATCTTTACTACTTAACAACACAGCATAGATTGCTTCGCATACGCTCGCAATGACGACCACAACAGATTCCCGACACCAACGCCCGGGAATGACCGTTTTTTATAAACGGCAACAACTAAGCGTGGAAGATTCCCGATAACGACTTTCGGGAATGACAACCTCGTTTAATGTCAGGTAAAACCTGACCTACAAGGTTGTTATATTACTGATAAAAAAGTTATCCACATTATCCACAACCATTTTAAGATATCAAAAAAAAAAAAACGTGTCAAGCACTTATTACGGGCACAAATAAACATCCCCCGGCATAGCCGGGGGTTTTTCACAGACGGGCCGAGCCCTTGCCTACTAGCTCTGGGCTAAAAGCCCTTCTTAACTGCCTGCCACACGCGACTTCCTCGCGTTGGCTGATAAGTTATTTTTATTAAGCCGTCATCCCTGAAGGTCATTATCGGAGATCTACAACCCACCATTGTTTCGTAAGCACACAACTTCACATCAAGCGTGGAAGATTCCCGATACAAACTCTCGGGAATGACACCCTGATTTATAAAACAACCTGTTCATCGGTAAACCTTTACCGAACCCCACGCCTAGCGTGGGGTTTTCAATGAACAAAAATTCCTGCCTCTACGCTAGAGGCAGGAATTTTGAATTACCAATCATAGGCCGGCCTTAACAAGCTACTCTCGTTATCAGTTAGTAGTTCGCCATACCATTATTATGGACAAGCACTTTGATAGCATTTGCAGGTACCCCATACAATACGATACATTCCTTCTTGCTCTTCACAATCTGCCACTGTAGCACCTTGATTGTTTGAACAATACCCCTCTTCGAAACCAGGTATGTACCCGTCAGTGGCGATTTTACCAATGTATCGGTTCATGCTAGCATCACACATTCCGCAAGCCGCCCCGGGGGTAACATAGGTTAAAGTTTCTTTGGTCGCCCCCGCTTGACATTTTTCAAGATCTTCTTGAAGTGTCTGCCCGGCTTGTTGTGACAAAATTCCATAGGTAAGAATAGCATCGCTCCACTCTGTGGGATCTAAGCTAGCTGCTTGACTACCATAGAATCGTAATGCTTCAACATCAGCTGTGAGATTTTGACACTCCGCAGGGAAGTTGACGTATCCAAGCGTAGTTTCATGGTCTGGTTCGTTTTCCCAACAAGACCCTTTCTGCCATTCCTCAGGGGTGTCCCAATCTACGACACAGGTCGTACATGCTTCCATATCTATCCCCTGGCCATCACAATCCGTACTGAGGGCGGCACAGTAGCTATCGTTCTCTTTGGTATAACAAAGTTTACACCCGGACGTACCACTACACTTATCTCTGCAACCGTCATTGTCACTGCATATATCCCCCACGTTATAAGTATCACATGTATCGAGGGCAGAACATTCTGAGGTAGGCTCGCACGTATTGGTTTGGGTCCACTTTCCGTCTTTACAAGAAACTTTCAGCTTTCCACATTCCGTATCATACCCATCCGGTTTACAAACCCGTTCCGTAGGCTTAGTTTTAGGATCACATGAAAACGTACGACACTGTTTTTCCGCCAAGGTTTGAACGGTACCATCATCCGCAAAAAAGAAAGTTCCATCTCCCAGATCTTCCAATGGCATCTGAATATTATGTTCAGTGCTATACCCCTCTGTGTTTCCCCAAGACACTTCCGCAACTACGGCACAACTGGTATAACAGCCGCAGGCAGATGCATTCCATTCTGCTCCGAGATTTTCTGCCCATTCGTCACAGGCGGCTTTTTTGGCTTCGGCATTATCGCACGTTACGGACTCTCCACATTCGGTTTCTTCTTTTGAACAGGCCCCCCAGGACCAATCACTCCAACTGCAGCTTTCACTGTCAAAAGTGCGGGTCCCCGTCTTGGTACCGTCACCGTTACAACCGCAGGTTTGCGTGGACGTCTCCACCGTCTGCGCGGGAACGGAACAAGGCTCTGGTTCCGGCTCACAGCCTCCTTCCGGGCAGGACGGAGGAGGTGCTTTACACGTCGCCTCATCCGGGGTAAAACTGTCGCATTTCGGATAATCTTTATTTAATCCGTCACATCCGTCCCCACTGCAACAGATACGCCCATCTGTATAAGACGGGATTTGTAATACATAATCTCCGTCCTTAGCTGTGGCCGTGATCCCTTGTGCGTCTAAAGTATAGGTGTAATTTTTGCTAGTAGCTTTGGGCAACGCGGCTAACTTAGTTGTATCTGCCGTGTAATTGCGCCCTATCATACACCGCGCTTCTTGCTCATTACGCACGGCGGCCATAATGTTTTCTGCTTCAGTCGTCTTGCGCGTCTGTAAAACCTTGGTAAATTTAGGCAGTACTACGGCTGACAGTACCCCTATAATTACCACTACCACTAACAATTCCGTTAGGGTAAATGCTCGTTTTTTCATACGTCCTCCGTTTAAATAAAGAGGCAGGGCCAGAAAGAGAACCCTGCCTGTGTCTTTCTGCTTTTTGGATGAGGAGAGACAGAAAGAAATCTTTTAAAACCGCCTAAATCCTTTTATATCACGTTTTTATTAACGGGATACGTCCCCCCTCATCCGGTCAAGAAAAATCGTATCAAAAAAAAAAAACGATTGTCAATAGGTGCTTTAAAAACGTATTCAGAAAACAAAAATCAAATATGGTAAAATAGAGTTATGGACGCCCCTTTTCATATTCTAAGTAAAGACAAAAACTCCCGGGCCCGCACCGGCGTTTTATATACCCGCCACGGGGCCGTACATACCCCCGTGTTTATGCCGGTGGCTACGCAAGCATGCGTGAAAGCCCTTACAGACGAGGACCTTAAAAACGCCGGGGCCGAGTGTTTGCTTTCTAACACGTATCACTTATATTTACGCCCCACCACGAAATTGCTTCAGCAAATGGGTGGACTTCATCAATTTATGCACTGGGGCGGCAGTATTTTGACCGACTCGGGCGGGTTTCAGGTATATAGCTTGCCGAAGTTCCGCAAAATTAAAGAGGAGGGCGTTACCTTTCAATCCCACCACGACGGCAGTAAACATTTGTTCACCCCCGAAAATGTAATTGGGTTTGAAAGTGAAATAGGCTCAGACATTTGGACTATGCTAGACGTGTGTATCCACGCCAAGGACCCTGCGAAGCACGACGCACGCGAAGCCCTAAACATTACCAAGCGTTGGGCAGAACGCGCCGCACGCGCCTACGAACAGACCGTGCCCACCCAACAGATTGTGCAAAATACAGACGGAAGTTTTACGGTGGGTAATTCCCTTTTATTTGGTATTATCCAGGGGGCGATTTTCCCTGATTTACGCAAAGAAGCCGCCCTGCACATGGCTCGTTTACCGACACACGGGTATTGTATTGGCGGGCTTTCCCTGGGCGAAACGCTCGAGCAGATGAAAGAGTCCGTTTCGGCCGTTACCGAACATCTGCCCGAAGGGAAACCGCGCTATTTTATGGGCCTAGGAACCCCGGTAGAAATGCTAAACGCGATTGAACGCGGGGTGGATATGTTTGACTGTGTGTGGCCCACACGCGTGGCCCGCAACGGCATGGTCATGACGTCCACCGGGCGCGTGAACATTAAAAATGCGCAGTACCGCACCCAGGATATACCCCTAGATAGCCAATGCGATTGTTTTACGTGCCGCAATTATTCGCGCGCGTATTTGTGCCACCTGTTCCGTGCCCAAGAGCTAACCAGCCACCGGCTGCTCTCTATTCATAATATCCGCTTTTTAATCCGCCTTATGGAGCGGGCGCGCGCAGCCATTGAACAGGGCACCTTTGTCAGCTTTAAAGAAGACGTAATTAACCAATATTTGGGAAAATAAAAAGGAGAAACTCATGGACATTAGTTATTTGTTGTTTCTGCAAGACTTCCGTAACTCCATTCATGATGCGTGGACACCGTTTATGGAGTGGATGTCTTTATTTGCAATCACGTATTTGGTGCTGATCCCCATCTTTATTTATTGGTGTGTGAACAAGCGCCAAGGGCTCTATACGTTGGTTTCGTTTTACCTGTGCGTAGCGGTCAATGCGGTCCTTAAACTGACGGCGTGTGTGTACCGCCCGTGGATCCGCGACGCGCGCATTATACCTGCCGGGGATGCCATTGCCACGGCGGGCGGATATTCGTTCCCCAGCGGGCATACCACCACGGCGACCCCGCTTTACGGCGGCCTAGCGATTGGGTTTTGGAAAAATTCAAAAACCAAATGGCTTAGTGTACTGTGTATGATAGCTCTACTTATTACCGGGTTTTCCCGCAACTACTTAGGCGTGCATACCCCGCAAGACGTCATTGTGGGATTAAGCTTGGGGATTTTGACCTTGTGGGCAGTGGCCCGCGCGTTTGCCTATCTGCAAGCACACCCGGAAAAAGAAAATAAGTTTCTCTTCATTGGCTTTTTGGCCGGATTAGCCGCCCTTATCTACATTTCTTATAAGCCCTACCCGTTAGATTATGTGGACGGAAAACTGCTGGTGGACCCGCACAAGATGACCAAGGACGCGTTTATGGATTTGGGCGCGTGGATGAGCTTTTGCGCCGCACGCTACGCCGAAAAACGGTGGCTCAATTTTACCCCCACCGGGTTGAACGTAAAGGGACTACTCGTAGGGCTAGTCGGTTTGGCAGGGGCCGCTTTTATGGTGGCTTGCGTGAGCCACTGGTGTATAGACGGGTTAGGACCCCACTGGGGACGGATGTTGTTTGCGTTTGTGTTTGTCAGCTACACCATTTTCCTCTACCCGGCTGTAATTAAACGTTGCTGTAAAACAAAATAAAATATAAGCAAAAAGGCCCCCAACCCGGGGGCCTTTTTTTTGTCTATTTCCGTCATATTTCTTATAATAATAGGGTGGAGGAACTATGAAAAAATTATATGCCCTTTGTTTAGGTTGCTTTACTTGTCTTGCGCTACACGCCCAAGGACTTACAGATGCTGAAAAACTATACCAGGACGGCGATTTTGCCTCCGCCCAAAAACAATACGAACAAATTGTAAAAGTAGCCACCGGGGACGACCTCTACCGGGCACAGTTGCGTTTCGTAGCCTGCCAATACAGCCAAGGCGCTTATTTAAACGCCGCTAAAACGATTTTTAGTTTCCCGCTTCCGCAAAACACCCTGTGGAAAGCCCGCTTTTTACTTTACCGCACCCAACTGGCCCAACAAGTAGCCAACCAGTACCGCCGTATTTTGCAACCCCGCGAAATTGAAAACAATGAGGACCTGGAACAATGGACCCGTGAGCAGTGGAACACCCAGACCGAGCAAGACTACCAGGCTTTGTGGGAGTTACGCGCGCAGTTGGTCAAAGCCCCCATTGAACAGGAAACGTTCCTGCTTAGCCTCAAAAATACAGATACCCGCCGTATTGCCACGCTGTTTGATTTTGTGCTGGAGCGGTGGACACAGTGGCTTTCTTCTCATGCACAAGTACACCTGTCTAAGGCAGACCCGCGCACGTACTTAGACGACACGGCTAAGCCCATCCCCGCCCAAAAGGACCTTATAAACCAGTGGGCACACCTCTTGCAAACCGGGTACTTGTTAGAAGGATCCGGCCGGCAAAATGCCCGCATTTTTTGGCAAACCGATTCCATTTTGTTCCCGTTTCACCACACGCACCTGTTTGAATTTACAAACGAAGAAAAAGCCCTGAAAACCGCGCTGACGCAACTCTACGCGTTAAGCGGATATCAATCCTCCCGGGGGCTGTGGAATAAACTAAAAAGCTATTTGGCTAATCCGGCGGCTGATTACGGCAAATCCTACGCGGCCTACCAAACCGCCCAGTTGCTTTACACAAAAGAGGACCGTGCCCAAGCCTTGGCAGTGTGTAAGTATGCGGTAAAATCGTTGGCAAAGTCTTACTATACAACGCAGTGCCAAGAACTCGCCGCGCGCATTACCCGCCCGGAACTAACATGGGATGCTCTCCCCCCGGCTTTACGTCCGCAACGCCCCCAACTCACCTTAACAGCGCGCAATGTGCCAACCGTGTATGCCCGCGTGTACCCGGTTACACAGCAAGAGTTGGAGCAATTTTACCGCGCCCACCATACCAGCCGCACGCTAAATGCCTGGAATAATTTAACGGATTTGAGTACGGACACGATTAAACAGCTTTTGGCTTGCGGCAAATCCTACCAAACAGCTCAAACGGCCGTTACCTATGAAAAACCGTATTTTGAGACCCAAACAACGCTTACCCTGCCTGCCCTAAAAACCGGGTTTTACGTGGTGTTAGCCAGTGCGGACCCTGCTTTTAACCCGCAACAAATGCCCGTTAGCGGCCTGGTGATTAACATCACGGATTTGGCACTTTTTGTATCGGCCGCCATTGAGGATAATCCCGACAACTACACCTGGACCCTGAACGCAAAACCGCGCGTCTATCACCCGGAAGTGTTCCATTTTTATACCCTGGATTTACGTACCGGACAGGCACTCCCGCACACCCGTTTGGACGTAATTACCGCCTGGAAAGGAACCCGTGAACAACTATATACCGGCACGGATGGAACAGCACACCTAAAGCGCGAGGTAAAAGTGGGCCCCCAGCAAAACTCTTCCCATTTTGTGGACGTATGGGCCCAACACGGGGGTAACGTTGCCTTTTCCCCCCGCGCGACGTACTTCCATTTTTATAACCCGCAACCCGTGCGGCTATTTGCCCAAACCGACCGCGCCATTTACCGACCGGGACAAAAGGTATTTTTATCCGTACAAGCCTTCCAAACCAGGCCGCACGGACTACAAGTACTCCCCGCAAAAGACGTACAAATTAGCGTGCGTAATGCCTCGGGCAAACAAATTTATCAAGCCAAAGTAACCTTAAATGCCTTTGGTACGGCGCAGACGCAGTTTACACTCCCAGATGCAAAAGACGTACTATTGGGGTATTTTTCGGTGGACGTGCAAAGTAAGGTCATGGAGCACACGTATCACACGTATCATTCCTTTCAAGTAGAAGAATATAAGCGGCCGGAATATGAAGTGGAACTGCAAGCCCTCCCCGCTGCACTGGCTTACGGGCAAAAAGCAACCGTAAGCGGCAAGGCCACCTACTATACGGGGCTGCCCTTACAAGGGGCTAGCGTCAAATACACCGTGCAACGCCAACGATACGTCCCCCCCTTTTATTGGTGGCGCAGTTGGAATATAGAGGCCCCCGAAACGATTGCACAAGGCCAAACGACCACAGACGCACAGGGAAATTTCTCCCTTGCGTTTACCCCGCAACCTAAAGAAAAAGAGGAAAGTGCCACCCAATATACCGTGCGCGCCGAAGTGTACGACGAAACAGGCCGCGCGATTGATACCTCGCGCACGTATCAGGTAAGCCGCTATTCACGCTTATTTAAGGTGGATATGGCACAAGGATTTTATGACGCCAACACACCCGCGAAACTGGCCGATATTACCCTTACCAACGCGGACGGAAACCCTATGACCGGGGCCGTTACCGTGAAACTTACACGCGTGCAAGATGAGCCCGGCGAAAACGGAAACAATCTAGACGCTTGGTATCAAGACGCCAAAGACACCGCTACCGTTCACACCCAGGTACTGACCTTTAAAACACCGGGCCCCCAAACCGTGCAACTGCCTAGCTTGCCGGAAGGGATTTACCGTTTGACCCTCAACGCCAAAGAAGCCGAGGACCAAGCAGTTATTTTTGTAGTGGCAAACAAACCCTGCCACCTTCACTTGCCAGCCGTTACGTTGGCCCAACACAGCACCTATTATCCCGGCGAGACAGCCCGTTTCTTACTGGGAGCCAGTAAACTGACAGGGACAACGTACGTACAAGTATTTCAAAAAGGCGAATTTTTAGCCGCTAACCAAGTGCTACCCGGCGGCGTAAGCGTGTTTGAATACCCTGTGTCGCAAGACAACCGCGGGGGAGTGGCGGTGGGTTGGTTTGGGGCCAGTGATTACCAATTCTACCAAGGAAACACCGCTGTCAACGTGCCTTTTGACAACCAAGAACTGGCCGTAACGCTTAACGTGCCCGAAGTTGTAAAACCGGGGCAAACGGTTACGTGGAATTTAACGGCCAAAAACGCAAGCAATTCCCCCGTAAACGCACAAGCCAGTTTGACTGTGTATGATAAATCCTTGGACTATTATGCTAAAAAACAAAATCCGTTTAGCTTGACCTCCCTTTTTCCGCAAACAGCTTCGTTCCCCGGAGTGCAAAATAGTCATTTAATAGCCTCTGCGGCCACCGCTTTTGACGGAAAAACGGAGCACACCTGGCAAGAGCCCCCTCAATTGCCCACGCTTAATTTACAAATGAGTCCGTTGTATTATGCACGCAACGGGGCCACACGCGGGATGCTCTTGGCAAAAGCCGCTGCCCCGCAAGCCGCCGCCTTTAGCGCGGGGAGCGTAGCACTTGCCTCCCTGGACACTGCGAACGAAACCGAAGAAAGTGCCACCGATTTAGACACCGCGGTTTTAGAAAATACGTCCCCCCAAACCGTCCGTACGGACTTTGCCGAAACTGCCTATTTTAATACCCTGCTACCCGTAACAGGCGGAAAAGCGGCGGTACGTTTTACACTGCCGCAAAGTGTTACTACCTGGAATATTTTGGGCTACGTGCTTACTAAAAATGTGGAACTGGGCAGTATCTCGCTCAGTACCATTACCCGTAAGGATTTTATGGTGCGCTTGCACTTGCCCCGTTTTTACCGCGAGGGAGATAAAGGGATTTTGCAGGCCTCGGTTACCAATGCAACTTCGCACAAAATAACGGTGCCGGTTACCTTGTCTATTACGCAACATAAACAAGATACATCCGCTCAGTTTGCGGCGACCCATTTAACTAAAAATGTAACGGTAGCGGCCCACTCCACCGCGTACACGGCGTGGGAAATTACCGCCCCGCATGCGCCGGGACTATATGAAATTACGGCGGTGGCCCGCCAAGGCAATAACAGCGACGGCGAACAACGCACCTTGCCGGTATTCCCGGCGTTATCACGCTTGTTGGCCTCGGCCCATACGGCCTTAAAAAACGGTGCAAACACGCTGCAAATTACGGAGCTAAACGACGTGCCGGACGCACAGGCTGAGTTAGCCACCTTGCGTGTTCATCCTACGTTGGCCTTATCCGTCCTAAACCTAATGCCCCATTTATTAAGTACGCCATATAAGGACTTAGTATCTTCGCTCAACCGCTACGTGCCGCTTGCCGTAGTTAATACATTTTATAACACGTATCCGCAATTAAAAACGGCCGTGGCGAAACTGCCCAAACGCACGACCCTGACCGCCCCGTGGGAGGAAACAGATCCTCTGCGCCTGGCCCTGTTGGACCAAACCCCGTGGTTACAGCAGGCGCAAGGGCAAAGCAGTGCCAACATCATTAATTTATTTGACGATAAATTAGTGTCTAGGCGGCTAGAGCAAGAACGTCAAAACATCCTTAAATTCCAAAACGCCAACGGTTCTTTTAGCTGGTTTGTGGGTGGGCCGGAAGATACCTATTTGACCTTGCGCGCGTTGGAAGCCTTTAGCCAAGCGGTACGTTTCCACGCGCCCGTGCCGCAGGAAAATGTAGAGCACGCCTTGGGTTATATCGTCCCGCGCATTGAACAACAGTTAAAAGAGGATAAAACCGGCTCGGCCGCTACCGTGGCGTATGCCCTGTATGCGGCTTATACGCTATCGGCCTTCCCGGCTAGTTGGGCCCAAACCGCCGCGGCCAAACCTTACCTCCAAAAATGGGTGGACTACGCCGACAAGCAAGCCCGTTTTATGACCCCGCTGGGGCAAATTTATGCGGCGGCTGTGTATCACCGTTTGGGAGATGATGTAAAAGCCAACCAGTATTTGGACAAAGTACTGGCCCGCCTAAAATATAACCCGCTTACCGGTGCTTACTTTGCACCAGAGGCCCAAAGTTGGGTGTGGTATCAGGATACGTTATCCACCCAAACAACAACCTTGAAAACGCTGCTGGAAATGCGCCCGGAAAGCGAACACCTGGACCCCATGGTCCAGTGGCTACTGTTTAACCAACAGGTAACCAGTTGGCAAAACCCGGCGGCCGCGGCCCAAGCCGTATTTGTACTGCTAGACGTCATGCAAGCCAAAGGAGCGTTATCTGCCCCCTCCTCCTATCACATAAATTGGGCGGGCACGCAAGAAAAGCTCTCTTTTGAGCCGTTGGATTGGACCGATACGTTGGGTTGGAGCAAACAAAATCCCGCCCCGGCTGCTTATACAGCCACCGTGCATAAACAAGGGAAAATGACCGATTTTGCCTCGTTAAATGTAGTCTATACCACAGCGCAGGCTAAAGCGTCGCCCAAAGGGGTTATCCATGTGTCCCGCGCATATTATATACGTGTGAATCAAGAGGGTACGCAAAAACTAATTCCCGTAAAAGACCGGGACGAAATTAAAGTGGGAGATGAAATAGAAGTGCAACTTACGCTGACAACCGAAAGCGCGTTTGAGTATGTGCTGCTAAGCGACCCCAAACCCGCCGGTTTTGAAAGTGCCGAGCTAACAAGCGGGTGGACGTGGGATCCGGTTGCCATGTACCGCGAGGTGCGCGACGCGGACACGAACTATTTTATCAACCGCTTGCCCGCCGGAACGGTGCGCGTAAGCTATGTGTTGCGCCCGACGGTGCCGGGTAGATTTCATGCTAAGCCAACTCAGGTGCAAAGCCTGTATAACCCGCAGTATGGCGCGCACAGTGCGGCTGAAAAAATAAGTGTGGGGAAATAAAAAGAAAATTGGCCTAATTGCCAAAAAAGTTGATAATACCGTCTGAAAAATGATTTGAACAGATTCTAGGCCGTTTGCTTCCCCCCGTGTGGGGGAAGTACGGCGTAGCCGGGATGGGGGGTTATCCAAGGGAATTTGCTTATTTTACAACCCCCTTTTGTCGCT
>JAZRAH010000042.1:0-1145 GCA_045634505.1 Elusimicrobiaceae bacterium
CTCCCACAAAAGGGCGGCCGCGTTGGCAAGATTGGCAGTTTCATAGGGAATGCCCGCCACACGGGCCCGCAGAGCGGCACAAAGCTGATCGTAATTTACCATAATTACCTCCATAAATTGGGATTTATCGTGCTGTTGCGGCCGTAGGCCGCTATCGCTTCCCCCGGGGGGAAGCTGTCATAAAAAGCCGGTACGGATTTTTATGACTGAAGAGGAATGCGGGCGGAATGGTGGGATATGGTATAGGTATCAGACTTAGAAATGGGTAACCCATTAGCAAGTCTTGGCCTTTTCTATCGAATAAGGTTATCCCCCGAATTCCTCTTCCGCCTCCGGTCGCCATGCGCCCTCCGGCACCTTCCCCCCGGGGGAAGGGACGGGCCTGCGGCGCAAAAGAGAGCGATAAACGAAAATTTGAAATCCACAGAAAAAAGCCGGGAGGTTATTCTCCCGGCTTCGATTTGTCTAAAAACAACCACCGGCTGTGCCGGTGGCAACAAAAAGCTTTAGCTATGCATAGAAAAAATATCCTCCTTAAGTTATAGTGATGGTGGTCTGCCAACCGCCATTACATAACTTAAGGAGGAATCAAGTCCGGATGAAACTTGACACTAGTAGTTTAGCACACACGAAGTGGGAATGCAAATATCATATCGTATTCGCCCCCAAATATCGTCGTCAGATTATCTACGGCAAAATAAAAGCAGATATCGGCCAAATGCTTAGAAAACTATGTGAGTACAAGGGTGTGGAAATAATCGAAGCAGAAGCGTGTAAAGACCATATACACATGCTCGTATCGATCCCGCCAAAGTATAGCGTATCGCAGATCATGGGATACCTCAAAGGAAAGAGTAGCCTAATGATCTTCGAGAAGTACGCCAACCTCAAGTACAAGTATGGCAACCGGCATTTCTGGTGCCGGGGATATTATGTGAGTACAGTAGGAGCGAATAGAAAGGCGATACAGGAATATATCAAGAACCAGTTACAGGAAGATTATTCCGACGACCAAATGAGTATCAAAGAGTATGTCGACCCGTTCACGGGTCAGCCAGTAAAAGAGGGCAAATAAACAAAAGCCCCTTTAGGGGCAGCCCGTGAAAGTCGTGCGGTTGGCAGACTTTTCGGCGAGCCTATAGGCT
>JAZRAH010000043.1:0-2118 GCA_045634505.1 Elusimicrobiaceae bacterium
TGTGATATTTACAATAGTAAACACAATGTCCCTGCTTATAAAGTTTCATACTATACATTGTAGCAGAAGATTCAGGGGGAACTCCCTCCACGGGCTCACGCCCGTGGGGTCAAGTGCGGTGCTACCTGAACTTGTTTCAGCCTCTCCACCCTTTTCTATAATCAAGAAGGCGAAGATTGTGGAATAAGCGCGCCCTGTTTGCCCCGCAAACCCAAAATAATGTAAAATAAAAGTATCAAGTTTGAGTGAGGAACTTATGAAAAAAACAACCACTAAAAAAACCGCGGCAAAAGCCGTAAAAGCCCCTAAAAAGGCCGTCAAAGAATCCCCGATTTTAAAAGATGTAAAACAACTCTATGCTTTCATGCAAGACAATCATTTAGATACCATTGAGTACGACCAAAAAGGTCTCTATTTGCGCTTAGTCAAAGCCAAACCGGCGATGGTACCCGTCCCTGTTAATGTGGGGGGGAGTGTAAGCGCGGGAGGAGCCCAAAGTTTTACCCCGGCGCAAGAACAATATAAGGAAGTGATGAAATCTTCCTTAACCGGTATCTTTTTCCGCGGCTCCACGCCCAGTGCCCCGCCGTTTGTCAAAGAAGGGGCCCAAGTAGCCAAGGGCGACGTAATTTGCCTGATTGAAGCCATGAAAGTATTTAACGAAGTCCGCGCCGATTTCCCGTGCATTATTAAAAAAGTACTTGTAGAAAACGGCAAGCCGGTTAAACAGGGCGACGCGTTATTTGCCATTGAACGGGTATAAGTATGAATCCTTTGCAAGACAATTTGAACGACGCTGTAAAGCAAATGACGGACTATTTAACCGCCAACCACAAAGCTACGGCTTGGCAGTTAAAAATAAAGTTTCGTTTGTCTAGCTCGGTGTTGTACTTGGCGTTAGGCCAACTGCTGGCGGAAAAGAAAATCACGCTAGAGGCCGACGGCATAGATTATAACATCACGTGGGGGGCGGACGCGGTAGCCAAACAAGCGGCCGAAAACGCCAACCCCTTCCAACCCAATTAAAATGAAACTCCCCGAGCTCACGCTCGGGGTTTCTTTTGTTCCAAAATCTCAGCTACGCTTGATTTTGCCTAGCACACAACTTAGAAGAAAACTCCGTTTTCTTGCGCTAGGACTTGCATTCATCCCCAGGCTAACGCCCGGGGAATCCTGGATGGCAGTATTAAAAAACACCTTTCTAATAGGATATCCTCTAATATAACCAAGGGGATATCCTTATTTTTTATGAAAATTTCAGACGGTAATAATTGTGATTATTGGCTTGATCAGCTTGACTGCCTGTTAAACGTTGGCATACATAGTTTGCGATAGCGTTATCTGGATTGGCTATACACGAACTACGGCCTCTATAGCCAAAATCCCAAGCTAGACCGGCCACAGATGAGTATAAGAATGTTCTTGGATTTTCATCATCAAACATCATTATACCGTGCCTTGTAATCAGCTGTTCAGATAATTCTATATCTAATTCCGCTAAATCAGTGGCATAGTGACCATTGGCTAAAAAATAAACTTTTTGAGCCGTCACAATTGCTTTTCCCAGGACTAAATCTTCCATACCTCTACTCCTTGCCACCGCTTTTTGGTACTGCGGCACCGCTACCGCCGCCAAAATACCAATAATCAGCACCACCACCAACAGTTCTATAAGCGTAAAACCGGAGCGAAGCGGAGCCCTGAAAGAGCCTTTATTCAGGGCCTCTTGCTTATAGGTCAGGTGTGAGCCTGACATCAAATAAGGTGTCATCCCCGATATTGCCGTCCGCAGGACTCGGGGATCTTCCACGCACTTATTTAATAAGGAAATTTCCTTCATTTGACAACGACGCGCGTTGTAGATTCCCGATAAAGACATTCGGGAATGGGTATAAAGGTTAAAAAGTGGTGTTTTTTAGTGTCTGAAAATAATTTTTTTACGTCGTAGATTAGCATAAAATACTAGCATAAGAGTTGAAACGGTTTAACTCTTATGCAAAAATCATGTACAAAATGTGGCAGTAAATATACCCGCAAAGATGGTTTAACCTCTGCCGGGACTCAGCGTTATAGATGTCTAACGTGCGGACATAGATATATATGGCGCAATTGGGTTAA
>JAZRAH010000044.1:0-7106 GCA_045634505.1 Elusimicrobiaceae bacterium
ACCTCCTTTCTATGTATAATGGATTGCCGGTCATCACCCGGCAATCCATTATATTATAAGGAGTTTTCTTGCTACTCTGTGCATAGGTATAACCTTCCGAACCCCCAGCCTAGCTGGGGGCTTGCTTTGTTCAGTCAAGGCGTTTTGAAGGACATTTTTTCAAACAACATCAAGCTTAACAAGTGGTTATAGAAAGGCAAATTTGCTATACTATCTAAAAATAGAGGAGGAATATACCCCATGTCCATGTCAACAAAAAAACGCATTTTACTTAAACTCTCCGGCGAGGCCCTTAGCACCGAAGGCCACCGCGGCATCAATCCGCAATCCCTCAAAGAAATTGCCACCGAAATTGCCGAGGCTTACCAAAAAGCCACTTGCGAATTAGCTATTGTCATTGGCGGGGGCAACATATGGCGGGGTCTTCGCGACGGGGGCGGTGTGATTGACCGTGTCAATTCGGACAGTATGGGTATGTTAGCCACCGTCATTAACGCCATTGCCTTGCAGTCGGCCATTGAAGAGGCCGGCGTGCCTACCCGCGTGTTAACCTCTATTAACATTTACCAACTGGCCGAGCCGTTTGTGCGCCGCAAAGCAATCCGCCACCTGGAAAAGGGCCGCATTGTCATTTTTGCGGGCGGAACTGGGAACCCCTATTTCACGACGGACAGCGCGGCCGCCCTACGCGCGAGCGAAATTAACGCCCACGTGTTATTAAAAGCCACGCAAGTGGACGGCGTATATGACGCCGACCCGCGTAAAAACCCCAACGCCAAACTCATTGACAAAATCACCTACGCCGCCGCGATTGAAAAGCGTTTGCAATTTATGGACACCGCCGCCCTGGCCATTGCCATGGAAAACAAACTGCCTATCCAAGTATTTAACTTGCACAAAAAGGGCAATATAGAGTTGGCTCTGTGCGGCAAAGACATTGGCACCGTCATTTACTAAGCTGAAGCCCACCGCAAGGTGGGTTTTTTATTTCCAATTTTTCCCCTTCTTTATCCGCCTAAAAAAGGTATAATATACGTATGCTATTACCTAGAATTTTAACTGCCCTGGTGGGCATTCCGTTAATTGTCGCCGCTATTCATTTTGGCGGTATTGCTTATATGGCGTTTGTAGGCTGTGTGATTATGCTGTGCTTGTATGAATACAGCCTGGTGTTAACTGCCGGGCGCAAGCCTGTGCACACGCTGTCTTTAATGATTTGGGGGATTTTAATGGGGGCCGTTGCCCTATTGGGCCGCGCCCACCCGGAAAATCTTACCCTGCCCGATAACCTCTATCCCCTCGCTATTAGCGTGGTATTGGTAGGGGTGTTACTGTTTGAAATTTTAACCCCCAAACGCAGTTGGGAACGCGTTACCAATACATTTACGGGCGTGTTTTTAATCCCGTGGTCGTTGGCGCACCTGATTAACCTGCGCGACATTCCCACCTACGGCGAATATTTAACCCTCTTTATGATTATCACCGTGTGGGTGAGCGACACCGGGGCCTATTTTTCCGGCCGCTTCCTGGGGCGGCACAAACTAAATCAGGAAGTTTCCCCCAAGAAAACCTGGGAAGGGGCCATTGGCGGTACTCTCCTGGCCGTAGGCGCGGCCGTGGTGATGCGCAACTTGTTTTTAAGCTCGTTATTTACAGTTCAAAGTGCTGTATGGTTGGGGCTGTTGGTAGCGGTAGTCGGTCAACTTTCCGACCTGGCCGAATCGGTCATTAAACGCTCTACGGGCGTGAAAGATTCGTCCAATTTACTGCCCGGCCACGGCGGGTTTTTGGACCGGTTTGACTCGTACTTGTTACTCGCCCCCATTTTCTATTACGTGGTATTATTTGCTTTGCCGGTATCGTTATGAAAAACATTGTAATTCTCGGTTCTACCGGCTCTATTGGCTCGTCCTCCTTGGACGTAATTGCCCGCTTGGGCGAAGAGTACCGCGTGCTTGGCTTGTCCGCCAACAACAATACGGAACTATTTTTAAAACAAATTCACGCTTTTAAACCCCGCTTTGCGGCCGTCTTAAACCCGGCCTCTTACGAAAAAATCAAAGACCAAATCCCCGCTGAAACCCGCCTGTTGCCGCCGGAAATTGACAGTTTGATGTTTATGGCGTCTTTACCGTCGGCCGATTTGGTAATTAGCGGCGTGGTGGGCGCGGTAGGTTTTAAGCCCTTAATTAGTGCCATTAAAGCCGGGCGCACCATTGCACTTGCCAACAAAGAGCCCATGGTCATGGCCGGCAAAACCATTATGCAAGAGTGCGAGCGTTGGCAGGCCGCCATTATCCCGGTGGATAGCGAGCCTTCGGCCATTTTTCAATGCCTTTGCGGCATGAGCGACGAACACAGCTACAACAAAATTTCGCCTGTTATTTCCCGCATTTTTTTAACGGCCTCCGGCGGACCCTTTGCCAAGTATGACGGCAAACTGGACGACGTTACCCCCGCCCAAGCCCTCAATCATCCGCGCTGGAAAATGGGCAAAAAAATAACGGTGGACTCGGCTACGCTGATGAACAAAGGCTTTGAGGCCATTGAAATTATGAATTTGTTTAATTTGCCCGAAGAAAAAGTGCAAATTGTCATTCATCCGCAATCTATTGTCCACTCCGCAGTGGAATTTAACGACGGGGCAATCTTGGCCCAACTGGGCGAGCCGGATATGCGCGTACCCATTCAATATGCTATTACCTACCCGCAACGCGCGCCCAGCCCGGTAAAAAAATTGGATTTGTTTGAAACAGCTAAACTAGAGTTTTTCAAACCCGATTTAGGCCGCTTTGTCTGCCTAGACTTAGCCCTGGCCGCCGCCCGCACGGGGGGTGTAACCCCGGCGGTGCTTAGCGCGGCAGACGAAATAGCCGTGGACGCGTTTTTAAGCGGAAAAATTAAATTTACGGATATTTCAAAATTGGTGTACAGCGTGCTACGAAAAACCCCCACCACCAGTGGCATGGCCACCATTAACCAGGCCCTGGAAGCTGACGCGTGGGCGCGCGAAACAGCGCAAGCTATTTTACAAGACGGCTCGTACCAACAGGCCGTGATTTAGGAGTGTTATGTTACTATCCATTTTAGCCGTACTGGTTGTACTAAGCCCCATTGTAATTATTCATGAATTTGGGCACTATTTGGCCTGCCGCTTAACGGGCATCCGTGTCAACGAATTTTCGTTTGGGTTTGGCAAAATTTTGTGGCATAAAAAGAAAGGTGATACCGATTACCAAATCCGCGCCATTCCCTTTGGCGGCTTTGTGGAGCCCGCCGGCCCCATGTTCCACCCCGAAGATGCCAAAGAGCCCCCCAAGCCCTACGAATTTGCCGCCAAACCGTGGTACTCCAAATTTTTTATGGTAGTAAACGGGGCCTTATTTAACTACCTTTTAGCCGCGTTTATTTTTGCGCTGCTCGTTTTTATCCAAGGGATGCCGGAAACGGACCCTGTTAAGTTGCCCGCCGTGGTGGGCAGTGTAGCCAAAGGCTATCCCGCCGCTAGCGTGGACCTCAAAGAGGGCGACCTGATTACCGCCGTCAACGGCAAATCGGTTGCCAACTGGCAAGAGTTAACCAGTGCCATTCAAGCACGCGAGGGCGATTTAACCCTCAACTTTACGCGCGCGGGGATCGCACAGGCACTGACCGTGCCGGATAGTGCCTTTCATCCTGCGTCCCCCAAAACCCTAGGCGTAACCGTGCAACCCACCTACGTAAAAGTAGCGTGGTATAAAGCCATTGGCTATGGGTTTTACGAGTGCTATTACTGGACAAAATTTTCTTTGCAGTCTATCGGCAAAAGTTTTGCCAAGAAAAAAGCCCCCGAACTGGCCGGCCCCATTGGCATTGTAAACATCATCCACCAGGCCGCCCACCGCAGTCTCTTGGACTTTGTGTTTTTAATTGCCATGCTTTCCGTGGCAGTAGGGATGTTTAACTTGTTCCCGATCCCAATTTTGGACGGCGGATACGCGCTTGTGTATTTATGGGAAGGGCTTACCCACAAGCTGCCGACGGAAAAGACCTTAACCCGCGCCGTAAACGTAGGGATGTATATTTTAATTTTACTGGTGGTGTATGCGTCCTACTCGGACATTAAACGCATTTTCTTTAAACCCAAAACAGCCGTAACCACCCCGCAAGAGGCAACCCATGTACAAAAGTAGAGAAGTAAAAGTAGGTAATTTTATCCTAGGTACCGGCCACCCGGTGCGCGTGCAAAGTATGTGCAATACCGACACGCGCGACGCCGCAAAAACCGCCGCCCAAATTTGCGCGTTGGAAGAAGCCGGATGCGAAATAAACCGCGTAGCCGTGCCCGATATGGAGGCCGCACAAGCCATTGGCGAAATAAAAAAACGGATTCACTCCCCCCTGGTGGCGGATATTCACTTTGATTATAAACTAGCCCTGGAAGCCATTAAACAAGGCGTGGATAAAGTGCGCATCAACCCCGGTAACATTGGCGCGGTAGAAAACACCAAAGAAGTGGTAAAAGCCGCCCTGGACCACGGGGTGGCGCTACGCATTGGGGTCAATGCAGGTAGCGTAAAATACCTCAAAAGCGTGCAAGGGCGCATGGAACTGACCGACGAAAAATGGGCCGAAGTGATGGTGAGCGAAGCGTTGGAACAAGCCAACATTTTAGAACAGCTGAATTTTAAAAATGTAGTTGTTTCCCTTAAATCGGACAATTTCCGCCGCACCGTACTGGCAAACGAACTTTTTGCCAAACAAAGTGATATTCCCTTGCATATTGGGCTTACCGAAGCGGGCAGCTTTTTAAGCGGCACTGTTAAAAGTGCTGTTGCGTTGGGAACGCTTTTGCAAAAAAGCATTGGGGCCACGATTCGCGTTTCCTTGACCGAAGACCCGCGCCTACAAGTGCGTACCGCGTACGAAATTTTAAAAGCCCTGGGACTGCGGGAATATGGGCCCAATTTAATTTCCTGCCCCACGTGCGGGCGCACGCAAGTAGATGTAACGGGCACGGTGCATGCGTTAGAAGAAAAAATTTATAATGACCGCGCCCTGCGCGAAAAAGCCACCGGCCTAAAAATTGCCGTTATGGGGTGCATTGTAAACGGCCCCGGCGAAGCGCGCGACGCCGACTTTGGCATTGCCGGCGGCAAAGGCGAAGGACTATACTTTGAACACGGCCAAACCATGTTCAAACTCCCCCAAGCCCAATGGGTAGATTTTTTACTAGACAAAATTAAAAATTGGAAGAAGGACTAAACTATGAAATTATCACAATACTATATTCCTACCTTAAAAGAGGCTCCGAAAGATGCCGACACACTCTCGGCCAAACTCATGATTCGCGCCGGGTTAGTGCGCAAAGTAGCCAGCGGGCTGTATGAATGGTTACCGCTTGGGCTTAAAGTGCTTAAAAAAGTAGAAGCTATCGTGCGCGAAGAAATGGACCGCGCCGGGGCGTGTGAAGTGTGGCTCCCTATTGTGCAACCCAAAGAACTGTGGGAACAAAGCGGCCGTTGGACGTTTTACGGCAAGGAGCTTTTGCGCTTTGAAGACCGCAAAAAAGCGGGGTTTTGCATGGCCCCCACCGCTGAAGAAGTAATGACCGATCTCGTAAAAAAAGACACCACTTCTTACAAGCAACTGCCGTTTTGTTTGTACCAATTTGGAACTAAATTCCGTGATGAAATCCGCCCCCGTTTTGGCGTGATGCGCGCACGCGAATTTTACATGAAAGACGCCTACTCCTTTGCCGCTAACGACGAGCAAGCCAACGCGTGGTACCAAAAAATGTACGACGCCTACGAGCGTATTTTTACACGTTGCGGCTTTGAATTTAAGGCCGTAGAAGCAGACACGGGTGCCATTGGCGGGAACTTTTCGCACGAGTTTATGGTCTTAGCCGCCACCGGCGAGGACGCCATTGCCAACTGCCCCTCTTGCGGCTACGCGGCAAATACAGAAAAAGCCGAAATCAAAGCCCCGGCCGACGTGCAAATCAACCCGGCTGAGCTAAAACCCATGGAAAACAAACCCACCCCCAACGCTTATACGGTAGAAGATGTGGCCAAGTTGTTGGGCGTAGGAACGGATAAAATCATTAAACTCTTGGTCTTTACCGCAGACGGCAAACCCGTGGTGGCCTTGGTACGCGGAGACCACGAACTAAACGAATTTAAGTTTAAAGCCCTCTTAAAATGCAACGAACTGGAAAAAGCCAGTGAAGAGGTATATACCCAGGTAACCGGCAGTTTTGTTGGCTTTGCCGGGGCGCAAGGGCTCAAGGAAAAAAATCCGTCCGTCATGATTTACGCCGACAATTACGTTAAAAACATTGTAAACGGTGTTTCGGGCGGGAACGAAAAAGATGTTCATACCCTAAACGTTACCCCGCAGCGTGATATTAAAGTGGACGTATATGCCGACTTAAAAATGGCGACCACCGGCGATAAATGCGCCCGTTGCGGCAGTGAGTTTAACTTTACGCGCGGCATTGAAGCGGGCCACGTGTTTAAGTTAGGCACCAAATACTCCGTTAGCATGGGAGCCAATTTCCTGAACGAAAAACAAACCAGCGAGCCCATGATTATGGGGTGCTACGGCATTGGTATTAGCCGCGTGGTAGCGGCCGCTATTGAACAAAGCCACGACGATTTTGGCATTATCTGGCCCGAACCTTTGGCACCGTTTACGGTGGCCTTGGTAGCCATTGATTATGACTCCAACCCCGAAGTAAAAAAACACGCGGACGCTATTTATGCCGCCTTGGAAGAAAAGGGAATCTCCGTGCTCTTAGACGACCGCAACGAACGCCCCGGCATTAAGTTCAAAGACATGGACCTTATTGGCTTGCCGCACCGCTTAGTCATCAGCTCCCGCACGGTAGAGGGCGGCCAGTGTGAATACAAAAACCGCCGCGAAAAAGACAGCGTGCGCTGGAATTTGGACGAGGCGGTAACCAAGTTAAGCCAACTGATTAAAAAATGAAACTCCCCCTGCTCACGCAGGGGGTTTCTTCTGCTCCAAAATCTCAGCTACGCTTGATTTTGCCTAGCGCACAACTTAGAAGAAAACTCCGTTTTCTTGCGCTAGGATTCTCATTCATCCCCGGGCTGAAGCCC
>JAZRAH010000045.1:0-4389 GCA_045634505.1 Elusimicrobiaceae bacterium
GGATATTTTGTATCAACGATAGGGGTAAATGAAGAAACGATACAAAGGTATATAGAAGAGCAGGGAAAAGAAGATTCAGGGCAAACTTTGTTTGAAACGGACTGATACCACGGGCGTGAGCCCGTGGAGTTTCATGATCTCCATCTTTTCAATTTGTCCGCTTATGAAACCCAACAAAAACGGCTATGTTATGCCAAGCCTTATCGCAGTCTTGTCACAAAACAGCCGTAGTCTATCATCAAATGATAAACACTTGGCACAGTATCATTCGGGGATCAGCCAAATAATTCTGTGCCCAAGTAGGCTATTTTTGGACGCGATAAGGGTTTAAATTATAAACACTCCGTATTCTGCATACGGTTCCAAAAACAGATACAAATTGTACCTATAGTATAATAAAAAAGGCCGGTAAATACCAGCCTTTTTCAAAAAAATAACGTCTTAATTAAAGTGCTATTTTTAGTTGGCGGGCCAAAGCACGCAAAATGTCTTTTTTAGCCGCTTCTTCCCCTAGGGCTTTGAGGCCAAAATAAACAAACTCTTGTGCTTTCACGGTGTCTAGCGTAAAGCCAAAAATTTCCGTATAGTTTAAAAACCATACGAGTCTGTGGGCGGCCATTTTATCGTGCGGATTGCGCGCAAAATCAAAGGCTAAAAACGTTAGTTTATCCTTTACAGCACGGGCAACCGGGCCGTGGGAAACATCCAGCCCTAACGTTTTAACATCTTCCATCAGCTCTTCCACATTACTTACGCTCACTTCAGCAGAGCGGAACTCGGCCACCAAATCTTGCGTGAGTACAAAATCAGCCACCGTTAAAAAGGTGGGGGGTATGGGCGTGCCTAATAACTGTAGCCCGCGGACAATGGGATATTGCTTTTCAAACAAATCAGCAAACACCTGGTCCGTGTGCTCGTCCATGCGTTTCTGTACCTGTTCCACCACTTTGCGCCGTACGTCCATAAACATGTGGCTAAGCGGCAGTTGGTACTTAAATTGATTGCGAATCAGCGTGGCACATTCTTCGTATTGCTTTTTTTCAAAAGCGGCTTTAAGCTGTTCAAAAACCGCGGAATTATCCGTGCCGGCCGCACACGTAAGGTTGGCCGTCCCGCGGCGCAGCAGCGCAAAGGGAATTTGTTTTTCCTCTAAGGTAATGCGCGATTTAAGGGTAATGCTCCCATACCACAGCGTCATATTAGGGGCAGATAATTTCACAGGTTCATACTTAAGTACGTCGCAGGAAAAGGCTTTTTGCGGATTGGCTGTTTCGTCCGCTAGCATCATAACCAGGTGCGAGAGTGCCATACTTTCCAAACTGGCGGCTTGCGGTTTTACATACCGTTCATAGGCTACTGCCCCGTTTTTAATTTCGGGCAAATTGCTAGGGGCCTTTGCAAGCATTTGCGTAAATTGCGGCTCTAAATCTACGCCACACAATGCACGGTTAAGCTCCATAGCGCGGCACGCATATTGCATAATTTGCACGGTTTCCAAGCCGCTGATTTCGTCAAAAAACCACCCGCAGCTGGTGTACATCAGCATAGCCATGCGTTGCATTTCCAACAGTTGCAAGGCTTGGCTGCGGTTTTGCCAGGCTTTTTCAGTAGCGTGCCGCAGAAAAAATTTGTGTTGGGCATCGAGCGAGCGGTCCAAAATCAGTTCAATATAATCATTACGCGCCGCCCACACATCCTTAAAATACTCACGGCCCACGTTCTCAAAGGTTTTAATCATTTCGTCGCGGATAAAATCCAACGCCGCACGCAACGGGCCGCGCCATTTTTGGTGCCAAGAGCCGTGCATGCCCGAATTGCACCCGCAATTAGCCCGCCAACGCTCCACCCCGTGAAAACAGCTCCAGGAGGAGTTCTCGCGGATTTGGGCTTCGTACTGGGGCGGATTTTTTTCCAAAAATTCGCCATACACGGTGAGCTGTACGTCCGGTTTTTCTTGCACCGTTTTTAAACAGTAGGCCAGGGCCATTTCGGCAAATTTTTGGTGGTGGCCGTAAGTTTCGCCGTCGGTAGCAATGTGCATGAGTTGCGCCTCGTCACCGGCGTTATAGGTGCTCAGCAGGCGCGAGGCAAATTTTTCGCCCGAAGATAACGTGTCCGAAAAGGCAATTCCCTGCGAAATGGGCCCGTCATAAAAGAATAAATTTATTTTCTGCCCGCTGGGCAAATGGCATACATACGCCCGTTTGGGGTCCACCGCACCGCCGACCTCTTGCCATTTTTCTTCGCCTATTTTGCGCACGCGCAAACATTGGCCCGGGGCTAAAATTACAAATTTCATCCCGTTGGCGGCAAGTACTTCTAAGGTTTCGGTATTGCAAGCTGTTTCGGCTAACCACAAGGCCTCCGGTTTGCGCCCAAAGCGTTTTTCAAAATCGTAAATGCCCCATTTTACTTGGGTTTCTTTATCGTGCCCGTTGGCCAAGGGCAAAATCATGTGGTTATACGCCTGGGCAATAGCACTGCCGTGGCCGCCAAAATGCTCCCGGCTTTGGCGGTCCGCCTCTAAAATAGATTCATACACTTCGGGTTCTTTTTCCTGCATCCAGGACAACAGCGTCGGCCCAAAGTTAAAACTGATATGGGAATAGTTGTTAACTAGGTTGGTTAGTTCTTTGCGCTCATTAAGCACCCGCGCCAAGGCGTTGGGGGAGTAACACTCCGCGCAAATACGCGCGTTCCAATCGTGGTACGGGGCGGCGCTTTCCTGCAGTTCTATTTCTTCCAGCCAAGCGTTTTCACGCGGGGGTTGGTAAAAATGTCCGTGGATACAAAGGTATTTCATAAAATTCATCCAAATAATGCTACAATGGGAACAAGGGACCTTGATTTTGCCCTTTACAGGATTATACTATAATTAGCTCGTTCTTGCACGGAGGGTGCCATGAAAAAAACTTTTATTTTGGATACAAACGTTTTACTGCATGATGTAAACTGTTTGCGCGCATTTGATGATAACGCCATTATTATCCCTATGGCGGTTATTGAAGAACTGGACGCTTTTAAAACCGAGGGGGACACCCGCGGCAAAAATGCCCGTATGGTTTCGCGCATGCTAGACGAAATGCGCAAAAAAGGACGTCTGAACGAAGGGGTCAAATTAGACGACGGCGGCACGCTAAAAATTGTGATGGATTTGCCCAATTCGCTGCCGTACTCCATGGCGTTTAATAAAGCCGATAACGCGATTTTGAATATTGCCTACACCCTGGGCAAAAAGGAGGGGTCTTACAAGAAAAACGCTTCCCCGGTGATTGTGGTTACCAAAGACATTAACATGCGCCTCAAAGCCGAAGCGTTGGGACTCAACGCGCAGGACTACACCACCGACAAAGTGAATATGGACGAGCTATACAGCGGGGTAGCGGAACTGGAAGTGGAGCCCGGGCAAATTGATGCGTTTTATCACGAAAAAAAATTAGCTCTGGACCCGGCCCTATTTATGGCAAACCAGTTTGTCATTTTAAAGACCAACGACGGCAGTAAAAAATCCGCTATTGGCCGTGTGGCGAACAATGGGGAATTTGTGCTCCGTCCGCTTTCCTCGCAAGAGCCGGTGGCGTGGGGCATTAAACCCTTAAATAAAGAGCAACGCTTTGCCATGGAACTGCTCTTAGATGACAGCTTGGACCTGGTAACCCTTGTCGGTACGGCGGGTACGGGTAAAACGCTTATTACGCTAGCTACTGGGCTGCAACGCACCATGGACGACAACGCCTACCGCCGTATGGTGGTGTGCCGCTCGATTGTACCTGTGGGGAAGGATTTAGGTTTTTTGCCGGGGACGAAAGAAGAAAAACTGGAAGCCTGGATGGGCGCAATTTACGATAACTTAGCCTTTTTGGCCGACCGCAAAAACCCGGACGAGGGCGAAGAGAAAGCGCACTATTTGCTAGATAGCGGTAAAATTGAAATTGCCTCTGTTACCCACATGCGCGGGCGCAGTTTGCCGGGGCAATATATGATTGTGGACGACGCCCAAAACTTAACCCCGCACGAAATGAAAACTATTTTAACCCGCGCGGGCGAAGGCACCAAAGTAGTAGTAACCGGGGACCCGTATCAAATTGATACGCCGTATTTGGACGTGGAATCCAACGGGCTTACGTACTTGGTGGACCGCTTAAAAGGCCAAAAAAATTATGGGCACATTACGTTCACCAAAACCGAACGCAGCCGCCTGGCTGACCTGGCCGGCAAATTGCTGTAAAGAGGTTGATTCAAAAATCCCGGCCTAATAGACAAAAATCTGGGTGATTAGGTCTAAATATGTGGTTTGCTAAGTAACTTTTTTATCAGTTTAATCCGTCTCTCCCTAATTAGGCCCGAATGTATCCTTACCTTGCTCTTTAATTGACTAAAATAACCCTC
>JAZRAH010000046.1:0-10439 GCA_045634505.1 Elusimicrobiaceae bacterium
GTACCAGGTGGTATGTACAATCATACACACAGTTGCTTTGTCTTCTAAACTCTCTCATACATTTATTTTAGCAAGAAGATTTAGGGACTTGCACTGTATCCCCCGGCTTACGCCGGGGGAATTGTGAGCAGTAAGATTAAATTACACCCCCGCGGTGGGCGGGGGTGTGGTAAAAATAACACGCAACTTACGTTAGCTTACGTATAGCTTTCCAAATACGTATGTAACTCTTCGGCGCGGGCTTGTTTCACGCCTAAGTCATACAGTTCTTCGGCCTCGTCCGTGCGGCCCAGGGCGTACAATACTTGTGCCAACGAAAGTTTAGTCAAAATCTGTCCGCGTTTTTCATCGGAATTATCAAACAGTTCGCGCGCGGCTTGCAGGTCCGCTAACGCTTGCGGCAATTTGTTTTTGCGGCGCAAAACGTCCGCACGGCCCCATTTTACAAACCCCAGGTCCACCTTGTCACCAATGGACGCATAGAGCTTATCGGCCACGTTATAGTGCCGCAGGGCCTCATCGTACTTGCCTTGTTGGCGCAGCCCGTTGGCCATACCGCAGTGTGTGTAAGCCTTGCCAAACACATCTTGCGAATTTTTGAAAATCTTTTCGGCCAGTTTATAATTTTTCACGCAGTCGTCAATCTTCCCGCAAATGCGGCTAATGCCGGCCAAGCCGCAATAGCCGTAGGCCTCGTTAATTTTATCGTGAATTTTTTTGGCAAGCGCGACCGATTTTTTAAATTGAAAAATGCCTTCTTCAAAATGGCCTTGCAAGCGGAAAATCCCCCCCTTGGCCCAATGGATAAAACTTTGCCCGGCGTAGTCTTTTAGTTGCACATAGGCGGCCAAGACGGCGTCTAACAGTTCCAGGGCTTCGTCTAGTTTCCCCCACGCGCGCAAGCTCATTCCCATTTCCTGCATGGCGCGAATCTCGTAATCGTCCATCTCCAGTTCTTTGGCCATTTCCAAGGTTTCCAACGCCAGTTCATAGGCTAGCGCGGCGTGCCCCAACGTGCGGTAACAGGCCGACATCGCGAGCAAAATATCCATGCGCTCCTCGGCCACGTCCGCCTTGGCTAGTGCCTGTGCGTAGGTTTTTAAAGCAAGCTCAAAACTACCCAGTTGCCGGTGCGCCTCGCCCGTTAAAAATAAAACTTGCGCGTCTTTTTTGCGCGCTTTTTTAAGCTCTTGCAGGGCATGCGCGGGCTGGTTCATTTCCAGTTGTTCAAAAACAAAGTCTATATCAAAGGCCATACAACCTCCTATATTTTTAAAATTTTTTTAATCTCCGCAAGCGTAGCGGGCAAATCATACGGTTTGGGGATAAAATAATCCGCCCCGGCCGCGGTGGCACGCTCGCGCGAGTCCGGGTCCGTCAAGGTGGACATAATTACAATCGGGATGCGCCAGGTGGCGTTGTCGGTCTTGAGCAGTTTGCACACGTCAAAGCCGCTTAATTTGGGCAGCATTAAATCCAGCAAAATTAAATCGGGCTTTTGCGCTTTAGCCAAAGACACCCCTTCCACACCGTTGACGGCCCAATGGGTCTCTATCCCCTCCACTTTGAGCGCCCCCACCAAGGCAGTGCCTAACACTTTGGAATCTTCAATTAACACAATTTTTTTCATAGTTTATCAGCTTGCGGAAAGGACGCTTAAAGCTCCTTGGCCTGCTCGTTATAGGCGGCAATAGCCTCCACATACGCGCGGGCATTTTGCAAAATGCCATTTACTTCTTCTTCCTCCAGCGCGCGCACCACTTTGGCAGGCACGCCCATCACTAAGGACCCCGCCGGAATACTTTTGCCCGCCGGAACAACCGCCCCGGCCCCGATAATACAGTTGGGACCAATTTCCGTTTCCATCACTACAGCATTCATCCCCACAATGACGTGATCGCCAATTTTACTGCCGTGTACCACGGCCCCATGGCCGATACTCACTCCGCGGCCAATTTGGCACGGAGTATCGTAATTTACGTGCAAACACGCGTTATCTTGGATATTAGAGCCTTCCCCCACGGTAATAGCGGCAATATCGCCGCGCAGTACCGCACACGGGAATACCGATACATTTTCCGCCAGGGTTACTTGGCCGATAATAGAGGCCGTTTTATGCACAAAACAATGCTTAGCCAGTTGAGGGGTCCACGGACCTAGTTTTTCAATCATACACGGGCTCCTTTGCGTTTGTGCTTGGGCTCAGCGGCCGGGGAAGACAACTGCAAACCCCAATAAATAAAAATGCTCACAATCCCCGGGATGACGTAATATACCACGCGGTAAATAAGCGTAGCCATCAGTGCGGCATCCCAGTTAATGCCCATTTGGTTAAAAACGGCGGTCATGGCAAGCTCCATGGCGCCCAGTCCGCTCGGTAAAATGGGAATAAGCGTCGTAGCCATCCCCACCGCAAACCCGGCTACCAGTACGCCGGGGGAAATCATCACCCCCACGGCCCGGAACGCAAAATACAGTACCATAATGGTAAAGAACCAGTCGGCACACACATACACAATCGCGCAGGTAAGTTTGCGTCTTTTTTTGTGGATAAGGTCAATGCCCTCATCTAGTTGGGCGGCAAAATCGCTGTAGCGGTCTTTGGGGATAAGCGCACGGAACCCGTGGAAAAGCACTTTGTTCAGTAACCGAAACGCTTTACGCAGCCACTTGGAACGCCACTCATCATTAAATAAGAAAGCGGTAATCAGCGCGCACACCAAACACATCCCGGCAATCAAGCCAAAATTCTCAGCCAATTGCCATTTGGTGGCGGACGAGTTAAACAACATCAAAATAGACCCTTGCAAAATAATCACCGCCAATACAAAATACAACAGCACCGTGATTACAATACTGGCCGTTACGCACATACCAAACGGGATGCGCCGGCGGTTTAAAAGGTGGGCACGCAAAGCAAATCCGCTGGCCCCCAGGGACGAAACCAAGTAGTTTACCGTTGTAGAAACCAGTGCAATCCCAATAGCGGCACTTTTGCTAATACGCCGCCCCATAATGCGTAGCATCTCGTACAAACTCATCCCCATAGCTACATAAATCAGCACCGAGGAAAACAAAGACATAAACAGGTATTTTGTCCGTACCCCCTGCCAAATTTTAATAAAGCTATCCTTGGCGTGATAAATCATCACAGCCAAAATGCCTACGGATAACAGCATCCCCAGGCCATAAAGCAGGTATTTAAGCGGTTTTTTCACACGCACGCTCCAAGAGTAAGTTAAATAAATTATATAATATATTTAAGTTATCGGGGCACAAAAGCCGCTGTGAGGTTTGACCATGAAGTCCATTAAAGTAATCGGTGCCAAAGGGCACAATTTAAAAAACATTTCCGTAGAAATTCCGAAAGATAAAATGGTGGTAGTAACGGGGCTTTCGGGCTCGGGCAAGAGCTCGCTAGCGTTTGACACTATTTACGCCGAGGGACAACGCCGCTACGTGGAAAGCATGTCCGCCTATGCACGGCAGTTTTTGGAACTGATGGAAAAACCGGACGTAGAGCACATTGAAGGGCTTTCCCCCGCCATTTCTATTGAACAGCGCAACCCCTCCAAAAACCCGCGCTCTACCGTAGCCACCGTAACGGAAATTTACGACTATTTACGTTTGCTGTTTGCCCGCGTAGGGCAACGCTATTGTCCCCAGTGCGGGCGCAAGGTAGAAGCCTGGAGCGTGCAAGGCATTGCGCAAGATATTTTAAGCAAATTTAACGAACGCACCGTCTATATTTTAGCCCCCGTTATCCGCGGGCGGCAAGGCACGTATGAGGAACTTTTTAAAAAGTTTAAGAAAGAGGGCTACGTCAAAGCCCGCGTCAACGGGACCGTAGTTACTTTAGACAATATCCCCGCGTTAGAACGCTACAAAAAGCACACCATTGAACTGGTAACCGACGAAATTTTTGTGGAAGAATTTGACCGCGAACGATTGGTAGAAAGTTTGGAGAGTGCCCTGCGCTACGCCAAGGGTCTGGTGCACATTGTAGAAACGGAGGGTAAAACCCCGCAAGAATTTACCTATAGCGAATCCAACGCCTGCGCGCACTGCGGCATTGGGTTTAGCGAGTTAGAGCCGCGTTTATTCTCGTTCAATTCCCCCTACGGGGCGTGCCCGGAGTGTAACGGGCTAGGGGTTAAAATTGAGGTAGATGAAGCCCTGGTGGTCCCCAACCCCACCCTTACAATTAACGAGGGTGCCATTGACGCCTGGGAAAACCCGGTTACCACCCGCACCCACCGGTGGAAAAGCTCCTGGAGCGGCTACTATTACGATATTTTAAAACAAGTCTGCCGCCAAAACCATATTTCCATGACTACGCCGTGGAACAAATTGCCCAAAGCGCAGCGCGATTTACTGCTCTACGGCACAGGCGGGGCTACGTACACGTCCATTATTTCCGGCGGGGAACAGGAATTTGAGGGCGTCATTACCAACCTAAAACGCCGCGTGGCCGAAAGCGAGAGCGATTTTGTCAAAGAAGAAGTTACCCAGCGTTTTATGCGCGAAGTGGAGTGCCCCGTCTGCCAAGGCAAACGCTTAAAACCCGAGGCTCTTTCCGTCAAAATAAACGGCAAAAACATTTACGAAATTTCCGCCATGCAGGTGTCAGCCGCCAAAGATTTTTTTGCCCATTTGCAACTAACCGAGAAGGAAAAAATTATCGCCAAAGATGTGCTCAAAGAAATTAACGCACGCCTAAACTTTTTAAACAGCGTGGGCCTTTCTTACTTAACCTTAAACCGCAAAAGCCAAACGCTCTCGGGCGGAGAGGCGCAACGTATCCACCTGGCTACGCAAATTGGCTCGGGCCTTACGGGCGTACTGTACGTGTTAGACGAGCCCACCATCGGCCTTCATTCGCGCGATAACGACCGCCTGATTGAGACCCTTAAAAACCTGCGCGACCTGGACAATACCCTCATTATTGTAGAGCACGACAAAGACACCATTTTAGCCAGTGATTACGTAGTGGAACTGGGCCCTGCCGCCGGCGAAAACGGCGGCCAAATTGTAGCCAGTGCCCCCACCAAGGAGTTCTTAAAAGACAAAAACTCCCTCACGGCCTCTTATTTAAACGGGCGTAAACTTATCTTACCGCGCGCACAACTGCGCAAAGGCAACGGCAAATTTTTAACCATTCACGGGGCGCGCCAATTTAACCTCAAAAACATTGATGTTAAAATCCCGCTAGGCAAACTGGTGTGTGTAACCGGGGTGTCCGGCTCGGGCAAGAGTACGCTCGTACACAACATCTTATACAAAGCCTTAGCCCGCAAATTTTACGGGGCCAAAGACGTTCCCGGCGAACACGAAATCATCAAAGGCCTAGATAACATTGATAAAGTCATTATCGTAGATCAAAGCCCCATTGGCAAAACGCCGCACAGTAACCCGGCCACGTACACGGGGGTGTTTTCGCACATCCGCGATTTGTTTGCCCAAATGCCCGAAGCCAAACGCCGCGGCTACAAACCGGGCCGTTTTTCGTTCAACGTCAAGGGCGGACGGTGCGAAAAATGCCAGGGCGACGGTATTTTAAAAATCCAAATGCAATTTCTGCCCGATATTTACGTCAAGTGCGAGGAATGTAACGGCAACCGTTTTAATGAGGACACACTGGAAGTAAAATTCAAAGGCAAAAACATTGCCGAGGTACTGGATTTAAGCGTGTCGCAGGCACTTGAATTTTTTAGTGCCATTCCCAAAATCAAACGCTATTTGCAAACCCTTAACGACGTGGGATTGGGATACATTAAACTGGGCCAAGCGGCCACCACGCTCTCCGGGGGCGAAGCCCAGCGCGTCAAACTAGCCGACGAACTTTCCCGCAAAGGCACCGGCAACACGCTCTATATTTTGGACGAGCCCACCACCGGCCTGCACTTTGCCGATATTGATAAGTTGCTACACGTTTTGCACGGCCTGGCCGACCGAGGAAACACCGTGCTGATTATTGAACATAATTTGGACGTAATTAAAACAGCAGATTGGCTCATTGATCTCGGCCCCGAAGGCGGCGACAAAGGCGGTCAAATTGTATGCGAAGGAACCCCCGCGCAAGTGGCTGCCTGCAAAAAATCTTACACGGGCAAATACTTAAAACCGGAGTTAGATGCGGTAAACACCTATATTAAACAACATCTACAAAAGAAAAAATGAATACCAACGATTTGATTTTTGATCCGAACGAACTCCCCACATCTTCTTTTTCCTGCGGACCAGGGCAAGGCCTTCCGGCTGTGCGCAACGCCCGTTTGTACGAAACTTTTTTTGAACGCAGCCACCGGGCGGCCGATATGTCTTATGACGGATTATACAAGCAAGCGGAAAATAATTTACGCGCGCTGTTGCATATCCCGGCCGATTACACTTTGTTCTTTTTCCCGGGTGGAGCAACTGCAGCCATGGATGCGGTGGTGTGGAGCTTAGCGCAAGAGTCTGTTTCTGGCGTCGACCTGGGCGCCTTTAGCCACTTATGGTGTCAAGATGTAGCCGGATGTTTGCCAAGGATCTCGCACCAATTTGTAACGGCTGATCAAAATTTTCTGCCAACTGGTTTACCCGATACTTCAGCCAGCCTGGTTTTGCTAACCCCAAATGAAACTTCCACCGGCGTTCAATTAACCGATGCGTATTTGCAAACTGTGTGGCAAACCCGTGGTGAAAACACGCTGGTAGCGTGGGATACCACGTCATGCGCGGCAGGACGTAATTTGCCGGCAGATGCTTACGATGTCATGCTCTTTGGCTTGCAAAAATGTTTAGGCGCCGGCGGCGGTACGTGCTGTATAGTACTTAGCCCCCGCGCGGTAGCACGCGCCTTGCAAAACACGCGCCAAATGCCGTATTTTTTGAATTTAAAGAACGCCATTCCCTTCGCGGATAAAGCGCAAACGCTCAACACCCCCTCCACCATTAATATATGGATGGCCAACGAGGCCTGCAAATGGATGCTAGCTCACGGCGGTGTAGCAGCCATGGAAAATTTGTGCCGCGCACATGCAGATTATTTAGTGAGTTGGGCGCAAAAATCCACCTGGATCAAACCCTTAATTTCCAACGAGGGACATCGCTCTTTTACAACCGTAACACTAGAAATTGTAAACCCTAAAATCTCGGGCGAAAAAATAGCAGAAATTTTACGCGCTACGGGCAAACAAAACCTGATGGACGGGCTCAAAAAATACCGCACCGTGGCACAAGATAGTTTGCGCATTTCGTGTTTCCCATTTGTAGATACAGAGGGCGTGGAGCAATACAAAAAATTAACCGCCGTGCTGGATAAAATTGCACAGCGGCTCTCACGAAACGTTTAGTAGTAACTCTTTTACTTAACTAGGCAAATGCCGACATTAAGCCATAGTTAATGACAAAACATTAGATTATCCCAACCGTCAAAAATAGGATTGCAAGCATTTGTAAATCCTAACTTTTTGCATTCGTCTATAAGAGTGGCCTGTGTGTCGGGTGCCGCATCCACCATACAAGCTACACCAAATCGGCTTTTTACAAGGGTTAAATCTCCGTTTTCACTCCCGGGGGGACACCCGTTGAGAACATAGAGGACAGGTTCGGGCGTATCATCAATGTTATAAGTATTAGAGCCAATAAATGCGGAATCATATAACCCTGCAATCTGGCTTGGGCCTTCAACATCCAAATCTTGGGGGCGGCATTTAGTAATATCATGTGTTTCTAAATAACAGGTCGCAATAGCCGGATATAATGAGTCCAACAATGCTATTTGCGTGGCAGCACGGCTTTTAAGTACGGCTTTTTGATATTGCGGCAGCGCCACCGCTGCCAAAATACCAATAATAAGTACCACCACAAGCAGCTCAATGAGCGTAAAACCGTGGGCCGTTCCCCTCGCCCCTTGCGGGAGAGGACGAGTGCGCCAGCACCGTGGTGAGGGGGTGCAACATAAGGTTTTCCTTTTTAATACCCCCTCACCCGGTCTGCGGACATCTTCCAAAGCGGCAATGCTTTTTGATAACCCCCCTACCCGGCTACGCCGTACTTCCCCCGCAAGGGGGGCAGTGCAAATGGCAGTGTGCGTTAAGCATCCCGCTAGGGGGGAAGTGAATACGATATTCCGCCCTGTTTGTGTGAATTTTTGCGTATGACCCCGCCGGGCATGTAATTGTTTCATTGTTTTTTCCTCTTTTTTAGGATGGCCGGGCCCACTATAAACAAAAACGGCTGGTTACACTGAGCCTTCAAAGGGTAGCCCAATACAACAGCCGTAGTTTGCCGCCGTAGCGGCAAACACTCGGCACAATAAATCGGTTTTCGACGCCGCTTCTTTGTACCTAATTAGGCTGTTTTGGCCCTTTGAAAATACTACTCACGTAGTATACACTGTATCTCTCATACAGTTCCAAAAACAGTTCAAATTATATTGCGCGCAAAATGCGTTAGTCTATTATACCTCCTACGGACGAATGTCCTTTTGAATATAACCAAATTGCTCTAATAACGCGGGATTATTCCGCCAATCGGGCGATACCACTACGTTTAATTCCACGCGATATTTGCGTCCTAAAAATTCTTCAATGCGCTTTTGGCTGCGCTCGCGCAGTTTGGCAATCATACTGCCGCCTTTGCCGATGATGATGGGCTTTTGGCTTTCGCGTTCCACGTGGATATTGGCGCGAATAAAATTTTTATCGCCTAAATTTTCGGTAAATTTTTCTACTTCCACGTACGTGCTGTACGGGATTTCCTGTTGGTAGAGTAAAAAGATTTGTTCGCGGATAAACTCGGCCGCGTAAAAGCGTTCCCAGCGGTCCGTCCATTGTCCCGCCGGAAAATACGCCGGGCTGACGGGCAACGCCGCCACCACGGCTTGTTTGAGCGCATCTATCCCCGTGCCTTGGGCGGCCGAAATACAAAACGTCTGCTTAATGGGCAACTCTTTTTTAACTTGTTCTTCTAAGGATTTTAAAACAGAAGGGTCTTTAACTAAATCTATTTTATTTAGCACCAGTAAAATGGGGCAAAACACCTTTTTAAGTTTGGCAACCAGTTTGGCGTTGTCGGCGTAATTTGCGGTAGCATCCAACAAAAACAAAACCACATCCGCCTCTTCCTGCACGGCACGGTCCACACAATCGGCCATGGTTTGCTGTAATTTGTATTTAGGGGTTAAAAAACCGGGGGTATCTACAAATACCGCCTGGTAGTTTTCCCCCTCTGCAATCGCCAAAATGTTTTGGCGCGTGGTTTGGGGTTTATGCGTAACGGCACTGAGCAGCCCGCCCGCCACTTGGTTTAACAAGGTGGACTTACCCGCATTGGGCAGCCCGGCCAGTACCGCAAAACCGCTTTTAAAGGGATTATTCATATATTTATTATATAATAAAAGTATGAAACACGTACTTTTCTTACTTGTATGTGCGCTGCCTTTGGCGGCGGGGCCTTTAGAGGAGGCCCACTTAGTAAACGTGCAAACGGTGGAAGACTTGCCCGTTTTTGTCAGTTTGCGCTATGCCACCCCGAACAATTTTACCGGCAAACCCATTTACGCGCCCGACGCCCAATGTTATTTACATCAGGACGCTATAGACGGCCTTAAAAAAGCCGTGCAACTAGCTGCCCAAGAAAAAGAACCCTTTACATTTTGCTTATGGGATTGCTACCGCCCGGCCCCCGCCCAACAGAAATTATGGGCCGCCAAGCCCAATCCTAATTATGTGGCCCCGCCGAAAAGGGGCTCGCGCCACAGCCGCGGGATGTCCATTGATTTAACCCCGTGCGATTTTAACGGCACCCCGCTGCCTATGCCCACGGATTTTGATAACTTTACCCCAAAAGCCCATATGGACTACCCCAAATTACCCGCGGGCGTGCTTGCCCGGCGCGAAACGCTCAAAAAAATTATGACCGCGGCCGGATTTACCTACACCCGCACGGAGTGGTGGCACTTTGACAAAACAGGTTGGAAAAACAAACCCCTACTTACGATTGATAACCAGTAACTACCCCCAGCGTACATTGTAAAATGTACGCTTTTTTATTATACTATAGATACAATTTGATTTGTTTTTGGAGCTGTATGCAGAATACAGGTAGCCTTTAAGGAATTAAAGGCCCTAAACGAGTCCAAAAACAGCTGTTATCGGGCGCAATGCGGACGGCCTAATTACCCGTTTGCATTGTGCCAAGTGTTTGTCATACGGTGGCAAACCGCGGCTGTTTATGTTAGGTTACTCGTTTAGGCTTGGCATAAAAAGCCGTTTTTGCATACATATTCCTGGCAAACCAATTGAAACTAAAAATTAGGCCTAATAGACAAAAATCTGGGTAATACCGTCCTAGAAATGATTTAATATTATTTTTGGGAGCCGAATATGATAAAAAAGTATGCCATAAATGTGGAAGTTTAGACATTATTAAATGGGGTAAACACAAAGGCA
>JAZRAH010000047.1:0-2525 GCA_045634505.1 Elusimicrobiaceae bacterium
TTATATTTGGTCCGAGGTTGCGGGAATGAGAAAACGCCTCGACGCCAAAAACGAAATTACAAGCCAAAACTTAACCGAGATAAGAAACGACGCTTTCGATATTAAGGTTTTGAGAATGAGCGACAAAACGGAAAACAAGGACGGCGACAACTTTATTAAATTCGTTCACGACGAAGCGCACGAAGGAAAGGACGCGGAGCTTGCGGAGGCGGGCGAGCGTTCAATGAGTACGCAGGACAACCATTTGCTTTTCACCGTCTCGACAAATGGCTTTGTAAACGGCGGCTATTTTGATAAAAAATTAGATTACGCGAATAAATGGCTCGCGGGCGAGATCGACAACCCGCATTATATCCCGTTTTTATATGAGCAGGACGACGAGGCGGAAGTGTGGGGCGATATAAACGTTTTGCAAAAGTCTAACCCGTCTCTTATATACGGCGTTAAGAAGTGGGACTTTTTGGAGCAAAGCCGCATAAAAGCGCAGCTCGACAAGGAAAGCCGAATGCACTTTTTAACGAAGGATTGCAATATAAAAGTTTCAAACGCGCAGGCGTGGCTTTCGCGCGACGACTACGACTACCCGCAGGAAGTTAAACGCCTTGAAGATTGGCGCGGCCGATTTGCGCTCGCCGCGGTTGATTTATCGGATTGCGGCGACTTAACGGTTGCGAAGGTCCTTTTTATGAAAAAAGACGATCCGACAAGATACATTTACACGAAATATTTTATTCCCGAAAGCAAGCTCAACGACCGCGACAACGGCGCAGCCTATACAACGTGGAGCAAGGAAATAAACCCCGCGGACGGCGAGCCGTATATAACAGTTTGCAGCGGAAACAAAGTGGACCAAACGCGCTTGGCCGATTGGCTTTTCTCTTTGCAAACAAAATACAACGTGCGCGTAATGTGCACGGGATACGACCGTTGGCACAGCGACGTTTTCCTTTTGAAAATGAGCAAAAAGAACGGGTACGGAATGGAAACAATGCGCATAGATCAAAACCCGAAAGTTTTATCTTTTCCTATGAAAATGGTAGAACGCGACCTGCAGGCGCGCTTGATAAATTACGGAGAAAACCCCGTGGACAAAATGTGTTTTTCAAACACAAGCGCAAAAATAATGAACGACCGAATAATGCCCGAGAAGATCGCGGGAGATTACGCGCGAAAAATCGACGGCACGGTTTGCTTAATAATTTTATACGCGACACTTGAAAAAAACGAAATGCAATATATGCAATATGTGAGGTGATAAAGTGGCAGACAATAAGAACTTTTTCGGCCGTTTATTCGGCGACGGAGGCCAAAAGAAAAGTAAGAAAATGAAAACCGCGGTGACGTGGAGCGGGTACGAGCCGAAATTTACGGCTTTCGGGGACAATATGCTTGTTTCGGAATTAGTGCTCGAGTCGATACGCTTAAAAGCGGATTTTATTAGTAAACTTGATCCGCGACACATAAGGAAAGAGGCCGCGACACAAACGCGAATAGACGATAGCAGCATAGCGCGAGTTTTGCGCGAGCCTAACCCGTATATGATATTGAGCGATTTTCTTTATAAGGCGGCTTTCCTCCGCGAAGTAAACGAAAACACGTTTATATATCTCGACTATTTTTGGACGAAGGGCGGCTATAAACATTATACGGGTGCTTATATCATACAGCCGAAGCGGTGGTGCTATTACGAGGACGAAAAAACGGGCGAACTCTTTATCGGCTTTAAATTCGACGGGCGCGACGAGGTTATTTTTAAATATTCCGAGATCATACATTGGCGCAAGCATTACGAGGACGACACATACGACGGCGGCGGCAAGTATTCCAAAAACGAAAGCCGAGAAATTCTCGACGCTTTGCAGGCATACCGCACAATTTGCGAAAGCATAGCGGAGGCGGCAAAGTGCGCGTGCTATTTTGACGGTATTTTAAAAGTTAACGCATACGGAGAAGAGCCCGAAAAAGTACAGAAAATTCGCGACGATTTTATTAATGATTTGCGCACAAATAAAAACGGCGTTGCGGTGCTCGATAACGGCGCGGAGTGGGAAAACGTACAACGAAGCCTCAAAATGGTTGACGAAAAGACAATTTCGCACTTTGAAAAAAGAATTGTACGCGTTACGGGCGTTAGCCTTGCTATGCTCTCGGGCGATTTTACGACCGCACAAAAGGAGGCATTTTACGAGCGTTGTATTGAAAGCGGAGTTATAAGCCTCGGGCAAGCGTTCACGAAAACGGCCTTTAAAAAATGGCAAAAATCGCACGGGGACGAAATTATATTTTACCCGAATAAAATTGAACTTATGAGCACTACCGAAAAAATATCACTTTTGGGCGCGACTAACGCTATGGGCGTTTGGAGTGTAAACGAAGTGCGCGAAATGTTCGGCAAGCCGCCCGTGGAAGGCGGAGACGCCCGCCCACGCGGTTATAACTCAATAGACGAGGGAAAACCCGCCGAGAGCGAGAAAACCCCGCAGAACGAAAAAAACGAAGGCACAGAGGGAGGTGCAGACAATGAG